>NC_017506.1:631701-947552 GCF_000166295.1 Marinobacter adhaerens HP15
GGCTCTGGTCAAGGATGTAACAGGTGACCATTTCAAAACCCAGCACCGCTATCATGGTGATTCTGAAACTGGTGCTGTGCGGCGGCTCGAACAGGAAATCCCCCAGTGGGCTGAACAGGAAGATGACGGCGGCGAACCCGCCACAGCAGGCGAGCAACCCAACCCGGGATTCGCTGATGTAAAAAATGATGGGCGGGTAGGCAAACAACCAGATAATGGCGGAACCGTCCTCTACCGCGTTGATAGCCAGGTAGGTGAACAGCACCGTAATCAGGGTTATGAAGCCGCGACGCTGCAGGGTCTTGTTACCGAAGAGCAGGTAGCTCACAGAGTTGACGGCAAGAAGAACGGCGAAGCCAACCAGTAGTGGCGGCGTGATCGGGTCGTTCTGCAGGCTGGAGCGCCAGGCAAAGAAACAGAGCAGGGGAACGGCAACAGCGGTCAGCCAGTTGATCAGGATCGGGACAGGAATCTCGCCCTTGACCCGGAACTGCGACAGCTCCGTATCCGGCGTTTTTCTTGCTGTTTGCGGCATTTTCAGATCTTGTTGTTGTGATAGTCGTTGTTGGACCTTACGTATCTAGAAATACTAGACCGGTTTCCCGGCGAAAACTGTGTCGAAACGTAAACGATCCGGTTGTGCAGATGTAAACCGGCAACGGGGCTGGCGCATTGGCCCCGTGGCCGCGGCAGGCCGGTCGACTCGGTTAGGTCAGCTCCCCTGACTATCCGTATAATGGTGTAAGCCGCCAAACGTGGTGAAATTCTCTGATCCGAACAGGTCACTATGTCTTCCAGACGTTCAGGAAATTCGGTTTCCCGCATCAAGACAGGCAGTTTCGAGCGCAGGCTGAGTCTGACCCGTGCCGGGTTGTTTGCCGGTACCCGTATGGCCTCACACATGGCAACCAACTGGTTCAGCACTCGGGAAAACCGGGAAAAACGTCACCGCGCCATGCTTTCGAGCCAGGCCCGGTTCCTGGTGGATGAACTGGGCAAGTTAAAGGGCAGCGTGGTCAAGATTGGCCAGGTTATGGCTCTGTACGGCGAGCATTTTTTGCCCGAGGAAGTCACCGAAGCGCTCCACACCCTGGAAGATCAGACCACTTCTCTGGAATGGCCGGCTATCGAGCGTGTGCTGAAAGACGAGCTGGGCGCGGAGCGTCTGGCGCAACTGGATGTAGAGCCCGAGCCTATTGGCGCTGCATCGCTGGGGCAGGTCCACCGGGCCTGGCGCCGCAGTGACGGCCTGGAGCTGGTGCTGAAGGTGCAATACCCGGGCGTTGCCGACGCGGTAGACAGCGACCTGAATGCTGTCGCCCAGTTGCTGCGAGTGGCCAGGCTGGTCAGTTTTGGCCCCGAGTTCAATGACTGGCTGGAGGAAGTCCGGCAGATGATGCATCGGGAGGTGGACTATCGCCTTGAGGCGAAGACCACCGAGAAATTCCGCAACATGCTGGCATCGGATCCGAGGTTCATTGTGCCCAGGGTCCTGCCGGAGTTTTCAACCGAGCACGTTATCTGTTCAACCTACGAACACGGGCATTCGGTCAGTTCCCAGTCGGTCAGGGACCTCCCGCTGGAACGTCGCAGTGCCCTTGGCAAGGCCGCCCTGGAGCTGTTTTTCCGGGAATTGTTCATCTGGGGCGAAATACAGACCGATCCTAACTTCGGCAACTACCGCATCCGGATTGCCGGGGAAAAAGGGGATGACCCGGGGTACGACCGTATCGTCCTCCTCGATTTCGGCGCCGTGCAGTCCTACTCGGACGAGTTTCTCAAACCGGTCATCCAGATGATCAAGGCATCCTACGAGAACGACCTCGATGCGGTAATCGATGGTGGCGTGAAGCTGCGTTTCATGAGCACCGAGTGGCCGGAGGAGGTACTGGAGAAGTTTGGCCAGGTCTGCATGTCGGTGCTTGAACCGCTCTCCAGCGACAAGGATTCCTGGCCAGACTATGCAGTAAACAGCCATGGCCAGTATCGTTGGAAGCAGAGTGAACTGCCGTCCCGGGTGGCGCGTCAGGCGGCCCGGTCGGCGATCAGTCGCTATTTCCGCGTGCCCCCGAAGGAGTTCGTGTTCCTTAACCGTAAACTGATCGGGGTCTACACATTCGTTGCGGTTCTGAATTCCGAATTTAACGGCGAGCCGCTGCTTCGGAAATACCTCTACGGTGAAGGTGACGATGCACCGGACGCCTCCGCGACGAGCCAGAGCACAAAGGCGTAGCGGGCCCCCTTGCCAATTCCTACCAGTATCACAAAATTGAGCCACGGCACGCGCATGATCCCGCCAACCAGGGTCAGCGCGTCGCCGCCCAGAGGCAGCCAGCCCATCAGCAGAGACCATTGGCCATATCGGTTAAAGCGGTTCCTCGCCTTGTGCAATTGCATCTCGCTGATCGGAAACCAGCGTTTATGCTTAAAGCGATCTACCTGCCGGCCGATAACTCCATTAACGACCGAGCCCAGCGTGTTACCCAGTGTTGCCCAGAACCACAGCCACCACCAGGAGTAACCCTGTGTTATCAGCGTGCCCAGCAGAACTTCCGAGTAAGCGGGCAGCAGCGTGGCAGCGGCGAACGCGGTCAGAAATAGCGTCAGGTAGGCCACCGGCCCCTCCGTGCTCTAAAATAGAATGAACCTCCAACTCCCCGCAGGTCCGCCTTCACCATGAAACAGTTATCGCTCCGCTTCAAGCTCTACGCCCTCGTTGTGTCCCTGCTTCTGATAATGGGCATCAGTATCGTGGTGACTGCCCAGCTGTCTCTCGGAGCCATGGAGAAGAGGTTGAGTGTCGAGACCCGGGATACGGTGCAGGGCATTGTAATGGATCAGCTCAGCGCAACCGCTGGCAAGTTCGGCGAGCTGGTCAGTGGTCAGTTTGCAACTGCCTTTCGGACCCCGGAAGTCGTCCGCAATGTCATTACCCGAAATATTCAGTCCGACAGTTCCGGTCGAATCAGCAGGACGGCCCTACAGGAGACTGTTGGCGCCGTGCTTGAGGAGCAGAAAAGTCTGAGCTCGATATACGCCCAGTTCGAGCCGGATGGCTATGATGGGCAGGATCGCTATTTCACCGGTGGTGTTGAGGAGCACAGCAGCGACGAGGGTACCCTGGAAATCTATTACTACCGGGATCCGGAGGGCAAGGTTCACTTCAGCCGCACCGAGGACCCGGCTACGAAGTATCTGGATAGTCTGAACGAATTCGGGATTCGGGAAGCCGAGTGGTATCTGTGCTCGCGGGACACCAGGGCACCCTGCATCATGGAGCCCTATGATTACGAAATCAGTGAGGGCTATTCCGAGCTGATGACCAGCCTGGTGGTTCCGATTCTGGACGACGGGGCATTCGCCGGCGTGGTGGGCGTCGATATCAATCTCTCGACACTGCAAAGAACCATTTCCGGTGTCAGCAAGGAACTGTTTGACGGCAAGTCCCGGGTCACGCTGATCAGCGAGCAGGGTCTTATCGCGGCATCCAGTCATTATGAGGCTCATCTTGGTCGGCCCCTCCAGGAAGCTTTGCCGGAGCATGGCGATACCTTCTCAGGACTGCATCAGGGTGGGGGGACCTTCGATGACGGCCAGACCCTGGCCGTGGCCTATCCCGTCGAAATCAGTCTGCCCGATGCCGAGTGGTCGTTGTTGATTGAACTGCCAAGAGATGCCGCGCTTGCCAGCGTTTCCGAAATCACGGGCCTGCTGTCAGACGAAGTGGCCGCAACCGCGACCCGCCAGACCCTGGTAGGCATCGGTGTCGTGGTTCTTGCTGTTGTCGCCCTCGTTCTCCTGGTCCGCTCGGTGACCCGCCCGCTGGATGAGATCCGGGATCGCATGAAGAACCTGGCCAGTGCCGAAGGGGACCTTACCCGTGAGCTGGAAATCGACACCCACGCCGAGCTGATCGAGCTGGCTGGCGGATTCAATGCCTTCCTGGCGAGGCTGAGAGAGATGATCAACGACCTGAAGGACGTAAACGCCAAGGTCCGCGAACAGGCCAGGGATGTCGGAAGTATTGCGGTTGAGACCGATGAGCAGACCGGCAGGCAACATCAGGACATCGACAGCGTGGTGACCGCCATGAACGAAATGTCTGTCGCTGCCGGTGAGGTCGCGGGATTTGCCGGCGAGGCGGCGGACAATGCCCGGATGGCCCAGGACGGCATCCGCTTTACCCAGGACACCTTGTCGTCCGCAGTCAACGGCGTGAGCGCGGTGGCCAATGATATGGGCGAGGCCAGCACTGCGATCGGCCAGGTGGCCAATCGCAGTGAGGACATCAACCGGATCCTGGATGTCATCCGTGGCGTCGCAGAACAGACCAACCTGCTGGCGCTTAACGCCGCCATTGAGGCGGCAAGGGCCGGTGAGCAGGGGCGCGGCTTTGCCGTTGTCGCCGATGAGGTCCGAACCCTTGCCTCCCGGACGCGGGAATCCACCGATGAAATCAGCACCATGATCGACGGTCTCAAGCAGGATGTGAACGGGGCGGTTTCGGTGATCCAGAGCGGTGTTGATCGCGCCACCTCGGCGGTGGATGGCACCCAGGAGGCGGCCCATTCCCTGGCCACGGTTGTCGAGCGGATCGGAACCATTGTCGAACACGTGACCCAGGTGGCGACCGCAGCGGAAGAGCAAAGCTCGGTGAGCGAGGAAATCAATCGCAACCTCACTCATATCGGTGACGCCGCCAACGATCTCCGGGAACTTGCTGGTCGCGTCAAAGGCAGTGGTCAGGCCCTGGACAATGAAGTGCAGGTTCTGGAGCGGGAGCTCGGTCGCCTGAGGACATGATGGGCGGCTACTATGGTGGCGATTCAAAGCATCAATTTTAAATTAGCGTGCGCCGTGCCATCATTCAGCCATAGGATTTCAGTCCTGAAACATACAGCCAGAGACTTTAGGGAGGTGTTTATGGAGCAGGTCACGATTTATGGCCGCTCGAGTTGTGGTTTCTGCGTTCAGGCAAAGCGCCTGTGTGAGGCCAGGAACATTCCCTACGTCTGGGTCGATATGATCGAGAAGGGCATGAGCAAGCAGGATATCGCGGACAAGATTGGCCGGCCGGTTTATACCGTGCCGCAGATCCTGGTGGGCAACCAGTACGTGGGTGGGTTTGATCAGTTCTACGCCTACATGCGCGACCAGCAATCGGAGCTGGCCCGCTAATCATCTGCGTGTAGTGTCTGAACAATGAAAAAGCCTGACAGAGCTACTCTGTCAGGCTTTTTTTGCTTTCCGGTACGCTGTTCGTTCGGCTACAGCTGGAACTCGGTCTTCAGTTTCTTCTCGGTCAGCGTGTTCTGGAGTTTGGCAACACGCGGCAGGCCGTTATCGAATGGCGGGAAACTCTCACCGGCAATCAGAGGTTCCAGGTAGTCCCGGCAGTCCTGGGTGATACCAAAGCCATCGTCGGTGATGAAGTGGATCGGCATCTTTTTCTCCTGGTTTGCCACTTCGCTCAGCGGGGCCTCACCGATCTTCCAGACGTAAGGTTTGCCCTGTTCGCGGACGATCGTGGGCATCAGAGCCTGCTTGCCGTCGAGTGCCATTTCCACGGCGGCCTTGCCAACCGCATAGGCCTGCTCCACGTCGGTGGCGGAGGCAATGTGGCGGGCACTGCGCTGAAGGTAGTCGGCAACGGCCCAGTGGTATTTATGGCCCAGGGCCTGCTTGACCATATTGGCCAGGGCCGGAGCAACACCGCCCAGCTGGGTGTGGCCAAACGCGTCCTTGGCTCCGGCGTCCGCCAGGAAGCGACCATCTTCGTACTGGGCACCTTCGGAGGCCACGACTACACAGTAGCCATATTCCTTCACACAATGATCCACGCGCTCAAGGAAGGCGTCGCGATTAAAAGGGATTTCCGGGAACAGGATGACGTGGGGCGGTTCGCCCTCGCCCTGTCCGGCCAGGCCGCCGGATGCGGCAATCCAGCCGGCGTGGCGCCCCATTACTTCCAGGATGAACACCTTGGTGGACGTTTCGCACATGGACTTGATGTCCAGGCTGGCTTCCAGGGTGGACGTGGCAATGTATTTGGCAACCGACCCGAAGCCCGGGCAGCAGTCGGTGAACGGCAGATCGTTGTCCACGGTCTTGGGCACGCCGATGCAGGTAATTGGGTAGCCCATCTTGTCGGCAATCTGGGAAACCTTGTAGGCGGTGTCCTGTGAATCCCCACCGCCGTTGTAGAAGAAGTAGCCAATGTCGTGGGCCCGGAACACCTCGATCAGGCGTTCGTACTCGCGCCGGTTCTCGGAAATGTTCTTGAGCTTGTGACGGCAGGAGCCGAAGGCGCCGCCCGGGGTGTGAATCAGTGCCTGGATGGCATCGTCGCTTTCGAGGCTGGTATCAATCAGTTCTTCCTTCAGCGCCCCGATAATGCCGTTGCGTCCGGCAAACAACTTGCCGATTTTGTCCGGATGCTTGCGGGCGGTCTGGATGACGCCACAGGCACTGGCATTGATGACGGCGGTGACACCGCCGGACTGAGCGTAGAATGCATTCTTGATGGCCATCTCGGGCTGGAGCCTCCTGCTGGTTCGACAATGGCGCAGATGATACGCCAATCGACGGCAATTTTCATGAGCAGGATTGCGGATAGCGTGGCTCTTGACGGGGTGGGGCGGATACGGGAGGCTTGTCGGGTTTCAACTCAGAGGGCAGTTGCGGAATGCACATTCATATCCTCGGAATCTGTGGCACTTTCATGGGCAGCCTGGCCGTTCTGGCCCGGGAACTCGGCCATACCGTGACAGGCTCCGATCAGGGTGTTTATCCACCCATGAGCACCCAGCTGGAGGCTCAGGGTATCAGTCTGATGGAAGGGTATAGCCCGGATCACCTGGAGCCGAAACCGGACCTGGTGCTCATCGGTAACGCCATGTCCCGCGGCAATCCGGAAGTCGAAGCGGTGCTCAACCGCAATATCGACTACATGTCCGGGCCCGAGTGGCTGAGCCGCGAGGTGCTTAGGCACCGTTGGGTCATGGCGGTAGCCGGTACCCACGGCAAGACCACAACCACGTCCATGCTGCTCTGGATCCTGGATCAGGCCGGGTTTGAACCAGGATACCTGGTGGGCGGTGTTCCCCGGGACTTTCCCGTGTCGGCGCGTCTGGGCAACAGCGACTTTTTTGTGATCGAGGCGGACGAGTACGACAGCGCCTTTTTCGACAAGCGCTCCAAGTTCGTCCATTACCGCCCCCATACCCTGATCCTGAATAATCTGGAATTTGATCACGCCGATATTTTCGAAAACGTCGAGGCCATCGAGCGGCAGTTTCATCATCTGGTCCGGACCGTCCCTTCCCAGGGCCTGATTATCCGTCCCGCGGTGGATGGCCACCTGGACAATGCCCTGGCACTGGGTTGTTGGAGCCCGGTTCAGGACACCGCCATTGGCAGCGAGACCCCGCGCATGTCGGACTGGCGGGCCGAGCTGCTATCGGAGGATGGCAGCCGGTTTCTGGTGATTCACCACGAACAGCCGGTGGCAACGCTGAAGTGGGATCAGACCGGTCTTCATAATGTCCGCAATGCTCTTTCTGCCATTGCTGCCGCCCGTCACGTGGGCGTCACCCCAGACCATGCGGTGGCCGCCCTGTGCCGGTTCTCCGGCGTCAAACGGCGGATGGAGTTGCTGGCGGACATAGACGGGGTGCGCGTATACGACGACTTTGCCCATCATCCCACCGCCATTGCCACCACACTTGAGGGCTTGCGCAACCAGGTGGGTGATGAACCTATCCTGGCATTGATCGAGCCTCGTTCGAACACCATGAAGCAGGGCGTCCACCAGCAGACACTGCTGCCCAGCGCGGAAATCGCGGACCGGGTTCTGTGGGCGAACCTGAATGACATGGAGTGGCTGCCCGAACTGATTGCCGGTTGGCAGGCGCTGAATGCCGGTTCCGATCGACACCGGGTGGAGGCCACAGTGGAAGATTTGCTGGCGCGCACCCTGGAAGATCTTCCCAGCCCCTGCCACATTGTGATCATGAGCAACGGCGGCTTTGGTGGTATTCACGGTAAACTTATTGCCGAGCTTGAGCGTATCCGTGGCTGATCCGGCGCAACCGGCGACTCCCCCTGACTGACAAGTGGCGATATTCATGACCAACGACCATAACCGGCCAACGACCGTAAACCTGGCCTTCACTGGCGCGTCCGGTGCCCAGTATGGCCTGCGCCTGTTGCAGTGCCTGGTCTCAGCAGGCTGCCGGGTGAATGTGATGGTCAGCCGGGCTGCGCAGGTGGTGATCGCCACGGAAACCGATCTGAAACTGCCGGGAACGCCGCCGGCGATGCAGGAAACATTGTCTGCCTACTCGGGCGCTGAACCGGGGCAGGTTCTGGTGTTTGGTCGGGAAGACTGGTTTGCACCGCCGGCTTCGGGCTCCGGGGAGAAAGCGCCACTGGTGGTCTGCCCCTGTAGTACCGGAACGCTCTCGGCCCTGGCGACCGGTGCCAGTAACAACCTGATTGAGCGGGCCGGAGACGTTGCGCTGAAAGAGCGTCGTACGCTCATTCTGGTTCCCAGGGAGGCACCTTTCTCCGAGGTGCATCTGGAGAATATGCTGAAACTGACCCGCATGGGTGCCGTCATCATGCCGGCGAGCCCCGGCTTCTATCACAAGCCCCAGTCGCTCGAGGATCTGGTGGATTTTATTGTTGCCCGGATCCTTGATCATCTGAACCTGCCCCAGGACCTGATGCCCCGATGGGGCGAAGCCCGGGCCGAGGACAAGCGCAAGGGCTGAGGCTGCTCTAAGCGATGGTTTTGGCCAGCCCGATTGATGCTTTTCATCATTGAGCAAACCGGGCTCCGGGCAGAGACTTGGTGAACGACAATCACAACACAGGTTATTCACCGAGGTTCACCATGATTCCACGCACTCTCTTCGACGCCGACCTTGAAGGCTTTCGCGATTCTGTCCGCAAGTTCCTGGAGCAAGAGGCAACGCCTTACCATGATCAGTGGGAGAAAGACGGCCAGGTTAGCCGCGAGCTCTGGCAGAAAGCTGGTGAGCTGGGCTTCCTTTGCCCATGCCTGCCGGAAGAGTTTGGCGGTGTTGGCGCGGATTTCCGGTACAGCGCGGTGTTGATCGAAGAGGTAGCCAGGGCCGGCTTGACGGGCATAGGCTGGGGCCTGCACTCTGACATTGTTGCGCCTTACGTGCTCAACTACGGCTCCGACGAGCTGAAAAATCATTATCTGCCCAAACTGGCCAGCGGCGAAATGATTGGCGCCATTGCCATGACGGAGCCGGGTGCCGGCTCGGACCTGCAGGGCGTGAAAACGACGGCGGTGAAAAACGGCGATCATTACGTGCTGAACGGTTCCAAGACCTTCATCACCAACGGCCAGCTTGCTGACGTGGTTATTGTTGTTGCCAAGACCGACCCCAAGGAAGGGGCCAAAGGCATCAGCCTGTTCATGGTGGAAACCGCGTGGGAAGGTTTCGAGAAAGGCCAGAACCTGAACAAGGTGGGCATGAAGGCCCAGGACACCTCCGAGCTGTTCTTCCAGGATGTGAAAGTACCTGAGAAGAATCTGATCGGTCCGGGCGAAGGCCAGGGCTTTTTCCAGCTGATGCAGGAGCTTGCGGCCGAGCGCCTTCAGGTGGCCCTGGGTGCTGTTGCCGCAGCCGAAGCCGCCTGGCAGTGGACCCTGGATTACGTCAAGGAGCGCAACGCCTTCGGCAAGCCGGTGATTGCGTTTCAGAATACCCGCTTCAAGATGGCGGAAATGAAGGCGGAAATTACCGCTGCCCGGGTGTTCACTGATCGGTGCCTGGAGCTGCATCTGGACAAGAAGCTCGACATCCCCACCGCGGCGATGCTGAAGCAGCTCACCACAGACCTGCAGTGCAAGGTGATGGATGAGTGTGTTCAACTTCACGGCGGCTACGGCTACATGTGGGAATACCCGATCGCACGGGCCTGGGCGGACTCAAGGGTGCAGCGGATCTACGCCGGCACCAATGAAATCATGAAGGAAATCGTTGCCCGTTCATTCTGAACCCTCGCCACGGGGGCTGGTCATAAGGGCAAGTGAGGGCAGTGCTGGCACTGCCCGTTTCCTTTGATCAGGAGAGGCACAGATGAACAAGCCGTTGTCGCGAGAACCCCGTTTCGAAGTGACCAACCTCGAAGAACTTGCACCGATGGCAGACTATTCCCTCATGGATAGTCTGAACTGTGATCCGGATGCCACTCCCGATGGTGTGGATCATCAGCCAAGGCAGGTTTATTCGGGACATTATGTGCCGGTCAGGCCCACGGCCATCGAAACCCCTGAATACGTTGCCCACAGTGAGGATTTGTTCCGCGAACTGGGCTTTGCCGACAGCCTGGCCCAGTCCGACGACTTTATCCGGATGTTCTCCGGCGACCTCTCGCTTGTACCGGAGCCGATGCGAAAACTGGGCTGGGCCTCTGGCTACGCGCTTTCCATCTACGGCAACGAATACACCCAACAGTGCCCGTTTCAGACCGGCAACGGCTACGGAGACGGTCGTGCCATTTCGGTACTCGAAGCCGTTTTCAACGGTCGGCGCTGGGAAATGCAGCTCAAGGGTGGCGGGCAGACCCCGTATTGTCGCGGTGGCGATGGCCGCGCCGTTCTGCGTTCCAGCGTTCGTGAATTCCTGGCGCAAGAGCACATGCACGCCCTGGGTGTGCCAACCTCGCGATCACTGAGCCTCTATGTCTCGAAAACGGAGCGGGTGCGACGTCCCTGGTACTCCGAGGGTTCACATTCCCGGGATCCCGACCAGCTCGTTTCGGAGCCGGTTGCCATTTCCACCCGCGTTGCGCCTTCCTTCATCCGGGTTGGCCAGCTTGAACTCTTTGGTCGCAGGGCCAGAAAACAGGAGCATCCTCGAGCAATCGAAGAGCTCGAACAGCTGGTGCTGCACCTGATTGATCGGGAGTACAGCGGGGTCATTGACCAGACGCTCGCGACTCCCACCAAAGTCGTCATGCTTGCACAGGCGTTCCGCGGCCGCCTTGCCTCGCTGGTCGCAAGCTGGATCCGAGTTGGCTATTGCCAGGGCAATTTCAACAGCGACAACTGCGCCGCTGGCGGCTTCACACTGGATTACGGGCCTTTCGGCTTCTGCGAAGTGTTTGAGCCGTTTTATCAACCGTGGACCGGTGGCGGACAACACTTTGCTTTCCTGAATCAACCGGCGGCCGCCGAGCAGAACTTCAAGAGTTTCTGCTCGGCCCTCCGTCCACTGCTCAATGGCCATGAAGAGGAACTGGCTCAGCTCGATGAGATTCAGAAGGGTTTTCCGGAGGTGATGCAGGCGGAAATGGAACGGATGTGGTCAGCGAAACTGGGGCTGAAAGGTTTTGACGCCGAACTTTTCCGGGAGCTGATGATGCTGATGACCCGTACCCCGGTGGATTACACCATTTTCTTTCGTGAGCTGTCCTCGGTACCCGACGATATTGAGCCACTAAAGCAGAGCTTTTACAGGTCACTGGATGAAGCAGGTGGAACTGATTCGGAAGGGCTTCTCAAGCGGTGGTCCGAATGGCTTGCCAAGTGGAAATGCCAGATTGAAATCGACGGAGCGGGCAACGGTTCCCGGCTCCGCGAGGAGCTCTCCCGGGACATGAAACTCGTGAACCCGAAATACACCATGCGCGAGTGGTTCGTGGTTCCGGCCTATCAGCAAGCTGCTGACGGTGATTATCTGCCACTGAGGGAACTGCAAAAAGTATTGAATCAACCCTATGACGAGCAATCGGATGGGGTTGAGCATCGCTACAACCGTCTAAAGCCTTTCGAGCTGTTCGATCTCGGCGGGTTTTCCCATTACAGCTGTTCGTCGTGAAGAGTGTCCCGTCTGGTTACCAAACTTTACAAATTGCCAAACCTATCAAGGTCTCCGGCCACCACATCCCCTAAAGTAGCGGCACAACCTCTAACAAGGATAAACGGTTGCCGCGATGAAACGCCTGATAGGTTTCTCTGTGTCTGTTCTCTCCCTCGCTCTGGCCGGTTGCGGCGAGGAATCCGATGAACTGCCCGTGGACGGGCGGGATTTTGATGGTGTGGAGTACAGTGAGCCGGCGCCCTATACCGGCAAGGTTATCGACGGATACCTGAACAACGCCCGGGTCTGGCTGGATATGGATGGCGACAGCCAGTTTACGCCGGGGCCCCTGGTCATCGAACTGGATAACGGGGCAGAAGTCACCCTTGCCTCGGGTGAGCCCACGGCAATGAGCGGTACCGGTGGCCGTTTCACAATCGACATCTCGGAGTTGGTTCTACCCCCTTCCGTGGGCCCGGACCTGGATCCCAGGGACTATCCGTTACATGCCGTAGCCCTGCCGGGTAAAACCCTTGAGGAAACACGCAACGGCGAGGTGCCGGTGGCCAGCGCCTATCTGATGTCGGCGCCTCCCGGTGTCCGCAATATCACGCCACTGACAACACTGGCCCGTTACCGGGGCGTTGTCGGGCTGGGTTCGTTCCTGGAAACGCCACCTGGCGTTGCTGCCAGCCTGGCGGACCTGAATCTGGTGCGGGATTACATTCTCGCCCAGGACGACCGCTCACACGCCTACGCCAGGGCATTGGCAAGATTCATGGCCAGTCAGATCCCCGCGGCCTACAACGACCTGCTGGCAGCAGAGAACAGTGACGGCACGGAGCGATTCCTGAGCAGGGAAGCGGCGTTTCTGCTGGGCGTCTCTCTGATTCAGAATGCCGCGGACGTTATTGCGGTGGTCGATACTGCTGCTCAGGGTGACTTTGCCAATGTCGATGCCGACGCCCTGACCCTGCCCGAAGTGGATGTGGAATTGAGCGATCCCGTGCTGCTCACCGGCCAGAAGGTATACGCCGAGCCTTCCAACCAGGACACCCTGCCTGCCAATCGTTCAGGCCTGCAGATCTCCGCCGAGCTGGCCTTCGATTACAGTGAGAGCGGGCGTCTGCTATCCGTCTCGGCGAATGGCTGTCTGTCACCGTCCATGCCGGAGTTGGCGCGCCTGATCGGTGTAAATGGTTATATGGCGAACCTGCACACCCAGTGGCTACCCTCTGCCGCACTGTCGGAGCAGAGCCGCTTGAATTTCGATGAAGACGGAACGGATGAGCGTCTGATTTTCGACTGGGACAACCGCCTTGCCTATTTCGAAACCAGTACCACCTGCCATCAGTATCGCGGGATTTCAGCAGGCTCGACTGAGCTCGGCGGTAACCCCGAGGTAACCTACAGCTGGACAAAGGACAGTGGTGAGCTGGCCGAGCTGGTTGCAGAGTATGGCGCCGGCAAGACCCGCACGCTGGTTCCGGACATGGCGAATTCGTCTTCTGTGTTTCCGGGTTACCGGCTTTCAGAGCAGGGCAGTGAGGTGGAGGCCGTGACGTTTGCGGTCGGCATCAGTAACTGCACCCCGCAAGAGGATGCCGTGGACGCGAATCAGGTTGTCACTGGCGTTCAGCCTTACCAGTTTTCGGGCTACGACCCTCAGCCCGAGGGTTTTACCGATACCGTCCTGGAATTCGACCGCAGGGAGTTTTCCGGCCCGGAGCAACCGGATCTTCGACTGCTGCGATACGGATTCCTCGATCCCGATCGTCTTGGGCTAGACAGGGTAACCGGGGATGGCAGTTTCGAGTGGGTGATGAATTACCCGACAGCAGGCGGGCCGGGCTTCGTTGCTGAACAACCGAATCTTATTCGTGATGCCTACCTGACACGATACAGTGCGGGCGGTGACTGTGGCCGCGAGTTCGAGGGCATTCCCAGCTCCGCGTATGCGCGGGTGGAGTATAGCTACCAGCGTTTGTCTGAGTATCTGGTTGAACTGCTGGAATAGGTACTATTGAACCGGATTCTTTTCTGGCTGCAGGGAGCGCGTGCACGGGAGTTACAGGAGTTGGCTGTGCTTCAAAGGGAGTCAACATGTGGCCGGTTGGCCAATTTACCACTTCCTGAGGGAGGAAATGGTGCCGAGGAGAGGACTTGAACCTCCACGGGGTTGCCCCCACTAGCACCTGAAGCTAGCGTGTCTACCAATTTCACCACCTCGGCAGGTGATTTGCAGAACCTTAGCTTGTTGAAAACTAAACGTTTCTGCCAAGGTTGAGGTGTGTGCCTCAACCGATGGCGCGTACTTTAATAATTCCGGCCTGGGCTGTCAAACATTTTTTCGCAAAAAGAATGGCAGGTATTTATGCCTATTCCGGGCAGGTTGATAGGCAGGACCTCCATCCCAACGTTATACTCGTTGCAAACGAATCTATACTGTGCCGCGTTGGTGCAGCCTCAGGACAAGGATCCGAATGGTTTCCAGGAAGAAAAACGACCGGGATCCTCACGCCAGCCGTGAGGCCCAAAAATACGATAATCCTATTCAAAGCCGGGAATTTATCCTCTCGCATCTCAAGGATCGCGGGGCTCCCGCAACACATGAAACATTGTGTTCCGAGCTTGGTCAGTCTTCGGAGGAGGGTATTGAAGCCCTTCGGCGGCGTTTGATCGCCATGTGCCGGGATGGACAACTGATCTGCAATCGCCGTGGCGCCTACCTGCCCATTGAAGAAGCGGATCTGGTTACCGGTCGCGTGATCGGACACAAGGATGGCTTCGGGTTTCTGGTGCCGGACGATGGCGGCTCCGACCTGTTTCTTACAGCCCGCCAGATGCGACAGGTGTTTCACGGTGACCGGGTGGCTGCCCGGGTAGATCGGGTGGATGACCGCGGTCGACGTGAGGGTGTGATTGTCGAGGTTCTTGAATACCGGACCAGCCAGACAGTAGGGCGTTTTTTCCAGGAGAGCGGTATCAGCTTCGTGGTTCCGGAAAATGCGCGGATCAACCATGAGGTGCTCATTCCCCAGGAAAATTGCGGCAACGCCCGTCATGGCCAGTACGTGGTGGTGGATATTGTTCGTCAGCCTACCGTACGCACCCAGCCATTGGGCAAGGTTGTTGAGGTGCTGGGAGAGCATATGGCGCCGGGAATGGAGATTGACGTTGCCATTCGTTCCTACGACATTCCCCATAGCTGGCCACCCGCCGTGGGTGAGCAAACAGCCGCAATTCCGGAAGAAGTCACTGAAAAAGACAAGGTCAACCGGAAGGATATCCGCAATCTCAGGCTGGTAACGATCGACGACGAGACGGCACGGGATTTTGATGATGCCGTGTATTGCGAGCCAAGGGCCCGTGGTGGCTATCGTCTGCTGGTCGCGATTGCCGATGTTTCCCACTACGTCCGTCCAGGTACACCATTGGACGAAGAGGCGGTAAACCGCAGTACGTCGGTTTATTTCCCGGATCACGTTGTGCCAATGCTGCCGGAAAAGCTGTCCAACGGCCTGTGTTCGCTGAACCCGGGGGTCGACCGCCTCTGCATGGTGGCCGATATGACCATCAGCGCCGCTGGCAATATCAGCAGCTACAGTTTTTATCAAGCGGTCATGTTCAGTCATGCTCGGCTTACCTATAACAAGGTAAGCACCATGCTGGAGCACCCGGACACCGAACAGGGCTACAAGCTGTGTGAGCAATACGCCAACGTGCTCCCGCAGTTGCACAATCTTTATGGCCTCTACCAGTTGTTGCGCAAGGCCCGTACCGAGCGTGGTGCAATTGACTTCGAAACCACCGAAACCAAGATTGTGTTTGACGCCGACCGGAAGATAGAAGAGATCGTTCCGGTGCAGCGCAACGACGCCCACAAGATCATCGAGGAGTGCATGCTGTGTGCGAACGTTGCCACAGCGCGATTCCTGAAAAAACACAAACTGCCGGCACTCTACCGGGTCCATGATGGCCCGTCAGAAGAGCGACTTAATGCAGTGCGGCTGTTCCTGGGTGAGCTGGGTCTGCAATTGGGGGGTGGCGATAGCCCCACGTCTGCGGACTATCAGGAGCTGCTGAACAGTATCAAGGATCGCTCGGATGCCAATGTGATCCAAACGGTAATGCTGCGTTCGCTCAGCCAGGCCGTCTACAGTCCGGAAGAGGGTGGCCATTTTGGCCTTGGCTATGCAGGCTATGCCCACTTTACGTCGCCGATCCGGCGTTATCCGGACCTCATTAATCACCGGGCCATCAAGTCGGTTATTCACGGCGGGCAGCCTTCCAAGGATGTAGTTCCGCCACCGAAGCCGGATCCCGAGCTTGCCGAATATCCTTACGATATGGCCCGGATGGAGCAGCTGGGTGAGCATACCTCGATGGCAGAGCGCCGTGCCGATGATGCCACCCGTGACGTCATGGCCTGGCTGAAGTGTGAGTACCTCAGTGATCATGTCGGTGAGGAGTACGACGGTGTCATTGCGTCCGTTGTGCCCTTCGGTTTCTTTGTGGAGCTTTCTGGCGTCTACATAGAGGGGCTGGTGCACGTGTCGACGCTCAGCGGTGACTTCTTCCATCACGATTCAGCCAAGCATCGCCTCATCGGTGAGCGCACGGCAATGAGCTTCCGGCTTGGTGATGAGGTTCGTGTGAAGGTCGTTCGGGTTGGGATGGAAGATCGCAAGATCGACCTGGAGCTGATCAGTGAGCCCGTGCATCGACAGGCAGATCGTGACGCGCTCAAGGTTCCAGATAAAGGCGAGCGAGGAAAGGGCAAGCGCGGCCCCGGCAAAGGTGGCAAGCCGCCCGGCAGAACCAAGCCTGGCCAGAAGAGTGCGTCACCCGGCGAGCCTGGCCTGAAGCGCCCGAGGAAACGCCCGGCGTCGGCGTCATCGAAGAAAAAGGGGCCTGAGGCCTTCGATGATAATGAAACGCCATCTGCCAGAGATGAGCTGGTTGCAAAGGCTGCGAAACTTGCCCTGAAAAAAGGCAAGAAGGGCAGTGGCGCTGGCAAAGACGACAAGAAAGCCAAGCCGCGAAAATCAGGCAAGTAACAGGAATCAGAACCAGTGTCCGGAGAGTTTGTGTTTGGCTGGCACGCGGTTGAGGCTGTCCTCAAGCGCGAGCCTGAGCGTTTTCAGCAGGTCTGGATTCAGACCGGCCGGCAGGATAAGCGGGTCAAGAGCATTACCGATACCCTGGACGGCCTTGGGGTGAAATGGAAGGTCGTGCACCGGAAGGAGCTTGATGAGCGGGTGTCCGGTGTCCATCAGGGTGTTGTGGCGGCTGTCAGTGAAAGCCGGGAATGGACCGAAGATGATCTGCTGGCCCAGTTGGCCGCCAGTGACAAACCGCCGTTCCTCCTAGTACTTGATGGCGTAACCGATCCTCACAATCTTGGTGCCTGCATGCGCACCGCAGATGCGGCTGGTGTTCAGGCGGTTATCGTGCCCAAGGACAAGTCTGCGTCACTGACGCCGGTTGCCCGAAAGGTCGCCTGTGGGGCTGCCGAAACGGTGCCCTTTGTGCGAGTCACCAACCTTGCCCGCTTTCTGCGCAGTTTGCAGGATCAGGGTGTCTGGCTGATTGGCACCGCCGGTGAGGCGGACGCCACCCTTTACCAAGCCGATTTCAAAGGGCCGGTAGCGCTAGTGATGGGCGCCGAAGGCAAGGGTATGCGCCGGCTCACCCGCGAGCACTGCGATCAGCTGATCAATATCCCCATGCTCGGCCACGTAGACAGCCTCAACGTCTCTGTGGCTACGGGTGTTTGCCTATACGAAGCACTGCGCCAGCGGCTTGGTTAACCCTTGCACACAGGGCCTTCCCCGCCTAGAATACGTGACCCCTTTTTTAAGGGGTGGTTTTGTATTGCCTGATTGCAGGCAATACCGGGCCAAGCTTTTGATCAAGCCTTTCTTGTAAAGCCTTATTGATAAAGCAAAAAGAAACCGGCAGCAGCAGCTGTCAACTCCTTGCTTTCATGTTTGTCGGTCGCGGGTTCAACGCCGTACCGGTAAAAAGGAAGCTGTTTAAACCGTAGGGAGAACTCATGCGTCACTACGAAATCGTTTTTATGGTACATCCGGATCAGAGCGAGCAGGTGCCCGCGATGATCGAGCGTTATACCGGCGTCATCACTGAAGATGGCGGCAAGGTACATCGCCTGGAAGATTGGGGCCGTCGTCACCTGGCATACCCGATCAACAAGATTCACAAGGCTCACTACGTACTGATGAACGTTGAATGTTCACAGGCCGCGATGGACGAGCTGACTCACAACTTCCGTTTCAACGATGCAATCATCCGCGACATGATCCTGCGCCGTGATGGTGCGGATACAGACCTGTCCCCGATGAAAGCTTCCGAGTCCCGTGAAGACCGTCGTGGCGGCGATGATCGCCCGCGTCGTTCAGCCGAATCTGACGAGCCACGTCAGCGTGCTGAAACCCAGGACGAAGAAGAGTAATTAACCGGAGTTGAGGAGTTAAGTTATGGCTCGTTTTTTCAGACGTCGTAAGTTCTGCCGCTTCACGGCAGAGGGTGTTAAGGAGATCGATTACAAAGATCTGGACACCCTGAAAGGCTACATCACTGAAACCGGCAAAATCGTGCCCAGCCGCATCACCGGCACCAAAGCACGTTATCAGCGTCAGCTGGCTACCGCTATCAAGCGTGCCCGCTACCTGGCACTGCTGCCGTACTCGGACAGCCACGATAACTAAGTAACAGAAACACAGGACTTGGGACCATGCGTGCACTTGCACAGTATGTAATGCGCGGTCCCTTCCAGGCCGGCGGGGTAGCAGCAGTCACGACTGCAGTGCCCTTGTTGTTCTGGATTGGCGCAGCCGTTGTCGGCCTGGTTATTCTCAGGCTTGGCATCAGTCAGGGGCTCAATATCGGGCTCTGGGCATTACTTCCGGCGCTTGGCTGGAGCATTTTCGGGCAGGACCCGACCGCTCTGGCTGTATTGCTCCAGGTGATGCTCATGGCGTCGCTGATCAGAACTACGCAGTCCTGGGAAAAAGCCCTGCTTGCGGGAAGCTTTCTCGCAATCGTCACAGGCCTGATGTTGCCTGTGGTCTACCCGGGCTTGCTGGATGATCTGGTCCAGGCCGGGGTAAGCTTTTACCAACAGTACAATGCCGAAATCGCGCAGAGTCTCGGCGATGACCTCGACAGGGTTATCCGCGACACGATGAACGCGAGTATGGCCGGCACCTACCTGGCAACGGGTGTGGGCATGACCATGCTGGCGCGCTCCTGGCAGGCGGGGCTTTATAACCCCGGCGGGTTCCGCAAGGAATTCCATAGCCTGCGGCTGTCGGCGCCGATTGCGGTGTTGTGTGCAGTGACCATGGTGGTTGGTCCGATCCTCGGGCTGAATTCCATGTTGCTTGCCTGGGCTGCGGGAACACCGCTGTTCCTGGCCAGCCTGGCACTGGTGCACGGCGTTGTTGGTTTGAAAAAGCTCAGTGGGAACTGGTTGGCGATGTTTTATGTAGCGCTGATCCTTTTGGGCCCAAGCCTGATGATTCTGTTAGTGGTTCTGGCTTTTGTGGATAGCTGGCTGGATATCCGGAGGCGTATAAGCCCTGCCGGGCCGGCTGAATAAAGCACGAAGAGGTTAACGAGATGGAAGTTATTCTGCTCGAGAAAGTTGCAAACCTTGGCTCCCTGGGTGACAAGGTAAAGGTTAAGGCCGGTTACGGTCGTAATTTCCTGCTTCCTTATGGCAAGGCTGTACCTGCCACTGAAGCAAACCTGAAGGCGTTCGAAGAGCGTCGTGCCGAGCTTGAGAAAGCAGCTGCTGAGAAGCTGTCTGCTGCCCAGGCTCGCGCCGAGGCCCTCGAGGGTGCCGCTTTCACCATCAGCTCCAAGGCCGGTGAAGAAGGCAAGCTGTTCGGTTCTATCGGTGTGCGCGACATCGCTGACGCGATCACTGCCGGTGGTACCGAAGTAGAGAAGAGCGAAGTTCGTCTGCCGGAAGGCCCGATCCGGGTGACTGGCGAGTACGAGATCGAGCTTCAGCTGCACTCCGACGTTGAAGTAAGCGTCAAGCTGGCGGTTGTTGCCGAGTAAGCCGTTTTCTCTGGAAACGGTGCTGGGGTTGACCCGGCTCTGGTAATACGCTGGTGGCCCCACTGCCTCTTTGGAGGCTGGTGCCGGCCAACCTGACAGGCCCGAACCGCATCTTGCGGCTTTCGGGCCTGTTGCTTTCTGGTATGCTGTTAAGTCCCTGTAACCCCCTCCCATTGCTTCGGCAGGTCGCTTAAACTGTCGTGGTTATGATGTGCAACTGAAGATGTGTTCATGGCCAAGCCCAATCTGAAGCCCGCGAGTACCGATCTCGAAACCAGCCGGATCAAGGTTCCCCCTCATTCTGTCGAAGCAGAGCAGGCAGTCCTGGGTGGCCTGATGCTGGACAATCGCCGGTTTGACGAGATCTCCGAGGTGATTTCGGCCGCCGATTTTTACCGACAGGACCACCGGCTGATCTTTGGCGCCGTGGAGCGCCTTGCCAGTGAGAGTGAGCCGCTGGATGTGGTAACCCTTGCCGAATTCCTCGAGCGGGCCGGTGATATCGAAGATGCCGGTGGTTTGTCCTATCTGGCCGAGCTGGCCGAGAAAACCCCGGGCGCCGCAAACATCCGTGCCTACGCCGATATCGTCCGGGAACGCTCCATTCTGCGCCAGCTGGTGGAGGTGTCCGGCAAGATTTCCGATTCGGCCTTTAATCCACTCGGGCGAAACAGCAATGAGATTCTGGATGAGGCTGAGCGCAGCGTTTTCCAGATTGCCGAAGCGCGGGTCAAGGAGGGTTCCGGGCCGCAGGCCATCAACCCCATTCTGGCCAAGACCCTGAGCCGGATTGAGGAACTTTTTGAGTCGGGTGAGCAGACCACCGGCCTGACCACCGGCTTCAAGGATCTGGATGAGCAGACCTCGGGCATGCAGCCCTCGGACCTGATCATCGTGGCGGGTCGCCCCTCCATGGGTAAGACGACCTTTGCGATGAATATTGTCGAGAACGCCCTGATCAGCACCGGCACGCCGGTTCTGGTGTTCAGTATGGAGATGCCGGCGGATGCCCTTGCCATGCGTATGCTCTCGTCGCTCGGGCGCATTGACCAGACCAAGGTTCGCGGCGGCAAGCTGGAAGAAGACGACTGGCCCCGGCTGACGTCGGCTGTGAGCCTTCTGAAAGACAAGCCGCTTTATATCGACGATACGCCGGGCCTGAGCCCCACCGAGATGCGTTCCCGGGCGCGCCGTATTGCCCGGGAAAACGACGGCAAGATTGGCCTGATCATGGTCGACTACCTGCAGCTTATGCGGGTGCCCGGCAACACCGAGGGTCGGACCGCTGAGATCTCGGAAATTTCCCGGTCACTGAAGGGTATCGCCAAAGAGTTGAGTTGCCCGGTGGTGGCCCTGTCCCAGCTTAACCGGAGTCTTGAGCAGCGGCCGAACAAGCGCCCGGTGAACTCGGATTTGCGGGAATCCGGCGCCATCGAGCAGGACGCCGACGTCATCATGTTTGTGTACCGGGATGAAGTCTACAACGAGGACACCCCGGACAAGGGCATTGCCGAGATCATTATTGGTAAGCAGCGGAATGGCCCCATCGGCACTATACGGCTTGCGTTTATCGGCAAGTACACGAAATTCGAAGATCTGGCCCACGGCGATTACAGCGACTACGGCGGGGAGTATTGATGCCCCGCAGTACGATTGCCAGGATCGATCTGGACGCCTTGCGCCGGAACTTCCAGACCGCCCAGCGGCGGGCAGGCGGGGCCAGGGTGATGGCCGTGGTGAAAGCCGATGGCTATGGACACGGCATCGGGCCGGTGGCTTCGGCGCTGGATAGCCTGGCGCCGAAATACGCAGTGGCTTGCCTGGAAGAGGCGCGTGCCATTCGGGAAACAGGTCTGATACAGTCGGTCGTTCTGCTGCAGGGTGTCCACGCTGAAGCGGATATCGATGAATGCGCCCGGAGTGGCTTTGAGCCGGTTTTCCACAGTTTCCAGCAACTGGCGTGGCTGGAGCGTCTGGATACATGGCCCGCTTTCTGGCTGAAAGTGAACAGCGGTATGAATCGTCTCGGCTTTCATCCGGACGAACTGGCCGGGGTGATGAGCCGGTTACAGGCCATGAGCGCTGATACAGAACTCCTGGGGTTCGTCACGCATTTTGCGTGCGCCGACGATCCCGACAGCGCAATGACGGCGCAGCAGACTGCGGTGTTCGAAAAGGCCACGTCTTCGTTCCCGGATTTAATGAAGAGCGTTGCCAATTCGGCCGCCCATTTTCGACCGGGCCAGCCGATGTTTGACTGGAGCCGCCCCGGAATCATGTTGTATGGCGGCTCACCAATGGTGGGCACGACCGGTCCCGAGCTTGGCCTCGAGCCGGTTATGTCGCTTGAGGCGCCGTTGATCAGCACCCGGATGGTGCCGGCGGGCGAGTCTGTTGGCTATGGGGCCAGCTGGGTTGCCGATCGGGACACCCGGATGGGCATGGTCGCGATCGGTTACGGTGATGGCTACCCCCGGCATGCCGGCACCAATACGCCTGCGGCGATCAACGGCCAGCGGATCAGACTGATTGGCCGGGTATCCATGGACATGCTGGCGGTGGACCTCACCAATGCACCCGATGCGAAGGAGGGTGACAGCGTTGAACTCTGGGGTCGCACCGTGGGGGTCGATGAGGTAGCCGCCTGTGCCGGCACCATCTCCTACGAGTTGATGACCGGCATCACCGGGCGGGTACCGCGGCAATACCGGTAGCGTTGTGGCGCGCTTTTTCAGCCCGGTTCCGGTTCGTGAATGATTTCCTCGATAAAGTCGAGAATGGCAGCGAGGCTGCGGCCGTCCAGCTTTTTGAGCACCTTGTGCACGACCATCTTGCTGCCTTTAAGCATGCTGCTGATGCCCATTTTGGCCATGCCCATCATCATGCTGCCGGCATGCAGGCGGCGAAGCGGCTCCAGGAAAAAGAAGTCCAGACCTTCTTCGGTCATGTCCACAATCAGGTTGAAGAGTTTGTCGATGGCTTCCTTGTCGGCCTTGCCGCGTTCGCGCAGTTCGCCGACGGTATACAGGGCCCGGGTTCGCAACTCATCAGGGATCGGCGCCACAATGTGGCTCTGTTGTTTCAGCATGACAGTTCCTGTTGTTGTATGCTCTTGAAAGAAATAGCAAAGCATTAAATTCAGACTGCATCAGTGTAGGCGCCGGAATCCAGAAGCCATTGGCCAGACCGGTTCCGAAATAACGTCACATCGGTGATATCGGGAGGCATTGAATCCTCGTGCATGTACTTGTTGTTCACGATTACGGCCCTTTGGGGAAGGTTTTGCTGGAGCGCTTGCGGGCAACGCACCTGCACGTCAGCCCTTTGCTTGTCAGCGATCCCTCCAACGCCGATCTTGATGCACTGGAGAACTGGATTCCCGAAGATACCGACCTGATCGTAAATGCACTCTGGATGGCCGATCCGGAGGTCGCCGAGAATGATCCTGAGGGCGTCCATATGGCGGCATTCTCGCTACCGGTGGCCATGGCCGAGTTTGCACGTGATCGTGGTATGGCACTGCTCCAGCTGTCCTCCTGCTACGTGTTCGATGGCCGGAAGCAAAGCGGGTACATCACTTCCAATCCGGGGCAGCCGGTGAATGAGCTGGGTAACTGGCAATGGGAGTGCGAGCAGGCCCTGCGGACCCTGTTGCCTCGGCATATTATCCTGCGGACCGGCTGGAGCCTGGCACGGTTCATCCGGAAGGTGCAGGCCAGTACGGCTGCCGGTGAAATACTGTCACTACCCGGACGATGCCGGGGGCAACCCGTATCGGTCCGTGATCTGGCCCGGGTAATCGAGGCTGTGGTTCTGCAACTTGATTGCGGGGCCGAGGTCTGGGGCACCTATCAGTACGCCGGTGCTGAGGAAATCAATCTTTACGAGCTGGGCCTGGCGATTGCCGGGCTGCCCGGCATTCCCGAAGGGATCCGGGTGGTGGACGAGGTGCCCGAGTGGGGCCATCTTGAGCCGGTCAATACCACGCTGATCTGCACCAAGATCCGCAATACCTTCGGCATCAAGCAGATGCCCTGGCGCTCCGGCCTGGTGGATGAGCTGACGATGCTGAAAAAGAATAACGGCAGGGAAGTGGAGAGTGAGCCCGCCGGCTAGTGGCAACGGCGGGCAAAACGCAGTTTCTCAGTTATTGCACTGGCGGGAGAATTCCCGGCTGACCATTTGCAGGGCTTCGATATCCAGAAGTTCGACTTCCCGGCCCCGGGCCTTGATGATGCCCTGATTCTGAAAGCGCGTGAATACCCGGCTTACCGTTTCAACGGCGAGGCCCAGGAAGTTTGCGATGTCGTTCCGTGCCATGGGCAGACTGAAGTTGGTCGGCGACATACGGCGGCGCTGGAATCGGCTGGACAGCGACAAGAGCAGTGCAGCAATGCGCTCTTCAGCGGTGTTCTTGCTTAGCAGCATGGCCAGTTGATGGCTGTTCTGGATCTCCTGGCTCATCAGGTGATACATGTGGTGCTGCAACTCGGGCAGTTTGCCGGTCAGCTCCTCCAGTTTCTCCATCGGGAACTCACACACGCTGGTCCGTTCCAGAGCCTTGGCGGTGCACGCATAGTGTTCACTGCCAATGCTGTCCAGGCCCACTAGCTCCCCGGGCATGAAAAAGCCGGTCACCTGTTCCTCGCCATTCTCGGTAATGATCGACGTCTTTATGGAGCCGCTTTTTACCGCAAAACAGGAGCGGTAGGGCGTGCTCTGGTCGAAGATGTGTTCACCACGGTTGAAGATCCGCCCCTGCTGGACAATGTCTTCCAGCCGGTCGAGGTCATTCTCTTCAATTGCCAGGGGCAGGCACAGGTTGCTCAGACTGCACTGGTGGCAGGACGCCTTGAGGGGAGATGCCTGACGAAACGGAATTGCTTGAGCCATACGTGATAATCCGTCCGATTTGATCCATGTCAACTATGTACCTTAATACGGATGGCCGTCTTTGCCAATAATCAAGCTGGATGATCTTAGAATATATTTTTAAAAAATAAGGGCCCGCAGGCCCTTATGCATCGCGGTTTCAGAGCTTCTCGAATACCAGGGACGCGTTGGTTCCGCCGAATCCGAAACTGTTGGACATCACGGTGTTCAGCGAGGCTTCCCGACCTTCAGGGCCTACAATAGGAATATCGCTGATTTTCTCGTCCGGATTGTTCAGGTTCTTGGTGCCGGCAATGAACCCGTTCTGCAGCATCAGCAGCGAGTAGATGGCCTCCTGAACACCGGCAGCGCCGAGCGAATGACCAGAGAGTGATTTGGTTGAGGAAATGGCCGGGATGTCGGAACCGAAGGTGGCCCGCACCGCGCCCATCTCGGCAACGTCGCCAACCGGGGTGCTGGTGCCGTGGGCATTGATGTAGTCAATCTTGCCCCGGATGGTAGCCATCGCCTGCTTCATACAGCGCTGGGCACCTTCGCCGGAAGGCGCGACCATGTCATAGCCGTCCGAGGTGGCGCCGTAGCCGGTCAGCTCGGCAATGATGTTGGCGCCGCGTTTCTTCGCGTGTTCCAGTTCTTCCAGCACCATCATGCCGCCACCGCCGGCAATCACGAAACCGTCACGGCCGGCATCGAAGGGGCGGGAAGCCGTTTCAGGGGCGTCGTTGTATTTGGTGGACAGCGCTCCCATGGCATCGAACATCATGGTCAGGCTCCAGTCCTCTTCCTCACCGCCGCCGGCGAACACGATGTCCTGCTTGCCAGCCTGGATCTGCTCCATGGCGTGGCCGATGCAGTGGGCGCTGGTGGCACAGGCCGAAGACATGGAGTAGTTCACGCCACGGATCTTGTAGGCGGTGGCCAGGCAGGCAGACACTGTGCTGGTCATGATGCGGGGGACCATATAGGGCCCGATGCGCTTCACGCCTTTCTCGCGCATGATGTCGGTGGCTTCTACCTGGCTTGAGCAGGATGCGCCTCCGGAGCCGGCAATCAGGCCGGTGCGGTCGTTGGAGATCAGGTCTTCTGTCAGCCCCGCCTGGGCAATGGCCTGCTCCATGGACAGAAAACTGTACATGGCGGATGGGCCCATGAACCGGCGGATTTTGCGGTCGATAACGGATGTGTCCACATCCACCGAGCCTGCAATCTGGCTCCGGAAGCCCATTTCCTTATAGGTTTCGTTGAAGCGGATGCCTGATTTTCCATTCTTCAGGCTCTGGGTGACCTCGTCCAGTGAGTTTCCGAGGCAGGACACAATGCCCATGCCGGTGACGACGACGCGTCTCATAAGTTCCTCCTTACCGACCGGCCGAAATGGCCGATCCTGCGATCAATAACGTTATTTGACAGTCTAGGCGCTTTGGCCCGGATACGATATTTGACCTTGGTAAGGGGAGAAGGCCGGATATGGCGCCATAGAGTGTTTAGCGCTTGCCGCTTCGACCCTTTCTGGCCCCCTTCTTTGATCCGCTGGCCTCCTCGCGAGCGGCCTTCTCAGCCGCGGCTGCCTCGGCTTCCCGGGCTTCGCGCTCGACCATCTCAGGGGTTTCCAGCGAGATGCGTCCCAGAGTTCCGGCCCGGAATTCGTTGAGCAACACCTCCGACACCTTGTGCAGATCCGGGATGCCACCGCGGCCAAAGAATCTTCGCTTCTCGGCAATGCCGTCCATCAGCGCCAGGGCATCTTTCGGTAGTTCCGCGAAGCCGTAGCGGGTCCTGACCAAGTCCGGGTAGGCTTCCAGCAGGTACTCGGCCTCGAACATGGCCACATCCTCAAAGTCCAGAACCGCGCTTCGAATCGCCCCGGTAACCGCCAGACGGTAACCGCAGGCTTCGGGGGACAGCTTAGGCCAGAGAAAGCCGGGGGTGTCGTAGAGCAGAATATTGTTGGGCAGCTTGATAGCTTGCTGGGCCCTGGTTACTGCCGGTTCGTTCCCGGTTTTGGCCGCAGGTCGTCCCGCCAGTGTGTTGATCAGGGTGGACTTGCCGACGTTCGGAATGCCCAGGATCATCACTCGCAATGCGCTCTTCTGGCGATCGTGACCGGGCGTCATCTCTTCCGCCAGCTTCAGGATGGACAGTGCTTCATTGCGCTGGTTATGGGTAAGCGTGATGGCGCGAACCCCTCGTTCTTTCTCGATCCAGGCTAACCACTGCTCGGTAATTTCTGGATCCGCCAGGTCGCGCTTGTTCAATACCTTGATCAGTGGCGTATCACCACGAAGGGCCGGCACGAGCGGGTTTTCGCTACTGAAAGGAATACGCGCGTCAACCACTTCGATGATGAGATCCATCTGCGGCATGACTTTTTTGATCTCCTTGCGGGCCTTGTGCATATGCCCTGGAAACCAGTTAATGGCCATCTTGTCTGCTCCGGATGTGGTTAAACGGCGCCATTATGAAGGGGAATGACCAAACTTTCACATTTGTTTGAATCCGCGTGTGTGGCGGCTTTTGGCGCGGGATACTGAGAAGTATGTACAAAAAGAGGGCTGATCGGGGTGAAAAACAGTATCCGTATGTTTTAGGGTGTAGTCCCTGAACGATGAAACCAATGTATGTCGGTGGTATTCAGATTGTGGCCACCCTGTTAACGGAGACATTTATGAAGCTCGTAAAACTGTTTGGTACTGCCCTGGTAGCCCTCAGCCTGTCGGTCCCGGCCATGGCCCAGCAATCCGGTGGCCAGCCGGATCAGGTAGATCAACTGGCACAGATGGTGGGGCTGACCGAAGATCAGCAAACTGAAATCCGTGCCATCATCGACGAGATGCAGGGCGAAATCGGAGAACTCCGTCAGGAAGCCCGTGCGCTGCAGCAGCAGATGCAAGGTGAGATCAAATCAGACTTTGATGAAGCCGCTATTCGCGAGCAGGCCAAAGAACTGGGTGATGTGACCGGCGAGATCGCGGCTCTGTCCACTCTGATGCAGGCGAAGGTCGACAGCGTGTTTACCCAAGAGCAGCGCGACGAGTTGGATAAGCGCATGCAGCAGATGCAACAGCAAATGCAGCAGCGTCGTCAGATGCAACAACAGATGCAGCAGGGACAAGGCCAGGGCATGCAGTGATCCTGCTTTCACTTTAGCTGGGTTGGAGAAGGGCCGCATCTTTTGGTGTGGCCCTTTTTTTGTGCCCCTAGCCTGCTGGTTTGGCGGGAGGAACAGGGGTGTGGAGCCCTCCCAAAAACCGCTACGAGCACGTCCATGTGCGCTTGGCCGTGGCCATCCCTGGCCACAGACATTTTTGGGAGGGCTCCACACCCCTGTTCTTCAGACGGTTTAGTAATCGCTTACTGATCATAAGGTTGGCTGAAAGATTTGGCGCGGAGTGTCTTCCTATAACTCCTATTTCTGATGCTTGGCAGGTGTAGGCCTTTGCCAGAATGTCGGCGGCCAAGGATGGCCGACGTCAAGCGCACATGGATGTGCTCGGAGCGGTTCTGGCAAAGGCCTACACCTACCGAGCCACCCCAAAACCTAGAAGGCTAGGAGCCCAGCCCAAACCTACACTCCCGAGCCAAAGGGCTTAACGAGAACAATGAGCCGAGGAAGCAGCGTAAGCGCCCCCACCAGAGCCATGAACATGGCGAACCCCGTAAACAACCCGAAGTAGATGGTCGGGATGAAGTTGGACAGCACCAGTATCGAGAACCCGGAGATGATGGTCAGCGAGGTGAAAAACATGGCCTGGCCGATGCTTCGGTGGCAGCGGTGCATGGTGGCGATATAGTCGCCGTCTTTCTGGAACTCGGTTTTGAAGCGGTGGATGTAGTGGATGGTGTCGTCCACGGCGATGCCGACGGTGATGGCCGCCACGGTGATGGTCATCATATCCAGGGGAATGCCCAGCCAGCCCATCAGGCCGAGTACGGAGCCGGCGGCGATGAGGTTCGGGGCGATGCCGATCAGGGCCAGTTTCAGTGAGCGGAACAGGATCAGGAACATCAACATGATGGCGGCGAAGACTACGCCGATGGTTTTGATCTGGGAATCGAACAGGCTTTGCAGCATGTTGTTGTACATCACCGTCATGCCGGCAAAGAGTACCTGATCTTTCGAGTACCCCAGTTCCGTTGTCAGATGTTCATGGATGCGGTTCAAGAGCTCCTGTCGACGCAGTTCCGGCATGGTTTCCAGGATCCGGATGCTGAATCGGGCCTGGTCGTGCTCCTCGGAAATGTAAGGCGTCAGCAGGGTATCCTGCAGGTCGTCGGGAACGGCAGCGGGCACAAACGCCAGTTCCAGGGCGTCCAGAGGCTCGCCCTGGTTGATTTGGGCGAGGATATCCAGCGTGGTATTGATCGAGAGCACCTTGCCGGTCTCCGGTAGTCCGTCCAGGTAGTCGTGAACCGCCTCCAGTTGTTCCATTTTCTGGTAGGTGTACCAGGTATCGCGGTATTCCTCTCCGGCACCGCAGTCTTCCACGAACGGGTCGCAGTCACTGGCAAACGGGTCGCCGCCGCTCGCGCCTTCCGGTGGCGGATCGTCGGTGATAACCACGTCCAGGGGCGTGGTACCGCCCAGGCGGTTGTCGATGGTGATCATGCCCTGATGGATTTCGGTGGACGATTTGAAATAGTCGATAAAGCTGTTTTCCACCGTCAGCTTGTTCAGGCCGACTACGCAGAGCACTGCAATCAGGCCGGAGCCGACCAACACTGTCTTGCCGAAGTGTTCCGTGAACCGCGCAAAGGCATCGGTGAAGGGAACCCTGTCAGAGGTAACCCGGCTGTCCAGTGGTGGTGGCAACAGGGTGAGCAGGGCCGGGAAAACAATAAAGGTGATGAGAAAAGCCACGGTCAGGCCCAGGGTCATCATCCAGCCGAAATCGATGACCGGGCGAATGCCGCTGAAGGTGAGCGAGCCGAAGGCGACAATGGTAGTGATGGCCATGTAGAAGCAGGGCTTGATCATCGCCATTACGGTGTTGCGCAGGGTGTCTTTGGGGCTGGCTTCGGGCTCGTCGTGCTGGAATTCCCGGTAGCGCACGATCAGGTGGATGGTGAGCGACAGAGTCATGATCAGCAGCAGGGAAATGAAGTTGGAGGAGATAACCGTCACCGGCCACTGGGCCCAGCCCAGAAAGCCGACCATCAGCCAGACGGTGAAGCTGCAGCACAACAGTGGCACCAGAACCCAGCGCCACTGCCGAAAAATAATGGCCAGGGTGAGCAGCAGAAACGCAAGGACGCCGAGCCCGAAGGTAGACAGGTCGTTCTCGATGAAGCGGATCATGTCCGCCACAATCATGGGCACCCCACCCAAGTGGATGTCTGCGCCGTCGCGGTAGGTGTCGAGAATGGAGCGAACCGTGCGGATGGTGGCATCGCGCTCGACCCCGAGGGTTTCGGTAAAGTCGATGAAATCCTGTTTTACCTGTTCCAGTTCGGCCAACTCGGCCTCGGAGGCTTTGCCGGCATCGGCCTTGTCTCTCAGATCGTTGCGCTTTCTCAGCAGCTCAAAATAGCGATCCGGCGTGGGCAGGTTGACCTGTATGGCAGTGGTTCGCCCGTCTTCGCTGATCAGCAGGTTGGGGTAGAGCGGATTGTTCAGAAGCGCCTGGCGGGCTGTGTCCGGCGTTACATCGTGGTCGTCCAGGGTCTTGATCTCGCTGTCCACGGTATCCAGCGTCAGATCCGGGCTGTGGAGCAGGGGTACGTTCAGGATGCTGTTGGTTGAGCCCACGGATTCCAGGCCTTGCAGTTCATCCCGCAACGCGCCCAGTCTGGCCAGCCCATCTTCGGAGAACAGTTCACCTTCGGGGGTATAGGTGACGATCAGGAAATCGTCCGAGGTGGTAAAGCGACGGTTTACCTGGCGGTATTGTTCGAGGGAACGGTCGTTTTCCAGTACCAGCGATTCGGCGGAAGCATCCAGGCGGAATTCGCCGAATTTGATAGCGGCGATGGCTAGAAGGAGGCCAAAACCCGCAAGGATAATAACGGGATGCGGAAAAATCAGGCGGTCATACAGGGCGCGAAGACGATTCATGAACAACTACTCTGCCAGTTCAAACGAGTGCAGAGTGTGCCATAAACCTCAGTTAACCGTGACCTTTGACGAAGCTTCTTCCAGGGAATCGATCAGCTTTTTCAGGCGGCGGCTCATATCCGCGCTCTCGGCAAGCTGGGTCACCATGTTCTGGGTGGTCTCGCGAATGCCCTGAACGTTAGCCAGCACATCGTCGGTGCCGGCGGTCTGGTCTGCCGACACGTTGGCGATTTCCTGGTTGGTATGATCGATCCGGCTGACCACCTCGTTGATGGCTTCCAGGGCTCGGCGGCCTTCCTCGGATTCCTCGACGCAGCGGGTGGCATCCTCAGAACTTCCGGTCATCTGATTTACGGCGGTGTTGATGGCGCTTAGAAGCCGATCGATCGTGCCCTGAATCTGATCGGTGGAGTCCTGGACCCGTTGGGCCAGTTTACGGACTTCATCAGCCACGACGGCAAACCCTCGGCCCTGTTCGCCAGCTCTGGCCGCCTCGATGGCCGCGTTCAGGGCCAGCAAATTGGTCTGCTCGGCAATGCCCCGGATTTCGGTGATGGCGTGGCTGATTTCATGGCTGTTTTCGGCCAGGGCTTCGACGCTGCTGGCGGAATTGCGCACCACATCGGCAAGCTTGCGGATGCTGTCGGCGCTCTGTCCGACACGGGTGCTGCCGTCGCGAGCGGCATCGCTCGCCTCGTGGGAGAGAGTCTTGGCTATTCCGGCCTGTTCGGCGATGCCGGTGAAGCTCTGCAGCATGGTTTCGATGACTTCCGCGGACCGGTCGGCGCCCTGTTGTTGGCGACCGAGGTCATCCCGACGGGCTTCGGCGGCCGCGGTCAGTTCCTCGACTTCCCGGTGTAGTCGTTCGATGGCTTCCTTCATGCTACGGACCACGCCCACGGTACGGTCCTGCATGGCGTTGAAGGCGCTGGCCATCTCGCCGATTTCGTCGGTGGAATCCACCACCGCCCGCTGGCTAAGATTGCCCGAAGCCTGAACGTCGACCATGGTGTTTTTCAGGCGATTCACGTGGCGTTCGATAAACGAGATCAGCAGCTGGGACCCGGCCATCTCGAGCACCATGAGTATTGCCACAACCAGCGCGAATCCGGGTGCCGTATCAGCGAAGACCTCGTTGAACGACCGGCCGGTCTGCCCGGCAATCGTGTTCATGGCATAGAGAACGAGCAAGCAGAGAACAGCAAAAACGACAATGTTCAGCAACCAGAATTTGTACTTCAGCCGGGCATTTCGCAGCAGTGTCAGCATGTATGTTCTCAGTCGATGGCCTTCACCGGAATCTGCATGGCATTGGAGGCTTGGGGAACCTCGGGCACGGCGAGACCCAGATTGTTTTTATCGAAGACTTTGTCAGCCCGGTAGCTGGAGCGGACCATGGGGCCGGATGGCACTTCCATGAAACCCTTCTCCAGGCCGATTTCCCGGTAACGGTTGAACTCTTCGGGGGTGACGTAGCGTTCTACCGGCAGGTGATTCGGAGTAGGGCGCAGGTACTGGCCCAGAGTCAGGATATCCACACCGATGGCGCGCAGATCGTCCATGGTTTCCAGGATTTCCTCTTCGGTTTCGCCCAGCCCCAGCATCAGGCTGGTCTTGGTAAGCACGTCCGGACGGTGCTTCTTGGCGTGCTCCAGGACCCGGAGGGTTTTTTCATACCCGGCACGCGGATCACGAACCCGACTGGTCAGCCGCTTGACGGTTTCCACGTTCTGGGCAAAGACATCCAGCCCGGAATCCACTACCTTCTCAACGTCCGCCATCACCGCATCAAAATCCGGCGTCAGAGCCTCAACGGCGACTTCCGGCGTGCGCTGTTTGATGGCAGAGACGCAAGCGGCATAGTGTGCAGCGCCGCCGTCGTCCAGGTCGTCACGGTCTACCGAGGTAAGCACGATATAACGAAGGCCCATCAGCTCTACGGACTTGGCCGTGTTCTCTGGCTCTTCATGATCGAGCCAGCCTTTCGGGTTGCCGGTGTCCACCGCGCAGAATTTGCAGGCCCGGGTACACACAGACCCCATCACCATGATGGTGGCCGTGCCGGCGGTCCAGCACTCACCGATATTGGGGCAATGAGATTCCTGGCAAACGGTGCTCAATCGGTGCTCACTGACGTTCTTGCGCACCGCCTCATAGCGCTCGCCCCCGGGCATGCGTGCCCGGAGCCATTTAGGCTTCGGCTCTCGCTTTTCCGCTGTTGTGGCTTCCTGCTTCGATGACCGCTTGACGCCATCCTTGATGGCCGAGAAGCCATGCTCATTGCGGAATTTGGAACCACTGGTAATGCGGGTTTTTGCGCTTTCGCTCATTGCAACCGGACTCTCGATTCGGGCATGGGGAACACTAAAGAGTAATGGCCTGGCGGGGGAGTTACAAGACAGATAGGGGCAATCACGAGGGTGCCGGGCACGACATTGGTCGTACCCGGTTGACCGCTATCAGGCCTGGGCTTTGTCCAGGGCCTGGGTAATGTCGGCAATGATGTCGTCGACATGCTCGATACCGATGGACAGCCGCACCAGATCCTCGCTCACACCGGCGCTCTTCAGCTCTTCCGGGTTGAGCTGGCGGTGGGTGGTGGTGGCCGGGTGGCAGGCCAGGGACTTGGCGTCACCGATGTTCACCAGACGCAGGATCAATTCCAGGGCATCGATGAACTTTGCCCCGGCTTCCCGGCCACCCTTGATGCCGAAGCTCAGGATGCCGGACGCTTTCCCGCCGGAAATCTTCTCGCAGGTCGCCTTGTACGGGCTGTTGGCCAGGGTCGCGTAGTTGACCCATTCAACAGACGGGTGCTCCTGCAGGAAGTTCGCGACTTTCTCGGCGTTCTCGCAATGACGTTCCATGCGCAGCGCCAGGGTTTCCAGACCCTGCATGATCAGGAACGCATTGAACGGAGCAAGGGCGGCACCGGTGTTGCGCAGCGGAACCACTCGGCAGCGGCCGATGAAGGCAGCAGGGCCCAGGGCGTCTGTGTAGACCACGCCGTGGTAGGACGGATCCGGTTCGTTCAGCATCGGGAACTTGTCAGCACTGGCTTTCCAGTCGAACTTTCCGGAATCCACGACAACGCCTGCGACGGTGGTGCCGTGGCCACCGATGTACTTGGTGAGCGAGTGAATCACGATATCGGCGCCGTGCTCGATCGGGCGGCACAGGAACGGCGTGGCAACCGTGTTGTCCACCATCAGCGGGATGCCGTGTTTGTGCGCAATTTCGGCCCAGCGTTGGATATCGACCACGTTGCCTGCCGGGTTGCCGATGGACTCGCAGAACAGGGCGCGGGTGTTCTCATCAATAGCCTTTTCCACGGCATCGAAATCGTCATGGCGAACCATCTTGCACTCAATGCCCTGGTTCGGCAGCGAGTGCGCGAACAGGTTGTAGGTGCCGCCGTATAGCTGACTGGTGCTGACGATGTTGTTACCCACCTTGCAGATGGTCTGCAGCGCATAGGTGATGGCCGCCATGCCAGAGGCCACGGCCAGGGCGCCAACACCGCCTTCCAGTTCTGCCATCCGCTCTTCGAGAACCGCGTTGGTCGGGTTCATGATACGGGTGTAGATGTTGCCCTGAACCTTCAGGTCAAACAGATCGGCACCGTGCTGGGTGTCATCGAAGGTGTAGGACGTGGTCTGGTAGATCGGGGTGGTAGCGGCCCGGGTAGTGGGATCGCTTTTGAAGCCTGCGTGCAGCGCTAGGGTTTCCGGTTTCATGTCAACGGTCCTTGCTGGTGTGTTGTTCTTTATGGGTTTCAGCCCGTGAGTATGCCACAGAGTTTGTCTTTAGAGGATCGTCCCGCTCCCTCCTTGCAGACCTGAGATAGTCACTGATGGATGGGTAGAAGAATATCCCCAGGCAGACCCAGAAAACACTGATCGACAGGATGGCCGCCTTCACGCTCGCGCCGGCGAACCCAAGGGCAATGGGAACCAGAACAACGGCCAGGAACACGGTGAGCGCGTGGCGGGATTTCATAATGCGATACAACCTTAAAACGCATTCGGGCGGAGTTTCTATCCTATCCGACTCTCCCCTCTGGAATTGTCAAAGTTTGTTTAGGTGGCGTTGGATTTCTTGGCGTCCGTGTCAGGAAATATTGTGTCGTAACACCAGGTGAATACGAACGCATACACCAGATAGAACACCACGAACGCCACATCTACGATCAGCGCTTGCAACAGGCCAATGCCCATCCACCAGGCAATGATCGGCAGGAAGATGAGCATCAGGCCCAACTCGAAACTCACCGCATGCAGGAAACGGATCCGCAGGGATTTTCGGGTTGAGCCATTGAAGTGCTTCAGGCCGTGATCGAATCCCAGGTTGAACAGGTAGTTCCAGATGGTCGCGATGGTGGCGCCAACTACACCAAGAACTCCGGTTCTTCCTATATCGAATCCGAAGGTTACGGCAGCGAGGGGAACGGAAAGCAGGAGGCCGATAACCTCAAAGGAAATCGCCTGTCGAACTCTGTCTCTGGTTGATCTCATAGAATGATTTGTACGGAGGCGGGTCGTCCCGCGTTCACTGCCCGGGAAGGGTGGGGTCGTCCCCAGAAGCTCAGGAGCCCGGCGCTTTTGCGACGGGCTTGCCAGAATACTGGTAGCAAGGGGCGGAGTCTAACCGTTGCCCGATAAAGACGACAACGCAAAGGGCTGGAAAAGATGGGCACGGTGCCGATATGACAACTACTATAAAAAAAGCGCTTGGTGTTGTGTGTTAGTCAATGTCACGTTTTTTCGCTTAAATGCCTTAAAAGGTATGCACTGTATTCGCATGCTTGGGAGGTGGGACATGCAAAGGCTCGTATGGCTGAAGCTTTTTCCTTTCTTTTTGTTCCTGTTTTTTTCTCTGTCCCTGTCCGCTGATTCAAAACGTCACCATATTGTCGGGGTCTTTGCAGATATAGAACGCGAAATTTCTGTAGAAAATGGAAAACTCGTGGGTCGTTTTGCGCCCTATTATCATTGCGTCTTTAGCCGCGTAGACGGCGATTTCAGGTTCGTTAACATGCCGTTGGCCCAGATACTTCGCCAACTTGAAAAAGGTGGTATTTCAATTGGGTTGCCGTTAATTCAAACGGTAGAAAGGGATCAGTATGCGGACTTTGGCGGTACTTTGTTCCAATTGGAATATGTGTATCTCATGGTTCAGGATTTGCCGCAGCTAGAGAGCATGACGGGGCTCAGGTTTGGATTTGTCCGAAAGTTTGCGGGTTTAGAGCTTTTAAAAGGTGATAGCCCTCAAGTAACGCATGTCTCTGATTGGGAGCAGGCTGTCCGAATGCTCAGGCTCGGTCGGGTAGATGTCGTGGTTCTACCCAAGATCATGATGGACCTGTATCTCAAGGACTATCAAGGGGCTTATTATGACCGAACCGCAGCCTGGATAGATTTGTCCATGTACATTTCTCACAGTGTAGAGGATAACGGTCTCAAGGAAGACTTCAGGGATGCCATAAGAACCTGCCGCTTGATTGGCGAGAAAAATCATGAGGCCTGGGATATCCCCGGGAGACAGCGAGATCCAGAAGACTGACCTGGCGTCAGTGAATTTGCCGCCTATCGATAAAAGTACGGCGCTCTGGGGCAGCTTACAAACGACGTGGTTTCTCCGCCCCCCGCAACACTTGATTCATATTCCTAGTCACACCTTCGCCAGTTGTCCGCTCAATCACACTTTAGAGGCATTCGTAAAATACTGTGTAATCGATTGAGTAATCCTTCCTATTGATTGCGGATGTGATATATCTTGCACTTTGTTGGTGCGTGGCATGTTTTCAGTTCTGGTGTGAAAGTCGGGAGAATCAGCCTGAAAAAGTTGCCAGTGCAGGTATTCGGAGGTCTTTAGGGTGAGATTCGTCATTTTAACGTGTGTGCTGCATGTTTTTTCTATGACCTACGCACACTCTTCAGAACGTCTGTCTGTTGGTGTCATTGATGATACTGTCGGATGGATCGGCGTTGAGGAGGGGCAGCTCACTGGCGATTTATCCAAACCTTACCATTGCGTATTTGACCACTCCGGGTTGGAGATCGAAGCGATTTCTGTCTCATTGAATCGTGGCCTGGTTGAGCTTGAGCTAGGCAGGCTCGATATCGTGCTACCGATAGCTAGAACATCACAAAGGGACGAGAAAGCCGATTTCGCTGGTCCTTTGTACAGCGCCGGGTTTTCGATCGTAAGCTTACGATCATCGCAGCTTGATGCGGCTTTTGCCGAAACGCCCAGGCTACGATATGGGATCGTTTTGGGCTTTGTCGGCAAACAGTTTATTCCAGAGTCCGCGGGTAGAGTCGAAGAAGTATCAGATTGGTCGCAGTTAGTGGAGATGCTCAAGCTGCAGCGAATCGATGTTGCTGTAATGCCATCAGGTATGGCGAAGCGTTTTCTCGACAGCGAGCGGGAGGTACTTTCTGCCTGGGAGGTCGGCGTGATTCCTGTTTCCTTATACATGTCGAAAAAGTTGCGGGACACCGACGTTCAGCGCGCTCTGATGCTGGCGATCCAGCGCTGCAAAATAGAAGAGGCTATCAATACGGAGTTTGTTGGCGTTGACTCGCACTCCCCGTCCTCGATGTAGACAACTTGTATTCAGCCAATAAAAAGGGTCACGACCTACGCCGCAACCCTTTAAATCTTGGTGGCAAGGGGCGGAGTACTCGAGCCTGCGGCCCTGACCCTTAGGGCCGTTCCTTAACAGCTCACCCAGATTCTTCGGCACACCTTCGCCAGTCACTACATGATGAATTGGGGTGGCATCCATACGCTTCAGCGGATTCTTGGGCACGGCAACGTGACCATGATCATGAAGTATGCCCATCTGTCACCAGATCACCTGTAGTCTGCTGTTCGGCCGTCTTCCGCAACTTCACTTAGTCCTGGTCACGTTCCTCGTTCTTCGTGATGTAACGTTTGATGTCATTGAAAAGAAAATGCCAAGGGCTAACCAGAAGATCCCGATCGAAGCGGCAGCGGTTTTTCCTGTCTGTCCTGCGAACGCAAGTGCGACTGGTACCAAAACCAACGCCATGAATACCGGAATGATCTTTCTTGTGCTCACTGTCGGATACAACCTCGGAATCGCGCATAGAGACAAGCCAACCAGCCTATCCGAATACCTCGTAGGCAACTGTCAAAGATTGTTTAACCTGCCTGCGGTGTGACAATGACCGTTTTTGAGCAATTAGGAGATCTTGTTACTACTATTAGAAGTACATTCTGTAGAGGTTCAGTCGGATATGCCTACATTAACGGCAGCGAAAATCGCGAAATGCAGTAAAAACACGCACTGGATCCGCGTGCCTTGGAGGTGGATCATGGAACGGGCATTTTTGCTCAGGCTTCTCCAAATCCTTTGGTTGTCTCTGTTCTCAGTATCCCTGCTTGCTGATTCCAAACGCACCCACGTAATCGGCGTCTTTGATGATATCGATCGGGAAATTGCGGTTGAGAACGGAAAGCTTGTGGGCCGTTTCGCGCCCTACTATCGATGCGTTTTTAATCGCGTGGAGGGAGATTTTAAATTCGTTGAAATGCCCTTGGCTCAAATGCTTTACCGCTTGAGGAAAGGTGGCATATCTGCCGGCTTGCCCCTGGTGCAGACGCCGGAAAGGGATGAATACGCGGACTTTGGCGGCTTATTGTTCCAGACCGAGTATGTCTATCTGCTCCTGCGAGATCTCCCACCGTTGGATAGTCTGACTGGTCTTCGGTTCGCGTTCGTCCGGAAGTTTGTTGGTGGCAAGCTTTTGAGAGGAGAGGATCCACAAGTGACTGACGTGTCTGATTGGGGGCAGGCAGTTGAACTGCTCAAAAATAATCGCGTCGATGTGGTTGTTCTGCCTTGGGTGCTGATCGACACTTACATGAACAAATACGATAAGCCCTATTATAATCGGACAGCGGCCTGGGTAGATCTCTCGATGTACATTTCTCACAAAGTGAATGACAGTCGCTTTACTGAGGATCTCCGGAAGGCAATCAGAGAGTGTCGTTCCATTGCGCACCAGAACCAAGTTTCTTGGGATACTCCTACGAGACCATAGCCGTTGCGGAGCTGACACCCCCCTGTAGGCAACTTTTAGTCAAACAATAAAAAAGGGTCACGACTTGCGTCGCAACCCTTTGAATCTTGGTAGCAAGGGGCGGAGTCGAACCGCCGACCCCAGCATTATGAGTGCTACCAGCAAACGTAACCGGTTGATTTTATTGTAGCTGAAAGCATTGCCCTCGCCCACATTTGTCTATTTGCGCGCATCCGTGGCTATGGTGTGGCCGCAAAATGCCCACACGGCCTTTCAGAGGATCGATTAAAAACCCCTGCACCCCATATATGGGCGCGAAGCAGGGCAGGGCATTGATATAAAAGGAAAAGCGGGTATTTTGTGTGCCGAGAAAATCGGGAATTTCAGACTTTATAAATCAATGCCTTAGATTATGGTTTTGGTTGCCAAAATGCTCATAGGGTTTTGCTCTATCGGGTTATTGGGGCGTCTCGGCGTTGATGGATATCCGGTACCCACCGGAGTCGATCGCATGCGTCACTTTGGTCACCAGCCAATCACCATTCACCCCGGGCCGAACGCCAGAAATCGCCAGCCGTGACTCCGCAATGATGTCGGTTCTTCCTGGAAGCGAAGCTGACAGCTTGGCATTACCCCTGTCGGCCTTTCGCTTCTCTGCGTTGGCGGCCGCCTGGGCTTCCTCAGCGGTTCGGAATTGCCCCCTGAGTATCTTCACCGGTTCACCGGACCCGGCGGTCACGGTCTTTTCCTCGGCGGCGTCCTTGTCGTGCCAGTGGGCCTGGATGGTTCCGAAGGATTCACGCTCTTCGATGGACACGGACCAATCCGTCAGATCCTTCCTGGCAAGACTGATCGCGGGTAATGGATCACCGCTCACGGTCTGAGATTCTGCCCGCTTGGTAATAATCAGCTGTCCGCCAGCCGGCTTTGCGATGGCATCGTAGGTCTTGGCTACCCTGGTCAAGAGATTCATGTCGGACTCCCCGACCTGGTCATAGTGCGGCAACACCTCTGTGGCCAGATCGGTGGGTACCGCAGCCGTCATGTTGTGCTCTGTGGCGATCGTCTGCACCAGGCCGCCCAGCGTGAGCCCGGCATCCCATGATCGGGTCTTTCTGGTCTGCAGGGCGGTTTTCCCGCCAGCACTCTGCTTCTGTGGTGCCGCCTTGGCCTTGATGACCATGGAGTCGGGCGGGCCGCTCAGGTCGATTCCGGAAACTACAAACAACCCCATCCGTGTGGCGGCATCATCGTACCCAATCCAGACTTCCAGCTCTGCGCCAGTGGGCGGAATAATGATCGGGTTGTCCCGGTCATGATCGGAGAGCGAGATTCGGAGGGAATCCGAGGTGACGCCGGCCACATCGGTGATGGTCATCGAGCGGAAACGGGACCGGATGGCCTCGGTGATGTCGCTGTTGTTGGCCTGGATCCGGAAAGACGGCTTCAATCCCACAGCCTGACCCCTTGCTGTTGCTCAGGCTCCGGTACCGGAGGCAGTTTGATCTCGATTCCAGCCGGAAGGGTGGGACCATAGTCCGCCAGCCCGGGGTTCTCGCTGAAAATGGTTTCAACGATCTGGCCATCCTGCCGGCCGTAGTGCTTCCAGACCACGAAGTCGACTGTGTCCCCGGCCTTGGTGTTGTATTTAAGCGCCATCGTCGTACTTCCTGAGCTGCATTCTGAAATTCTGCTTTCGAGGAGCGCCAGCTGCAGCGAACACGCCTTGTTCTTCCTCGACGCGCTCGATCACCCAACGGCCATGAACCCGCCCCCGGCCATCGACCAAAATCAGCGGCTTCCGCTTTCCGGCCTCGGAGCGCATGGTGTCAATCTGACCCAGGCCGCCCTTGTGAGCTGGATAGATCACGCCCTGTAGATTGATAGTGTCGCTTCCAGGGCCAACGTCCTGGAGTGCTGGGCTCTGGCCAATCCGGTCCTGCTGTGCCCAGCGGTATTCGGTGACCCTGTTCAGGCTCTGGTAGGCAGCAGTATCGACGCTGAACGTGAACTGGCCCAGCTTCATCATTACATCCGCCATCAGTACGCTCCTGCCGGCTGATCATATAGGGCACCGCTGCCTTCCTCGTTACGGCGCTGCTCGATGATTCTGGCGACTCGCTGGGCCAGACCCTCGGCATCTTCGCCTGGCTGCTGGGTGATGCTGATGTTGAATGTGTCGCCGCCTCGCATGTTCCGGGTATTGCTGGTACTGCCACTCATCGCAGCTGCCTGCTGTTCTGCCTGGGCAATGGGAGGTGGCCCCGGACGGGGTGCGTAGCTACCGCCAGCCGAGGCGCTTCCCGCGTCATCGTCACCGATCCCGAAGAAGCTGGCGACCTTGCCGGCAGCTTTACCCACCCAGGACAGTTTCTCTCCGATCCAATCGAAAGCCGCAGAGGCTGCGCTGGTGATGCCGCTCCACAAATCCGAGAAGAACTCGCTGATCGGCTCCCAGTACTTGTAAACCAGGAAGGCAGCCCCGGCGATCGCGGTGACGATCAGGCCAATCGGGTTAGCCGCCAACGCAACACCAATGGCTTTTATACCAGTGGCCACCATGGGCAGTGCGGTTGCCAGTGAGCCAAGGGCGCCGACCAGTTTCACAGCAGAGATTACCAGGGGCGCAAACTTGATCCCGATAAGGACGATTGCCAGGTTGTCAAAGCCACCCACCAGATTGGCGAGCTTCGACGTCAGACGGCCTACGGTCATCATCATTTCGCCGATGCCTTTGGCAGCACCAATGATAGCGGGCAAGGCGGATTCGGTTTTCTCTGCAATCGTCTGAGCCCAGCCGGATATCTTGTCCCGGTTCTCCACGACAAAGGAGGTGAACCGGTTGAAGAATTTGGACATCACGGGCATCAGTTCCGCGCCGATGAGCTTGCCAACACCGCCCAGGGTGGCTTGCATGTTGGTCATTTCATCGGTGAACTTTTCAGCGGCCGCCAGGTCATCGTCACCCAGCACATAGCCAAGCTCCTGAGCGCGCTGGCGCAACCGCTGGATTTCCTCGGAGGAGGACTGGGCAATCAGGCCCATCTTCAGGCCGGCCCGGCTGAATGCGGCGGAAGCCATGGCGTTACGTTCGCTGGCATCTGTGGCTTCCCGCATCGCCTGGGTGTAGATCTCGAAGGCTTCCTGTGTGGATTCTGTGGCCTCCAGTGTTTCGTACAGGGCCGGGTTCATTTCCTTCAGCTGAGTGGCGAGGGCACCGCTGCCCCGGGTCTTCAGTTCGCCCAGGCGCTTGCCGAAGGCCAGCAGGGATTGGTTGAACGTCTCCTGACTGACGCCAACCCGATCGGCCGCAAACTGGTATTCCTGATAGGCCTGAGCGTTGAACTCGATAGCCCGGGAAGTCTTGGCGACGGCGTCACCGGTGCTGGCGACTTTGTTGGTCAGGCCGACCATGGCCGTTCCGGCACCAATGGCTGCGATCGAAGCGTTCCGAAGGGTGGTGACCGACTTGCCAACCTGTCCGGTGAAATTGGAATAGGCACCGGAAACACGTTGACGCGCCTTTTCAACCCGGAGCAGCTGTTCCTGTTTCCTGCGCAGCGTATCGAGCTGGCCGGTCAGTTGACCATACTCACGGCGGAGGCCATCCACGTTCCGGCCCATCCGGCCGAAGGTGTCGATGGATTTGCCCAGGGTCTTCTGGCGCTTTTCAACGGTGCGGATCGAATCACCGACCTCACCCAGCCGGGCTTTGGTGGAGGTGAGGCCTTTGGTCAGGGTCCGGCCAACGCCACCGCCGATCGTGATTGTTGCGTTCAGCCTTTTATTTGCCATCGCGCTTCGGTAATCCGTTCAGCCACCAGTAAAACTGGCTGGTTCTCATGGCCGTTATTTCCGCCAGCGACCAGCCGGTGAAGGACGCCAGGGTCAGAACGTCCGCTCTTAGAACCTCGCCCCTTACTCGGTAAAAGCCTCCATTGCCTCCTGAACACGCCGGTAATTGCGCATTGTCATCTTCTTGATGTCGTCAGGAGTGACTTCACACAGGTTTGCCAGGAGGGTCACTTCCTTGGTCGCAGCGGAGCCCTTCAGCTGGTCGACGTCGAGCTGGTCCTGAACGGTCGGCTCCCGCATGGTGAGCGTGCTGACCTCGGCACCGTCGATATCGATTGGGGCTTTCAGCGTGATCTTGATACCGGTCTCGGTTTCTTCCAGGTAGTCAGGGAGTGTCTGTTCCGACATGGGTTATCTCTCGTTGAAAAGGGAAAAAAGGCGGGCCTGGCCCGCCGAGGTTATACGCCCAACGCTTCCCGAATTTCCGCCAGCCGGTCGGTTCCGTTGATGATCCGGATCATCCGGCGAGTGTCGATTTCGTGCACGGTCTGGCCATCATGCTCGAGGCTGTAGAAGTTGAGCCGCATGGTGACCTGCATCGGGGACATCTGGCCGGGTTGCCAGGTGCCGGAGTCGATGCTGGTGATCTTGCCGCGCATCTTGTGGATGACTTGCTTTACAGTGCCGTCCACGGATTCCAGAGCGCCTCGGGCAGTAAGAGGGATCTCGTTACCCTCGGCCATGCCAAACTGGTTCAGGATGTCCCGGTCGTAGGAGATCAGGTTGAAGCTGGCTTCCAGTGGTTCCATCCCCATATCCAGCGCCTCGGGGGTGTCCATGCCACCACCGCGCCAGTCTTCGGTCTGGACGGTCAGGACCGGAGGTGTGTAATCCTGGATCTGACCGGCATAGCCCCGGCCATCCACGAACAGGTTAAGGTTCTTCAGTACGTCGCGAGCGGCCATTATTCAAACACCTCTGTTACGTAGTCGTTGACCAGCATGGAGCGGAAGGTGATGTGCTCTGCCGGGTAGGGCGGAGTGAATTCGAAGTTGAAGTAAACCTTGCCCAGCTGGATATTCTCCGGGGTGTTCAGATCCGGATCTGGCCAGCAACGGCCACCGAGCAGGGCACCCTGCGCAACCAGGCTGGCTATGTAGGCGTTCACGCCATCGGTCACATCCTCGACATAGGTCTTGGTGATGTTCCGATCGACCGCCCACAGGTGCGCCCGCTGAATGCTGTCGTTGATCATGTCCGCGGTGCGGCGGACGGACAGAAAGATCCACTTGGTGTCATCGGTCAGGCTGCGGTTACCCCATAGGCGATAGCCGTCCTGCCGGATGATGGTGGCAATGCCGCCCTCGTTCAGCAGATTGGCCCGGGAGTTGGCATCCCCAAGCTTGAAGTCCACAGGGCGGGCAGTGCCGACAATGCCGTTGATGGGCTTGTTGGAGGGAGACCACCAGAAGCCCTGGTCGTTATCGATCTTGGCGATCACGCCGGCGACTCGGCCGGAACCGGGCTCAGCGGCATAGCTGCCGTCTGACTGCAGCACGGTGGGCCAGGGATCAACCAGGTAAACCCGGGAGCTCCCGAAGTCGTTGGCGTATTGCTGCGCGGCATCGTCCGTGGTGTTCGGACCATCGGCTACGATCACGGCCCGCAAACGTTCGGCAATACCCAGAAGCTCGGCCACTACCGCATTACGCTGACCGGACTCACGTTGGTGGGTGTAGCCCGGCGCACACAGAATCCGGGGAGAGAACCCGACGACCGATTCAGCGCCGAGCAGGGCATGGACGCCTTCAAGATTTCCGGTAGTTGCGTTGACGCCGCCCACCACATTGGCAGTGGTTTCGGGATCATCCTGCCCTTCCTCTACGCGGATGACGATGACCACGGCGCCCACCTGGTCAAAGATGCCATCCATCGCATCCGGCAGGGTGCCGGTGGTACCGAGTCGGGCCGCTTCTCCACGGGAGCCAGCCACCAGAACCGGGGTGTTCAGCGGGAAGGGTTCGGCTGCACCACCAGAGAGCGATTCATAAGCGCGGGCCTGCAGAACACCGGTGCCGTCACTACCATCCACAGCGGCCGCAGTGACCAGGGCTGAAGCGTTGGCATCTCCATTGATGCCAGTGATCAGGTCGGCGGCGGTGGTGGTGATGTTGCTGTCGACATCGGTTGCCAGACTGGCCGTAATGTCGTTGCCGTCGACGGTAAAGGTCAGGGAAGCGGAAGCGGTGCCGGGGTCAACCAGCCGGATTCGAGTGTTGTTGCCGTCAGTGCCGCCAGCCACCGCAGTGAATAAAATGCCGGTGTTGGCTGGGGCGTTACCAATTGTGAGAGTGGCTGCAGTGGCGCCTTCGGCCTCCGGCGCGGTGCCGACAATGCCGATCACGCCGGAGCGCACGGTCTGGATGGGACGCGGGCCGGTATCGATCTCGAGAACCTCGACCCCGTGCAGGAATTTCGCCATTGCTTGTGCCTCTTAGCTGATCAGTGGTATTCCAAGCTGTAGGCACAGAATGGCCCGCCAGCGGTAGACCCTCCGCTGGCAGTGGTTCCCCTATGTCTTGATAATCGCGTTCAACGCCAGGAAAGGCGGCATGTTGTTATGCGCCTGCCCGCTGCCTGCGGTACCACTCTGCACGGTGCCGGTACCGGTGCCGGTGTCGGCCAGCACATTGCCATCACTGCCGGCGGTGCCGATGGTTTCGGTGTCCAGGGCGTGGCCGTGTTCGGGCATTTCGGCTTCGGTCAGCGTGTGCTCTTCCTCGCCACCGGTATCACCCAGGGTGCGGGCGGTCAGGCTTGGCCCGGCTCCGGCGCCAATGAACGATCGGCCACGGGCATCGGGGAGCAGAGGGTTTCCGATGCCGTCGTCGCCGTAGGGGTTGCCATCGGCGATGAGCTTGTCACGCAGCACGTCGGCGGTACCGGCCAGCAGGGCGCTGCCATCGCACAGCAACCAGCCGGCCGGGGCGGTGCTCAGGGCGTGGGGCAGGACGGTTCCGGTCATGCCCTCCCACATCTGCAATACTCGGCTCATGGGGTTCTCCTCAGTTGTTCAGCAGGGCGGCGACGTCCGGATTGTCATCCAGGAAGGCTTTCAGTTTCTCGACCGGGTCATCCACTTCGCCAGGGTTGGGGCGGTTGACCATTTCCCACTCGGTGCCGTTCCAGCGTGGCCACTTGTCGTCCGGGATGTCTTCCGGGGGCGGTGTTTCGGTGCAGCGGGCCGGGATGTGGTAGACGCCGGGCTCCAGGGGGGATTCGTCCGCCTGGGTTGGGTTCTGGTAGAGCCCGGCTAGGTCGTATTGGTAGACGGTTTTGGTGTTCACGTTTGTCTCCTAGTACGCGATGCAGGCCAGCAGGGCGACGTTCTTCATGCGGGTTTCAGATCCGCCGGTGTTGTTGGTGTCAAGGCCGTGGCGGTGAATGCCGGCGGTGGACGTGTTTGGAGATTGGGCGTTGTCGGTGAAGTTACCGAACTGAAAGCCCAAACGGGTTGGTCCGCCGAGCCCGTAGGGGAAACGGCTGCCGTCATAAAAGCGGTAAATCGGAGCCCCCGAAAGGTGGCTGTGGTCACCGGCGTAATCCGTCTGGCCTGAGTGTTTGTGCGACTTGATGTCATCGGCCTGATAGCTGCCAAAGGCTCGGCCCGAATCAAGTCCGCGACCGTCATCCCAGCCCCGAACAGCCACACCCCGTAGATCAGGCAGGTTGAATGTGTTGAAGCCGTCACCCTCACCGAATGTCGTTCCGATCGCCGCGAACAGGGCAGCGTATGCCGTCCGGCTCACTGCCGCGCCATTGGCCTTCATCCCTCTTGGGCCAGGGGTTTGTGCTGCGGTGAAATAAATGTCGCCTGGCTGGCGAGTCCGGGCATTCACCTCCGACTTGCTGTAAACGTCCATATTGGTACGGGCAGTCGGCTTGCTCTGCAGATCTTCCAGGTTCTTACTGCGCTCCAGCGGTGCCGGGGCACTGCCTGAAGGCTCGTTCTGCACCAAGTAAATCTCGGTACCGGCCGGGTAGGCCTTGCCCAGGGTGAGGCGGGTTTCGATGGTCGGGTCCGGATCCCACTGATCGGTACCGGCGCCCCGGTTGATGCGCACGCCCTCGATGTAAACGGCCAGGCCATAGGTGGTGGTGCTCACCAGATCCACCTGGGTCTGGCCATCGGCCAGGGTCTGGATCTCATCGACGATGTCCACGGTGACGTTCTGGACATCCGGATCCTGCCACACCACGTCGCCATCCGCGTTGGAAGCCTTGACCAGCTGCTGGCCGGTGGTGCCGCCCGGAATCAGGGTGCCTGCGGTGACGTTATTGGAAATCCACGACTGCGTGGCTACCGCCACGTTCGGATCCACCTGCAGGCTCACGATGTCCGCATTGCTGACCAGGAACTCCACCCGGACCACGGTATCCGCAAACGACCCCTCAGCCGCCGCCGGCTTGTAGGTGTCCGGCAGGTTGCCCACCACAAACAGCCCGCCCTGGTCATCGAACACGCCCACTTCGCGCAGCGTGAAGCCACCCTCGGAGGCAGGGATTACCAGTTCAGCAGTGAAGCGGGTGTTGTCCGCCGGGTCCTGGTAAACGCGGTTGACCTCCGCCCGGAAAATCTCCCGGACCAGCTCGGTCTGGTTCTCCGCCGGCTCCACCGGGTTGCCGTTGCCATCGCCCACGGCCATGTGGGTGAGGTTGATGGGCGTGCCGGTGGATTCGGCTTCGGAGAGGCGGGTTAGGCCGTAGTTGGTGTGGATGGTTTTGAAGGTCATTGGCTAATCTCCTGCGTTAGGACGAGCATGGCCTCGTCATACCACCGGCGGGATTCATAAATTCTTGGCCTTAAAATGGACTCATAATCAATATCCTGTATGGCACCGCCAATTTCTTTTCGGGTTGATGCGATAACGCCAGCGGCCTGGGCAAGCTGCATCGAAGATACCTCCATCCGGATCTGCCCGTTTGCGGCATGGGTCGCACTTATGACAAAGCTGGACGTAAGATTTTCACACTCGGATTTCTTTGGAACCATGATCTCAACCGGCATCGGCGTTCCACCATCAGCACCGCCATAGGTCTGATCAAAGAAGCCACCGTCCAACGCCACGCGATCACCATTTCCAAAATCACGAACTGTGGCTCTAACCACATGGCTATCTAGCGGATAAGAAGACATGCCTACTGTCTTGGTGGACAGAATAGGCACCAGCTCCTTCAGGTGGTCCGCCGTCATGATCAACTCGCCGACGAGTCGCCGACCCGCCCGTACATAGAGCTGCTTGGGGAAGAATAACGGGTCACTGCCATAGGGCCCCTCGTAGGGATCAAGGTTCTCGGACCCGGCCCAGGACCAAAGTTGCGCATCAGCGCGTAGACTGGCTGGAACTCGGGGCGAAGGGTCGTGGCGAGAAAGATAGATCAATCCCAGCGTGAAGTTTTTGTGGTCGTTCCACAGCGTTGCTCGGGCGGAATAATCGGCTTCGGGGTAAGCGAAGTTCTGCCCCATCCAGTCCGACGATGGGCGCGACGTCGAGTTAATGTCTCGAATCATGCCGTAGGCAGCCACGCCGGGCGAAGATGTGCGGCTGAGAATGCCCTGGTCGGCAACCACGGTATTTGTCGAGTCGCCGATAAAATCCATACCCCCCGGGTTGTCCGCCTCACGAGCTTCCCAGTAGCGCAGATACAGTTCGTAGTCCGCGATGTCGTAGCCCGGGGGAGGATTAGTGTCGAAGTCAACCGCGCGGCGCGGATCTGTGGTCATCGACATTCGAAAGTTGTATGGCTGAGTGGTTACCGGGGTCCCGGAGTTGTACACCTCAACGCCGTCGATGTACTCGGCATAGTCGGCATCGCCGATGGCCAGCGCAGGGGCCGGCGAAACCCAAGGAATCAGCCCTGAGCCTGAATCGCCTGGCGTGTTGTAGGGATCAACCTTGGTATCATAGTAGGGGTTGTAGCCGTTCAAGGCCTCGCCCGCCAATTCTCCGGCTGCCTCACGCCCGATGCGATAGCGCACGCCCGCGCGGGCGATCAGGTCGCCCTCGTAGCTGCCGTCATGGAAAGTCGCCGCGCGAAATGTGCGGCCGTCCACGGTGGTGATGCTGACGATCTCGGCGCCGTCCTTCTGCACCGTATCCACGCCATCCGACCAGTAGACGGTGATGGCCTGCCCATGCTTGCGCTTGGGGTCGAGCATCGAGCGGAAGGCGCCCTCGGCCACATGTGGCTCACAATTACGCTGGACAACGTTGGAAGCGCTGCGCACCTCACCATTGAGCCGGGTCTGAGTGTCCACTACCCAGTCCGAAAGACCGCCGACGAGCGCATCCAGGCCGATGTCCAGGTGGTTGAGGCCCGCCGCCATCATGCCGCCCAGGTGGCGATCACGCCAGCCGCCGACGAGCGCCACCCGCAGGCCCTGCCGAGCCGCCTCGTAGGCGGCGACGATACCGCCCGGCGTGGCGCCATAGCTGACAACGTCCGCCTCGACTTCATGGGGCGCGGTGCCGGCGTCACGAATATCGGGGCAGCCGTAGCGGATTGCCAGCCACAGGGTACGCGTGATGGCGTAATACTGCTGCGCCTCGGCCGCCGTCATAGAGCTACCCACTGAAGCAAAGGTCAGCAGCTGATCGGTGGCGCCGCTGGCCGCCCCCTCGAAATTGGCGCAGCCGATGTAGAGCGGGCGCGACACTACGGTGCCGGTGGGGCTGTAAACACTGTCGAGCGTCTTGCCATTTCGATCCAGGCGCACGTTGGACGCGCTATCCCGAACAGCGATTAAGAAGCCACGGCCGTCCGCCACGTCTTGCGCAGAGTCCGTGGTTTTTAAGCTGGCCGCCATGCGCACCCGGCCTTGGGCCGGTGCCAGCGTATAGCCCTCGCTCGCGTCGTAAGCGCCAATAGCTGTGGCGGTGTTGCTGGACACATCCTCGCACATCAGCGCCAAGTGGCTGTCCTCGGCCGTGAGGTCACCCGAGAGAAGCCCCGTGTCGAAATAGTTGTCATCGGTGAATCGGCAACCTTCGTGGCGGATGATCTTCGGACTGCCTGCTGCAGTCAGGTCATAGGTGCCTGGGGCCACCAGATTGATTGGCACTAGCGCCGGATCAACGCTGGCCAGCATCCAGGCTCCCTGCACTTTGCCAAGCAGCCCCTGTGCCTTCATGCGCTTGTACCAGCGGTTATAGGCGTACTTCTCACCCACTGCCAGATCATAGCCTCGACCCTTGGCGGCCGCGAAGAACGCCAATGCTTCGGGCTCGTAGGCCAGGCCCGGCAGGGGGCCCATCACTTTGCCCCGCTGCATGGCGGGTAGGTGTGCGCGATTGATGCTCATAGGCCGAGTCGCTCCCTGTAATATTGGTGGATTTCGTCCCGCTCTCTTGGTGTCGGCTTGGCATAGAAAACAGCGCCGCCATAGAAGCGCATGACCTGGGCGGCTCCGCTTGTCAGGCTGTTGGCATTGAGCCCAATGCCGGCGCCGGTCGCCTCAACGCCACCGGTGAAGGGACTTAGTCCGCTCAGCTCCAGGTCGCCGATACGCACATCCATGGCGCCGTCGATCAGCTGTGCGCTTATGACTTCGATTTCATCGAGTGGCCACGGATCTATGTTTGGTAGTACGCTGGCAACGGCACCGGAGGCGTAGCGTGCAACATTTGCCGCCCGCTGGCCGCTGGATACGTTGTTAATCCCGGCATAGTTGCCGCTATCCTTGATCAGCCGGAACAGAGGCAAGCCCGCCGCCGCTGATCGGGAAACAGCAGCGACGATGAACATCGGGCCCTTAATCACAAGCGTGGCATCGCTGACCATCAGATCACCAGAGGCCGTGACGAGATGAGGCCGCCCGGAAGCGTCAAGGTCATAGGTCGGTCTTTTGGTGTCCTGCGGGGCGGCCAGGTGGTGTTGCCCTCTCGCACCCACGATGCGCCCAGCAGGCTCGCCGGCATTGGCGGGGACGGTGCCCGCCAGGTCGGAAAACACGCTGCCTCCATCGCCCGGGTTAAAGACATCGCCATCAGAGCCGGCGGCATACCATCGGAGTAGGTCATCGGGCGCATCAAGTGGGCGTCTGCCCCCATGGAAACGCCTTGCAGCAGTCGGAGCAGTCATATCAGTCCTGATCTACGTCGAGAGTGAAGTCGAAGGTGATGCCAACGTTGGGCGCCGCCCAGGCGGCCGTGGTCTGGACCAGGCCTCGCAGATGCGTAACGCCCAGGGGGTCAAGATCAAACGGCGCGAACTGCCGCGGACTAATCGGAGCTGTTTGATAAAGCAGCGGGCCTGAACCCGTGTTGCCACCTTGCCGGTTGCGCCAGCCGAGATCGGAGAAGCGGATGACAGCGACCAACTGGGCCATTTGAGGGGCGGTTAAGTACAATGCAGCGTTGTCAGCAGGGTAAAGACCATCCCCATAAGGGATATCGCCTTGCGGCCTGAACAAAAGCAGATCGAACTGAGGCAACGGGTTCAACGATCCTGATGCGGCTTCAAGCACGCATGTCGCGCCGCTTATCCGTCCAGATCCAGAAGGTTGCCTTGCAACTTCAAAAACCAGCGGTGTCACTTCCGTGGCGGTCTGGCTATTAGCGATAAGGTCGCCCGCCGAATACGCGGTTAGGTCTCCGGGGCGAACGAACCCGGCCATTGGTCGCCGTGTAGTCCCACCAACACGACCCATGTGAGATGATCCACCTTGCACCGAAACCGGAAGCGGGTTTCCCTCGCTCACTGATCCGGCATCTTTAAGTAAATCGTCGATAGTTTTGACAGTTACGGGGGCGCCAGTGGCGTCCTTCACGATAATTGACATGGTGGTCTCCTTATATCAACGGGGTGTACTGACCGTTATCGGCAGTGATGAAGGACAGGGTATCGGCGTTATCACTGTGGTGGTGGATTAGAGCATCGACTAGTGCTTGGTTATGCTCCATCAAGGTATTGAGCAACGACATGGCCGCATCCAAGCTGTTTTGCATTGACGCTAGCCCTGATTCCAACTCCGCATTGGTCACGCCCAATCCGATAATAGAGCTCAGCCGATCAACGCCATCTGATTTATTTTTCAATGACCTAACTTCGTTGGATGATGCTCGATTAGCAATTTCATCAGCCCAGGACGAAGTGGTGTATCGGGCCACTTCTACCTCAGACCCTCCGACTCCGCCTCCATCATTTCGGTAGCGGATCGCTTCTAATCCGTTGGGTGATATCACTGTGAACTGTTCGCCATCCTGCGTGTTTAACAATCCGTCAGAGACAGTTTCGTATACTTCAGCATTAATAAATGCTGCATCCCTGGCCGCTTCGGCCCTGTCCGCATTTTCGTTGATCGCTTCGAGCGCTTCGGACGCATCCAGGAACTGAATCTGAATAGTGCTATCTCGTCCGGCGCTAGAAACACGGAGATCATAGACGCCATCAGGCGCGGAAACCTGGAAAAGCCCGTTCTGATCCGCCTGAAATGGATTCGGCACAGCACTACCAGAGGCGTCTTTGAGCCCGGTTACCAAAGTTGTTGTTCCGGTCTCGTAGAGATAAATGTGGGCCCCGGGTATAACCTCCCCACTATTGTCCTGCGCGTAATAACTCTTCAGTTCCATGATTACCCCACAACAAAGGCCAGCTCGTTGGTCACGATCGGTCTGGCGTCGAATTGGTTAACGGTGATCTGTTCGCCCAGGTTGGCAGCGGTAGCCACCCGCGCCCTGGATCGGGTCGTGGTCCGGACCAGCACTCTATCCAGGTGCGAGCGCAAACTTTTCAGTCGCTCGACGATCGTCAGCACCTGGTCAATGCCCACGTTGGTGACCGGGGTCTGTTCGGACTCCAGCCAGATCCGGAAGGTGTAGGGCTCGCCGGCGGGTACCTGGTTGAACCACTCCTGGATGCGGAGGTCGATGCCGAGGCTGGCGAGGGCTTCGCGGACGGCGCCGATGGTGCCTTTGTGCTGCTGGACGGCGATGGCGGTGCGGATGGTTTCGCGCTTTTGCAGCTCGCTCCAGTCTTCGTTCCAGTCTTCCACGCTGAAGGCCCAGGCCAGCCAGGGCAGGACGTTGGTCGGGCAGGTGGCCGGGTCCCAGATCTCGCGAATGGTGATGGGCACGTTCTGGATGTCGCCGGCGGCCTCGGCGATGGCGCGTTCCAGTTCAGTGGCGTTGGGTGGCAGCAGGTCAGACATCGGTGCCTCCCACGGTGACGGTGACGCCGGTGCAGTACGCGGCCTCGCCGTCGCCGATCACGATGGTGGCGGCCGGGCTGGTGAGGGTTACGTTTTGCACGCCGGCCTGGTGCAGGGCGGCGTAGAGTCCGGAGAGGGTGATGTCGTAGCCGATGCGGTGCTGGTTGGCCACGTAGTCGGTGATCGCATCCTCGGCGGACTGGCGCACCACTTCGGCATCCGGGCCGGAGAAGACGGTGAGTTCGGCGACCACGCTGTATTCGGTCACGGCCACGGATTGTACGTTGACCTGGTCGGTCATCGGGCGGATGTCGTCGGCATTCACGGCGCTGTCCACTGCCGTCTGCAGCTCGGATGAGGCGGTTCCGTTGCCCTCGCGGGAGAGCACGTAGACGGTGACCTGACCCGGCGAGGGGCTGACGGCCTGGGCGTCTTTAACGTTGGCATCGGCGCTGAGGGCATGGAAGACGTAGCTACCGCGGCTGCCAGCTGTGGTATAGCCCTCCGGAGAGAGCTGGATCCGGCGGCGGAAATCAGTATCGCTTTCATAGGTCGGCGGTACCGGAGGCACGGCTTCGGGGTCGCCCTGGTCGATCACTTGGCGGAACACGTTGTAGTTCGCGCCGATCTGGTCCAGGTCGTCGTCTTTGGCGTAGGCGAGCATCACGCCCCGGGCGGCCTCGTTCACCCGCTGGCGCCAGACGAGCTCCTGATAGGCGTTTTCCTGGAGGAGCTTGGTCATGGGCTCGGACTCCAGTTCCAGGGTGGCTTCGATCTCGGCTTGTTCTTCGCCATCGAACAGGGCGAGCAGGGCGGACTTGCGCTGTTCGAAGATGGTTTCGAAGTCCAGGGGTTCGACGACGTTGGGCGCAGGGAGCTGGGAAAGATCGACTGCGGAAAATTCGCCCGCCATTAAGTCACCTCAATGCCGTCAAGGTTGATGGTTTCACCGCTCGGGATGTAATCGCCGGTGAGGCTGAGCAAGATCTGACCCGGCTTGGCTTCAGCGGCTTTGACGCTGGTGAGCCTGAAACGAGGCTCCCACTGGGCAAGGGCCTCAGCAGTCGCAGCGTAGAGTTCCAGGAGCGTTGCTCGGTTCATCGGAGAATCCACCAGCTCATAAATTCGGGACCCGTAATCCCGGCGCATGACTCGGCTGCCGATCGGAGTCGTCAGAATGTCTCTGATCGATTGGCGCAGGTGATTGATGCCCTGCAGGGTTTTTCCGGTCGCGGAGTCGGTGCCTTTCATGCCAATGATGTTCGGCCAATCAGGTAGGCCGCTCCGCTGGCAGTGGTTCTTTTAGTTTGGCGGTCCAGTCGTGCCGCCACTGTCACCCGGATGGGTGTGGCTCTTGAGGCTGGTGCCATCAGCGGTGACATCCCCACCGGTCACATCGAGGGTGCCCTGAATATCGAAGTCACCCTGTAGTGACGCGCCCGATCCGGCACCGCCAGCGCCTGGGGCTGCTACCAATGCGCCGGCCAGATTGAGGGTTCCGTTGATATTTACCGTGCCGTTGATCGTCACGGTTGGGCTGGTGATTTCGGCGCTGGCCGCTACGTCAGCGGTCATGCTTCCTGCAACCGTCGCCTCTACGTTGCCGGTGATATCCGCCAGCACGTTCCCACTCGCAGCTTCAACTTCAATCGAGGTGCCGCCGGAGAACTGCAGGCTGTACTTCCCGGCGCTGGCGTCGTACTCGATCACCGTTCCGTCTGGATAGGTGGTGCGGTCGATGCTGGCTGACCGGTCGTAGTCCTTGGTGGTGCCGTCCTGGTACTTCACTCGGTGCAGGGCTTTCCTGTTTCCCGGTGCGGGGTAGGCCAGCTGGTTAATACTGCCAATCACAACGGCCTGGTTCAGCTCGCCATTCGGAGCCAGTAGTATCACCTGCTCCCCGGGCTCAAGTGCCCACCAGTCGGAATCCGGGCCGGCCCGGTTGGTCCGCCAGCGAAGCCAGTCGGTCAGAATTCCCCCGGATCTAACACGAACGAGAGCGCCAGTTTCGTCCAGCTGATCGACCACGCCGAAGCGGATCACATTGGCCAGCCGGCGCTCGATGTCGGAAAGGGCCCAGTTATCCATCAGGAGCCTCCCGGCACAATCTGCACGTAGTCATCCACATGGTCCGGACCCACTTCCGGGGAGTAACCGACATAGACCTCAGAGATCAACGTGTCATCGCCCTTCCAGATGGAGGTACCCAGGTGCACTTCCTGTTCCCACTCCACGGTCCAGACCTCGTATTCATCGAGGTGTTCGGCGTTCCGGCCCATGCCTGCAATCTCATCCGGTGAGGCAGCAATGAACTGAGCGGGCCCGACTGGCAAGCCCCAGCGCTGATTATGCAGAAACGCAGAGAACGAACCGGCCAGCTTGCGGATCTCACGCTTTGCCTGTGCAGTCCGAAATCCAATAATCAGGTGGGCCTCGAAACGGGCCGTGATCGCCAGCTGCTCCGTGCCGGGGTCCATTCCGCCACGATCCCAGCTGGTCAGCTCAATAAAGCAGGCCGGGGCCGGAAACCGGGAGCGCTCCTGCTCATAGTCATCGACGGTTTGCAGCGAAGGGAACTGTGCGGCGATGGAATCGATGATCGCCTGGTGCAGGTTACTGAGGTCTATTTCCGTTTCTGCGTTCGCCATTCCAGCTCTCTCTCGAATACGGTCAGGAAACGTTTATCGAAGGCTGCCGTGCCCAGCAGTTCGTCCTCGATCCAGACGTTTGCCTTATCCTGAATCGGCACGGTCTGCTTCTCGATCGGGAGCCGTTCCTTGCCTACGCGCTTGAACACCTTGCGGTTGGCCCCGCGGGCCTGGGCAATGAATGCCCCGGGCACACGTCGACGGCCGGCGCTGACACCGGTGTTGGTTTGCCTTGGGGAGAGGTCCATGTAATCGATCGGATCGAGGCCATACCAGACAGTGATTTCTGTCTTGTTGCCTTTGGTCTTCACGCGAAAGGATTTCAGGCGACGGCGGAGAGCCTTCTGTTTGATGTCGAGCTCCCGGGACAATCCCCGGGCGGATTGGGTGCGGAGCCAGCGGCCCATCTTTCCGAGCGTGCTCCGGAGTGCCTGACGAACTTCCGTGTCGGTCGCCTGCAGATCCAGCTGAAGCTGGTTCATGCGGTCGGCGTGAATCTCCAGATCGATGAAACTCATACTATCGCTCGGCCAAATCCAGTGTGGCCATGCCGGTTCCGTCTGGTTGGGGGCCAGTCAGAATGTCGTAGCCCTTGCCGTCGATCGTGATGATGTCGCCCCGGGTAACACCGGCGAAGTCCGCCAGCTTGCCTAATCCTCGAGGACGACTGACGTCCATTTCGTACTCGCCGATCTGGGCATTCAGATACGGATCATCGAAGATCAGAGACACCGTTCGGGTGCCACCGGCCTGGAACTCGATAACCCCGGACACGGCAAATTCCTCCGTGTCCAGGAAATCATCGAGGTCTTCCCAACCGAGAGCCGGCATCAGTCTTCTTCAGACTCCAATTTCTCGATGGCCGCGACCAGATCCGCCTTCTTCATGTCGGCCGCGCCTTCGATATCGTACTCCTTGGCCACGTCGCGCAGCTCGGCAACGGTGAGGTCCTTCAGGGCCGGGGCTTCTGCGCCGTCTTCTTCAGCCTCAACCTTCTTGGCCTTTCCTCGACGAATCAGGTTCAGAGCGTCAGCCTCGGGAACACCGTGGACGATCTTGTCCTTAGTAATCATTTCCCCCTTCACGAAGAACGCGCTGGTGCACTGGAGGCTGATGGTTTTCTTACTCATGGGACTGTCCTCATGTTTTGAGAAGTCTGAGAAAGAAGCCCGCACAACGCGGGCCTCTATTCACTTACTGCCAATTAGGTGGAGTCGCGGCCCAGGCAGAAGGACTCAACCCGGCGAACGGCCATGTCGACATCCTGGAACACCACCAGTCGGGTGCCGCCAGACTTGGACAGGCTGTAGGGGTCAACGGTCAGATCCAGACCGCCCCACATGCCGATGATCAGGTCGGCGAAGTTCCCGAAGAACAGGTCGCCTGCCTGGATCTGGTTGGTTACCTCAGACCGGTAGCCGTTCACCGTGTTGCCCGGCTCCCAGATCGGGCTGCCGTTGGTGCTGCTGAACTTCTCGGTGGTCTTGAAGTGGCCACGCATACCGCTGTTCATGACGTAGGCCATGCTGTTCACATCGGCGTTGTCGGCAGCGATCTCACTTTCCATCTGCACCACTTCGGAATAGGTGGGGAGAACGCCGGTTCCGCCAGAGGTGGCGCCCGCAAAGTCCACGGCGTTGATGCCGGAGACGTTGGCGATACCAGTGGGCTCGTCACCGCCAGCACCGTAGAAACCGGCCAGATCAATCGCCAGAGCGATGGCAGCGGCCAGGTCACGTCGGACGATGGCTTCAGCGTCCGGGGTGGACTGCAGCATCAGCCGGCGAGTGATGTCGGTGAATGCCGCCACACTCTTCGGAGTGAGCCCGATCTGACCGATGGTCGGGGTGCCCTCGGTGGCATCGACACCTTCACCAACCCAGTACGCGGTTGCACCGCCGGTCTGTTTCGGGATGTCGACGTTACCCACCAGGCCAGTCATCTGCGTTGCCAGGCGCATCAGGGTGGTGCGGTTGCGCAGCATGTCGATGAAGCTGCCGGCCATGTACTGGGTGTCAACGATGTTGGAGCCGGACTGTGCACCGGTCGGGGTATCAGCCGCACCGCCAGCGTTGAACGCACGAGACAGCACGTCATCCGGAACCAGAATGCCACGGGCTTCTTTGCCATACTGGCGCTGGGCTTCCTGAGAAAGCTCAATCTCGAACGCCGCTTCTTCCTGGGCCCGCTTGTCGGTCGGATTGGTCAGGGCGCGTACCACCTTCATCATGGAGTAGCGCTGCAGCTCCTTGTCGGTCAGACCGATCTGGGCTGAGCGGGATTCCTGCTGGTCGCCCTGATCGTTCAGGCTCTTGGAGCGGTGCTGGGACATCTCATCCAGCAGGGCCCGCTGAAACTCTTCCGGAGACTTGCCCTCGGAGACGAACTTGCCGGCCAGGTCCATGTTTTCGTACTGGCGGCCCATGTCCATGATGGCTTTCACGCGGGTCTGCTCTTGCTGCTTGCCCGCATCGCGTGCTTCAGCGTGAGCCTTGCCGGCCCGCTCGATGACTTCCAGGACTTCCAGAATCTTGCCCTGGTCGTCTACCTTGGCGCGTACAAGGTTGCCCTTGTCGTCGCGGAGAATCTTTTCCATATCGCTGCCTCGTTCATTTGGCTTTGCAGAAGATTTACTGGGAGTATCTGAGTCAGCCTCTTTTCCCTCCGCTGGCAGTGGTTCCTTTGAGCGGCCAACGCCCACAGAAACATCCGCCGGAACGGAAACAATGCTGATTTCATGGGGCTCCCAATCAATGACGCGCACCATGTCCGCCAGCCCAGAACGCTCTTCGACCTCAACCTTATTGATCGAATAGCCCACGGATACGTGGCGACGGATGCCGTCAACAATGTCCTGCCACACCTCAGAAGCACGCGCTCCACGCCCGAAGCGCACCACAGCCCGGCCTTTCCGGTCTGCTCCCAACGTGACGGACTCAACAACGCCCACCTGGTCATTCCAGTCATGGTTCACCAGTACAGCGGCGCCGTCTTCAAGGCGCTCGGTTCGCATTGCGCCTTCCGAATGATCCAGCACCTCGATGCCAAACCACCGTTCCACTTCGGCTTCACTGGAGAACGCCAGCTCCACCGTTCGTTTTTGCTCATCCAACGCCCGGACTTCGGAGACAACCAGGTCCCGGCGCAGGCTTTCAGATTTCAGTTTCCGCAGCTGCTCCTCGGTAACGCTTCGAGTCTGCAGGCTGCCGATCAGTGCTTTTCGCTTGTCGACAGGTGCAGCGGCTACAGGCTCGGGAGCCTGATTGGTCGGCTGCAGCTGCCGGTTACGATTGCTCTGCTTCTCCATTGGTAGGCTCCTGTTCGGATGTGTTGCCAGCGGTTGGCGTCTGAACCGGCCCGCCCAGGGTCGCGTCCACTATCTCTTCCGGAATGCCGGCCTCGATCATGGCCTGACGATCGGCGGCCCACTGGCGCCATACGGTTCGGGGATCTCCGCCGCGCTCACGGATCACCTGGCTTGGGGATTTGATCTTGTTGGCGATATCCCGGGCGGCGGTCTTGCTGTCCTTGTCGGGGTCGACCCAGTCCCAGCGGCGGGCCTGCCAGTCGTGCTCCCGGTACTTCTCGATCCGGTCAGCCCTTAGAACGGCGCCATTGGTTCCGGGAACGGTGATGCCTTTGAGCAGGGCCCGGGGCAGCCATGCACGGATCAATGGTTCCAGCAGCTGCTCGATCAGCCACTCTTGATCTTCCATCCAATGATCGCGGGTGCTCAGGACACCATGGCGGAGGCTGGAGAAATTCACGCCCTCGAGGTCGTTGGCCAGGGTGGGGTAATCCAGACCGAAGCCAGTGGCAACACCACGCAACGATTGCTTTGAGAAGGCCGCTAGTTCTCCATTTGGAAACTGTGGAGCCCAGCCATTGAACTTGAGGCCAGGCGGCAACTCCTGATAGCTGCCCGGTTCGGCATCCATATACAGCGGCTCGTCATCGTCCTCCTCATCGGAGGGGCCCATGCCTTCTTCCCACTCGAAGAAGCCGCCCTTCGCAGCAGATACCCGGGCATTCACCAGGGCTGCCTTCTCGAATCCGTCCAGGTGATGCAGGCGGAGCAGGGCAGTGAGCATCCACGGCAGCCCGCGGCGCTGGCCCACCAGATCTTCCTTGAAACCGTGCAGCACTTCCTCGGCAGGGATCTCGACAAAGGCCCGGCCGCCGTACTGGTAATCGCTTTCTGCAGGGTCAACGGTGCCGAACAAATAGGCGACGGCCCGGCCCCACTGGTTGTACTTGATGCCCTGCCGGATGAAATACCCTCCGGGTAGGCGATCCTCGTTCACTTCCACCGGGCACCGCTGAGGGTCCAGCACCTGCAGGGCCAGCCCCCACGGGTTGAGGTTTCGCCCGAACACCATCCGGAACATGAATTCGCCGTTGCTGGCAGCATCCTCAACAGCACGGCTGCACAGCTGGCGAAAGGAGCGGCGGCCGGCCACATCACAGATAAGGCGATCACACCAGGCGTGGAAGTCGGCCTCGATGGCGTCATTGGCCCGCTCGTCAAGAGAGCCGTCCGGATCTTTGGACAGCGCCTGCAGTTGGATACCCTTCCGGCCTACGATGTTCTGGCGACACTCCCGCACAAACCCGCGAGCGTAATCGTTGGTCAGGATCAGGTGCCGGGAACGGGCAACCAGGGCCCGCTGATTCTTGTCGATGAACTGGTCAGCAGGTACCGGCGTGGTCGGGAGGTCGGCAGACAGGCGATCGGCCCGGGCCTGACCCAGCAAGGAGCGGGCCAACGCTCGGCGAATGGTGCGCATCTTGCCCGATGGCGCGGTCTGCTCTGTGGTTGCAGGCTGTGCCTGATCTTTATTTCGCTTCCACTTTTCAAACACCGTGGCCGAACCTCGCTAATATCTGGCGTCCAAGTACGTTTTTGCCGCGCCGGGCATCGTTCAGCCGCTTCACTTCACGGCGGTACTGGTCGCGCAACTTGAGGAGCTGGCTGATCGGGGTTCTTCGGAGCTCCCGGTTATTGATGCGGTAGCTGTCCTGGTCTTTGGATGCACGGCCTTCAATCACTGCCTCGATCGCGGCCAGGACCTTTTCAGGATGGGTGCTTCCGTCGTATCCGCTGGCCTGGGCTTCCAGATCCGGGGTGATGGTGATCCGGCCGGATTCCACCTCGTGGATATCGGTGCCATCGGTAACGCGCAAGCTGTACCAGTAATCGCCGGCCACCCACTGCGCTGTGGTGGTCGGTGTCTTTGTGAAGCGGTGGCTTGAGTCCTCGGCAACAGAATCAAGATCGATGCTGGCCTGGCCACGCAGGATCAGCTTGGCCTGCCACTCAGGCGCCGAGTAATCCGCCAGCGAGACCAGGAAGGAAACGGACAGGCCCGCTGCAAGCTGTTCAGGAATCAATGACATGCATCACCAGTGGTTAACCCAGCTTTTCCGGGATCTGGAAGTTCTGCGTCTAGTCTTGCGTTTGGGCTTCTGACCCTCCGCTGGCAGTGGTTCCTCTACAGGCTCTGGCTTGTCGCGTTTCTTGGTGGGCTTCTTCTCGGGCTCTTTACCCTCGTCTTCGCTCATGGCTTTGAGCCTCTCGGCATGGCGGCGGATATTGGGGCTGGCAATCTTGAGGGCGGCATAGGCGTAGACCCGACAGTCCAGTGCCTCATTTCGGGGGCGGGTCTGGTGCCATTCACGCTTGGCCACCCCCTTGATGTACTTGGTGACCAGCTTCTCGGCAGTGATCTGGTGGAACCATTCGGCTTCCCGATCGGCGGGGATATGGGTGTACCCGGGCCCGGGTTCGGTAACCGCCAGCCGGCGCATCACGGTTAGCTTCGCCTCGTCGGTGCCAACGGAAAACAGATCCACTTTCCTCTGGCCCCGGCCGGTTCTCTTTCTGGAAGGCGCAGTGACCACCGGACGGTCCCAACCGCCCACACCTTTGATGGCGAACAGACGACGGCCCGTTTTGCGGCGGGCGTATTCGTAGGCTCTCTGGGTGTAGCCGGTGCTGCCACCGGTATCCAGACAGGCTGCGATGATGCCCAGGTGCGCTCCGGATTCATGCTTCCAGGTAGTTGCCAGGTAATCGTCCAGATCCTGCCAGACCTCATCCCGGAGCGGGTCACCCCACAGCACGGTGTAATCAATGGACCAGGATTCCTCACCACGGCCCCAGGCAACGGTCTCCACTTCCAGGCGGTCCTGCTGCATGTCTATGCCTGACGTCAGCACCACGCCGCCAGCTGGTACCGGATCAGGATATTCTTCAGCACGCTGCATCAGTACATGGGAGTCAGCCTGTTCGCCTTGCTCTTCCCAGGTCTCCGCCAGCGAAACGTTCACGAATGACTGCAGGTCATTGGCGGCTTTCTTGTCCAGGAAGGATTGGACAATGTCCCGCAACCGGCGGAAGCAGGAATACAACTCATTGAGATGGTAACTGGCGTGGCCCCGAAAGGGCTTACTGGCTTTCCATCCAGCGCCCACCTGTTCAGCAGTACGGATTGCCGCGATGCGCTCGCCGTCATTCCACAGCGTGCCGCACTCTTCGCAGATATACCTGGCGGTCTCGGGTAGGTGGTGGCCATCTTCATCCTTGTCCCAGGTCACCCGGTCCCAGTTCAGGCGCTGGTGATGGTCGCAGTGAGGGCAGGCCACGTAGAAGTGACGCTGGTCACCCTGCAGGAAAGCGGCTTCAATCCGAGATTCGTCCTTGATGGTCGGCGTGGATATCTCGATCAGCAGGCGCTGGTCACCAAAGGTCGCGGCCCGTTGCCAGAGTAGCTGCACCTCGTCACCTTCCGGGGTGCCACCGTAGCCGTCTATTTCATCGGCCACGATCAGCGGAGCTGACCGACCGCGCATGGTCTTGGTGGATCCGGCCCAGGCGTACATCATGAACCCGCCCGGGTAGCTCTTCATCCGCTGGTTGTTCACGCCCTCATGGCTGCGCGGCTTGGCAATCAGGTCCTGCAGCACCGGGTTAGTGTCGACCATCGGGTTGAATTTGGTTTCCAGCCAGGTAGTCAGATCGCCCTGGCTGGGCTGCATCATCATCTGGCTCTTTGGCTCGTGCGCAATGAAGTAGCCCTGGACGCAGAGGGCCAGCTGGGTCTTACCAACCTGAGCACCCCACATCAGAGAAATCCGGTGGCAGCCGGGGTGGGTGGCCATATCCATCGGCTCACGCTGGTAGGGCGCATTGGCAAAACGGATCGGTCCCGGGATGGCATTGCCTGCAGCGATTCGGACGTTTTCTTCTGCCCACTGGGAAGGCCTGAGCGGAGCCGGAGGGATCAGGTGGTTGGCTGCTCGCTTCAGTGCTCGGACAACACCGACCGGGTTGCTGAACTGTTCAACGGTTTCAGGCTGCATCCGGCTCCTCTTCCTCCGGCTCCAGATCGATATCGGAATCAGCCGCGGATTCCAGCGCCTGGATTAGCTCGGCAGATAGGACTTCCTTGAAGCGCGCTTCACTGGTCTCGCCGATCAGCTGGCTAACCACACGGCCCGGGACGTTCATGATGTTGGCGCGGATGGTGGCGTTCTCCATGGCGCGGGCCCGCTCGAACTCGTCAATCGGTGCAACCAGCTTTCGGTCCCGGGCAAGGTCCAGCTCGGCCTGGGCTGCTTCGGCGGCCAGCTTACGGAGCTTCAGTTCATACTCATCCATCGGGCCATCACCGGTGGCCTCGATCTGGGCTTGCTCCCGATTCCACTCGGCGACGTCCCGCGTATTGAACTTCCAGGGTTTGCCCTGCCGGCCCTTCTCTTCATAGGGGCAGCCGTTACGGATCCAGCTGGTCACCGTGTTCAACGAGACCCCGAATATCTCCGCCAGCTCCTCGCGATTGACCAGCCGGCCCTTGCCCTTGAATGCCATGACACTCCTAAATAACAACAATCAACCGGAAACCGGGGCGCTCGCTCATGTGAAATCTCGCGAGTCCGCACACCCGCAGTGCACACACTACCGGGGAGTACCTAAAAAATCAGCAAGCTATCGGTTGCGCTGGTCACGAGGCGGGCCTTTGAGAATGGTTGTGATCTTCTCTGCGCCACGGCTCACGAAGTAGAAACCGAACGCGGCCATCAGCATCTGCTTAAGCATCTCCACATAGGCAGCGTCTACCTGCTGCTCATACAGGCTGAAGCCAGCGAACAGCGTCCAGGCCCCCATGAGGTAGACGAGAACAAGCGGCCGGATGTTCTTGCTCAGCCAGCTGTCTGAGGACATGTCGGTCTTGAGGCGCTCGGTGAGCTCGGACTCCATGCGTGCCTGGAACTCAAGGGCCTGAGCCCTGGCGTTGCGGTCCAGCTCAGCCAGCCGTGCCTCAGCCTTGGCACGCTCCTCTGGGGACATGTTAGGCGGGAAGTACGATTTAATCAGGTCTTTGCCTGCGGAGATGAGATCACCAATAACGGGCATCATGGCGCTGTCCTCTAGTCGATTCGGTACTTTTTTCGGCTGGCCCACCATGCAGGGACGTCCATGTTCGGGCAGGTCTTGCGGCTGTCGAGGTCACGGTGACCAACCACTTCGGCCTCTGGATGCTCCAGCAGCTTGACGTGTAGCCAGCCTTCCAGCGTCCTGAGCTGGTCCTCATCGGGCGCAGTATCGGTAATGATGCAGATGCCCAGGCTGTCGGAGTTGTCGCCCTCGCCGTCCTTGTCAAAGTCCCGAACGTGTGCGCCCTGCCAGTAGTCGGGCCTGCCGGGCTGCAGCTCGGCGTCACCGGTAATCACGGCGTTGTAGCCGATGCCGTCCCACCCGCGTTGCTGGTGCCAGCGGTGGATGTCCTCGGCGGTATCGCCCCGGTCCTTTGGGCTGTCGCTGACGTGCACCACCAGGTATTTGATCGTTCTCATGGATTACTGCCTCACCTTTCTCTCCAGGCCCTCGATGCGCCCTTCCAGGATCTGGTTAATCAGGCGCATGTTCTCGCGCTGGGAAGCGGCTTCCGCCTTGGTCTGGTATTTGTCGAACCGCTCGTCCATGGTTGCGATGCTGGCCTCCAGCGTGTCCAGCCGGTTCACCACCACCCCCATGGTGTTGGTCAGGTCGGTTACGGACTTGCCGACCCAGATAATGGCGCCGAGGATCAGCCCCGCGATGATTGTCTGGCCGTGTCGCTCCCAGGTGCTGATATCGCCCCCGCGTGAATCAGTTTTTGCCGGCATGGCTGTTGCTCTCCCATCGGTGGCCGGGTTTGTGTATGCGTCGATGGACTTATGATGGAAGGCTGGCGGTTTGTTGGTCACTGGCACTGGTTCACAGCTCAAGTGGCAGCTGGGGCTTGGGCGGTCTGCGCTGGCCCCGAGGCTTTACGGGGCATTGATCGCCGCCGATATCGATGCGCAGGATGTAACCGAGCGTCAGGGGGCTGATCTTGACGGAATGGGCGATGACCTCGATGTCGGAGCCGGCCTCGTGCATTTCCCGGGCATCGATCACTGCGCTTGCCCACTTTTCAGTGATACCGAGCTTTTCGGCCACTTCCTTGGCCGTATAGCCCAGGTCATACCAGTCGAGAATGCGCCGGTCCTCGATGATGGCCCGCTCCACATACCGGCATTCGGCTGGCTGGATGGCACGGCCGCCGTGCTCCTCGGCTAGGGCCATGGCATCATCCCAGCCCACGAGCTTTACCAGCTGGTGGTCAGGCTTCAGGTTGTGGGGCTTGGGGATATAGATGTTCCTTCGGCGTTCGCGCTTGCCGCAGGGCGGAAGATCCCGGACAAGCCGGAGCGCCTTGTGGTATCCGATAACATCGGCGATTTCCTGTACGCTTTTCGGCAGTCGCATGAATGACCCTTATTCAGTAATGAGAGCTTCCAGCTCAACCTCTCCCAGAAACATCAGGCAGCACACCGCATGGGCGGCATGGTGCAGGCCGGTTTCATCGTCCAGCATGATGCCCTGGCTCAGGGCGTTGATATGCCGCCTGGCAGCGGCGATGTACCGCCTGCGCAGGTCTGGCACTTGCCGCCAGTTGTCCTCGTGGTACTTGATCGCCCCAACGCTCAGCACCTTGGCGGTTTCCAGCTCCATGAGCGGCGGGATCAGGTCCATCCGGGGCTTTTCCTGGTCGTACTTAATGCCTCGTTGCTTGGGCGCTGTTCCTATCAGCGATTGTTTCTTCATCATGTCAGTCTCCGTGGTACCGTGATCCGCCAGCCCCATAGCCTCGGCTGTCGTCTTTGGCCCGCTCGTCCGCCAGCTGGCGGTGTAGCCCTTTAATCTCCTGCTCTTTCTCGTTCAGCCTGAGTCGCAACTGGAGGATCAGCTCAGAGGCTGGCAGTCCTTCGCCGGTTTCCTTGCAGACCACTCCGGAGGATTCGCAGTGGTCGCACGGCAGCTCGTAAAACATCGGCTTTACAACGCCACGGCCATGGCAGGTCGGGCAACGCTTGAGCGGTCGCTTTTGCTTCGTCAGGGTGGGGCCGGACGCCTTTCTCAATGGACGCCTCCGATGCGTTTTGCCGCGCTGTCCACGGCGAGCTCCAGAAACTCCTTGGTGCCGTGCTGCTGAATACGGGCCACCCCCATATCGCCGCCGCCCTGGTAAACCATCCGGGCCTTTTCCGGGTTGCCAATCATTACCGGCTCATCTTGAGGGCGGCCTCGATTGAAACCCTCGTGCTGGCTGTTCTCGTGCTCACAGGTGCCGATCAGCTTTCGCGGGAAAGACTCGGGAGGTTGGAAGGTGAAGCCCTGGTAAAGCTTCTGGAAGTTATTCCGGAGAAACGGGTATTCCTTCTCCTCAGTCATGCTGATTTTCTGCCATCCGCCTAGTCGCTCGATGGCTGCGTGAATCTTGGGATCATCGAAAACTACGGAGCGGTAGTTGCCTACACACCGAATGGCGCGATCGACCTTTGCCCAGGCCTCACCGCTGGCGGATTGGCTGCTGCCCTGAAGCAATCGGACGATATCGGCGGGCTTGGGCGGATACTGGCCGGTATCCGGGTTCGTTACGTGCCGAGAAATGGCGCGCTCAATGTCCGCCAGAGAGAAAGCGATCAGGGACTGGAAGACCATGTAGACCACTCTGGGCTCCATACGCTTGCCGTAGATCTCATAGGCCTGTGCCCAGAGCGAGTCGAAGGCTTCGAGGTCATTAGTGTTCATAGGTCACCCCTTGCTGGCTGGACATGCGCTGTTCATGGATTCTTCGGAGCTCGGCGGCTCGGTCGAGGTCTGGCTCGGCACCAGGCTTGCGCATTTCGGTCTTGCGCTGCAGTGCCAGCCTGGACCACTTTTCGCGGAGCTTGTCAGGGCTCTGGATGTTCGCCGCCCAGAATTCATGCTGGCGGGCCCAGTCGTACAAAATCCGGATGTGCCGATGCTCCCGGCCGTCCTGCTCGCGCATCAGCCGGATTGTGTTGGCCCATCGGGAGAAGTTCGGGGCTCTAGGTTTGTCAGGACCGAGCTGTTCAGCGAGCCGATCCCACATCCACACGGCCAGGTCGAGATCGTCTTGAGTCCCCCAGAAGCGACCGTTCTCAATGGCGGCGTCTGGCCTTGAGGGCTCAGGGTTGGGCTCTGGCTCAGTTTCGCTAGAAGTGTCCAAAGGGGTGTCCGGCCGATCAGGCCCGGACGATCTTTCTGCCGTAATCTCTGCTGTAGTCTCTGTAGTAATCTCTGTAATAGATTGGCGCTTTCCGCCATCACTGTCTGGCGGATTCGTGCACTCTTGAATGGCGGTTTCCGCCATACTTGTTGCACCGTTTGTACATTCTTGATTGGCGCTTTCCGCCAAACTGTTGTTTTTGTTGGCTGTACACTCTTGATTGGCGCTTTCCGCCAAACTGGATGACAGCGCTTCCAGGGCAGCCTCGACAGCCTCAATGTCTACTCGAAAATACAGTCGGGCGGGAACTCCCTTTCGATCCTCCTGAAGGAAGCCGGCTTTAGTCAGGCGGCGGCGGGCAGTTTCCTGCTCACGCCTTGTCATGCCAGTCTCGTCCTGCCATTCCGCCTGTGACTTGTAAAACCATCCATCTGGGTTCCTGGTCCTTGTTCGCCAGTAGAGCGACTGGGACAGCATCATTGCTCCGCACATACCAAGGCCTAGATCCACGAAGGCGCGATTAAATGCGATGGGGCGCGCCATCAGGTCGATAATACTCATGCAGCCTTTTCCTCGTTATCGAAAAGCATGTGTGTGTAGTTGCCATCCCAGTCCTTGCGCATTTCGAGCTGACCCTGTTCATATTGGGAATAGAGCCACTTCGCACCCTTCTGGGTCAGGATTACCTTCTCGCAGGGCCGATCCTCCTTGTTTAGGTACCGGCGCTCGGTGAATAGCTTGTCTCGGTAGGCGGCGGCGCTTCGGTAGCCGTGCTGGGTCTTGAGAAGGCGCTTGCGCTCGACCAGAACGGCCTGAACGCGGTTCAGATTGACGCCATTGAGCATCCGGCAGAACTCCACCGGGGTGAGGCCTGCTTTAAGATTCTCGGCCAGGTCGTTGCACACGGCGTTGAGACGGTCAGTTTCCTGCCGGTAGTGGTTCACCTGGGAGTTCAGGTCCTCAATAACGACTTTCGCTTGAGGGCTGAGGTTTTCCAGCCAGCCCGGGGCGGCTTTCCTTTGTTCCAGCTCGTGCAGGCGCTTAATGACCCTGTGGCGCAGCGGAATGCTATAGCCTGTCACCAAAGTCTCGGTGAGTTCGCGGTCAAGGCGATACTCCGCCTGCTTGCGATTCATTGAATCGAAATAGGTATGAGCAAAACTGCTCACATCTCTTTCAAGCGCCTTGAGCATCACTTCAATATCGCGCTTCACATCTGGGTGGCGCTTCCCGGTGAGCTCCGCAATCTCGCGACTGCTCATCGTGAGTTGCTGTGTGTTGCCCGCAGTAATCAGTTGGTTCATACTGTCCTCCTCGGATGTTAGCCCGGCGAGGTGTTTGCGCACCGTTTGAGCCGGGCTTTCTTATTTCAGGCCTCTGGCCCTTTCCCCGTGACCACCACACGAACCTCTCCGTCCGGCTTCATGATCTCGTCGCGCTTCAGAAACGGATGTGTCCGGAAGTGGCAGTCATCGATCTTCAGTGCATCCGCCAGCCCATCACGGCCTGACTTGAACGCGGCAATAATGTTGTCGTCGTCCCGGGCCCGCCGGTTAGGCGGGTGGAAGTCCAGGAACACATGAATTTCGCCGCCAGCTTCGACCAGCTCCCTCAGCGGAGTCAGATCCCACTTGCCGGCCTGGATGGTCTCCAGCGAAATCATCTTGCAGGTGTACCGATAGACTTCTGCAGCCCTGGCCTTCTTTGCCCAATGCCCTCGTGAGTTCGGGCTTAGGGCCTTGTGCGGCCAGGGAAGTTTGATTTCGAGTTTCTCTGGCATTGCCTGCTCCGACTGCGTAATTCAAAAACTGTCTTAACGTGACATGTCACGTTTTCTCGTAGTGACTCCGGACACTCCGCCAGCCTGGCCTTTCTCTCTTCCCGATCGGCGCCGGCGGCAACGTAGGCGTTCCATTCACCAAGTGATTGCATGGTCCACCTCAAAGCGTTGTCTGGTAGCAGGCGAGGGAGTCGAACCCTCCGATATCCGGGTTATGAGCCCAGCGAGACACCGTTTCTCCATGCCTGCATAGCTGGCGGGTTATCCGGTACCACCGCCGTATGCCTTTTGAAGGGAGGCTACCCAGACCCCCTACCGGTGGGAGCCACAAGTTCGCAATGTCATTGCGGTTGATGCGTCGGCCGGGAACCTCCCAACCCCTTACACATCTGTGGAATGCCCTCGCTTGGCGGACCCGCTTTCAACGGCAAGGACACTCCCAGATGCGTCCCGGTTACCCTCGTCCGGGGACACGTCAACCACCTACCAACGGTGATACTTTTGTGCCGGGTGCCCTGGGCACCATCCCCAGGGTGGAGCCGTGGCGCCGGTGGCTCGACGCACGACGTTCTATGGCCCTACATTCCTGCCGCAGCTCACACGGGCAGTTCAGATTCCGCCGAAGCGGGCGGGCTCTCTCGGGCGGTATCCGTATCCGAGGAGGGCTCTACCTGACTCGCAGGCCTGGGGAGACCTACCAAGTCACCTTGGTCATGGGAGCAGAGCCCTCCCGGATACGGCCTGTCTTTCCAGGCTGTCAGCGCGATCAACTGGGGCGGTGGTGGGTTACCTTTGCCTCGCGCTGCTGGCGTTCTATCGCCGGGACCCTGTCCCCGGCTGCAATGTCGGCACCTCGGCTTACGCCTGGCCAGCTTGTTTTACCGTCTGCTTCTGATAGCGCTGCAGCTCGCGCTTGCTTCAAACCCTGTACAGATATCCACCCGTAGTCAGACGGGTATTCCGCCAGCTCCGGAGTGGTTTAATGGAAACCATCAGGCGGCCTCTCCAGATCGTTCCGCCGGCAACCCGTCAGTAGGATTCGGGTAGATGTCCGGGCGGAGCTCGTGAGGAGTGACCTGCCAGTCGATGGCTTGGGCAACAGGAATGACGTATTCAGCAGGAATTGATTGATCTCGGTTTAACCAATTCCATATGTAGGGCTGAGACAGCCCTACTAGCTTTCCAAGCGACGTTTGGTTGCCAGCTATTTCAATTGCCTTTTTGAGGGCTTCGGTACTCATCGACGTCTCCGCTGCGTTCGCATGCAATAACAACACTAGTTGTTTTATATGTCAACATCTGTTGTTGGAGCACCCTAAAACAATTGTTTTATGATGTTTTTTTTAAGGGGAGTTCAATGGCGTTAGGGCAAAGACTCAAACAGGCAAGAAAACTCGCTGGTTATACTCAAGAGCAGCTTGGTGAGCGCGTCGGACTGACTCAGGCGGCAATTGGAGCTCTCGAAAAAAGGGATAGCCAGCGCTCAAACAAGGCTGCAGAAATGGCTGAAGCTCTTGGGGTCAGTTTGTTGTGGCTGGTTTCCGGTAGCGGGCCAATGCTTGAGGAGGAGGCGAGGAAGGCTCGTAAAGAGCTTGATCAGTCTGATGCCCGGTATCAATGGGAAACGATATTTTTTGATTGCGTTCGAGAAAGCTTGGAAGCTGGCGACAATATTGAGAATCTGCTCGGCATCACTGAAGACGAATTCGAAGAAATAACTGGTGGCGGCTTATATGCGCCAGATTGGTTGCTTTCAAAAATTGAAATTGAGGGCTTTCCCAGATCGGGGACGAAACGCGATGTTTGTGTGTCACCGCAGACTAATAAAAATTTACAGCGGGCTTCTAAAAATGCCGACGAACTGGAGTTCTTCGGGCACATGGATGCTTGGGACAGCAACACGCCATTGGATGAGGATGAAGTTGAATTGCCTCTGTTCAGGGAAGTAGAGCTGGCAGCCGGCGCGGGCCAGACTCAGGTAATCGAGAACCACGGCGCCAAACTCCGCTTTGCAAAATCCACGTTATCCAGGGCAGGGGTGGTCGAAGAGAACGCAGCCTGTGCCTTCGTCCGCGGCAACAGCATGGAACCGGTTATGCCGGACGGCACCTGTGTTGGCGTGAACACCGGTGACACTACCATCCGGGATGGCGAAATCTATGCGATCGACCACGATGGCATGCTCCGAGTGAAGTATCTGCACCGTCGACCAGGTGGCGGAATCAAGATTGTGAGCCAGAATGCATCAGAGCATGCGACTGAAGAGTATTCCGCTCAGGATGTGATCGACAACAATATCCGGATCATCGGGCGTGTTTTTTGGTGGTCAGTGTTGCGCTAGTTTTCCGATAAATCCAACGAAGTAAGGCTCTTGAAATGGACTTCAGCATTCCCCAGCAGGTTCACTACACAAACAAAAACAGGGCCTCTATTCAGGAAATAGCGGATGGGCTCGTAGCATTAGATAGCCTGATCAGGCAAACTCCAAGCGTGCTTGAAGCGCTGTTTCCGGACTACAAGATAGAGTCTGTCGAGATATATCTCGATGAGTTCAGATCCGGAAGTATTTGGGAAGACCTCGTTGTAAAGTTCATCTTTGGCAACCAGAAAAACTTCGACAGCGCCATTGGTGCGGCAAGAGAAAAGCTTGGTATGGAGGAGGTCATGAGTGACCCTCAAGTGCTATCCGCAATTATTTTGGTTATGGTCCTGAGCGGTGGCCTCTACTGGTTGGGGAAACGGTCAAAGAATAAGCCCGAGAAAAGAGCTGCGATTGAAGCAAATAACAACACCGTTATCCAAATTGGTAGCGGCATGGTCGGCTTGGATGCAGACGAATTTCGGGCACTCATTGATAACGCGGTGCAGGACAAGAATCAACTTGCCAAAGACGCAGCCCGGATCGTGAAGCCTGCAAAGCGAGATCCAAATGGATATATCGAGTTTGGGGATAATCCCGGCCTAAAAATTACCAGTGAGTCCGTCAAAGCAATGCCGGATTATGTCCAGGATGATGAGCCAGAGGAGATAGTCGAAGATTACGACGGGCTGTTGCTGGAGCTCAGGGCCATTGATCTCGATCACACTAAAAGCGGATGGCGCGTGCGCGCTCCTGACCTCAGCGATCGAAGAATAAAGCTTCAGCTGGATCCATCCGTTATGCCTGACGACCTTTTCAACAAACGCCAAATACGTGGCAAAGTCACGGTCGTTTTCCGTTCAGATAATGCCGGTCAAAAAATACCGCGATTGATTTTTCTGCGCGAAGTTATTGAAGACGATGTATAGCCTGATAAATGAAGGGCTTTTTCTTACCCGCAATACTCCGCCAGCTGCTGTTTGTATCGATTGAACTCTCCCTGCGAGGGCTTCAGCCCGTAAACCTTCACTATCCTGACGAACCTGCTGACGTACTGACACTTCCCAGCTGGCGGAAGCCATTCCTCAGGCCCCTGAGCGCCTTTCTGGCGGTTTAGGGACAGCTCTACACTCCACAAATTGACCGGATCGTTGGCGAACCTTTCCCGCTTACCATCAGACCAGGTATTGGCTCCGTGGTCCCAAGCCCACTTCAGCGGTACGACATGATCAATATCGATCTCTGAAGCATTCTGAATGACCTTGCCCGTAAAGGGGCTGATCCAGCGGCCGGTAACCACCCTGCAGAGCCTTTCATCCGCGAATCTGACCTTGGTGCTGGACTGAGCGATCAGGGCCTCGGCACGGCTGTTCTGGCAGTCTCCATCCGCATCATCCCACCCATGCCCAAACTTGCTTCTCTCATACCGTGAGTCGGCTTTCGCCAGGGGCCTGCTGGCGGACTCACTGTTGTCTCGATATCCGCTCATGCCCTTTGGAAGTCGACCGCCGGACGCCAGGCAAGCTTCAACCTTGTCGAAAGCTTGGTAGTTCTTTGTCCGGTCGAAGTAGGAACTGGCTGGCGGATGGCAGATGCCTGAACTCGTTTTCTTTACCAGATCTGCGGCTGCCGGGAATGGGCAGGCTAGAAGCAGGGTAGCGATAACTGCAGTTAAGTTTCTTTGCACGAATGCCTCCTTGTTTGTCGCGGCAAATATATAGAACTTCCTGCCCATATTCACCCGCAAGATACGCCCCACAATGACCGAGAGGCCGGCAAAAAAAACAACATTGGTTGTTGACATGGAAAACAACAGGTGTTGTTATAGTGCCCATACCGTTGATCAGGGAGACAACAAAATGGGCCGCAGACAAAAACCGCATTACCCACGAATGGAGGTGGAGCTGGCAGACACGACGCTCCTCCCACCACGCCGGGCCGAAGTCGTTATGCTCGCGGCGAGGGGCATGAGCGCCAAAGAAATTGGGCGGTTGCTGGATATCTCACCAGACACCGTGACCTGGCATCTAGATGAAGCGAAAGACCAGTTTCACGCGCAGAGCCGAGTAGATCTCATTTCACAAGGCTGGATGCAGGGCCTCTTCCGGGCTAGGGCATTTGCTTTCGTTCTCATGGCTTTCTCAGCACTACCCGCAATGCGAAGCAGGCCTACACCAATGACAGGCACCCGTCCGCCAGCGGTTCGCAACACCATTGGCCGGAATCAGATCCGCGAAAACCGAGCTTAACCAGGAGATCACTATGGCAACTCTGACGATTGAACTGCCGGAGAAAGTTACCCAAGGCCAAATGATGGAGGCACTGGCTTCGTTGGGCTGTGAGCTTCGGCTTTCCAGCGATGGCAGGAACTACAAGGCCGTGCCGAGAGAGCAGGGCAACGTGGTCCGTATGCCGACTCGGATTCGCGAAGTCCGCCAGCCGGGGCCGGGTGTCGCATGAATATCGATCCAGAACACTTGTCAGTAGCGCTCAGCGCAGCGCTTCTTTTCTGGCTGGCAATAGCAATCGACACCATCAAAAAAAGGAGAAGAGAGAATGCTGATTCTGACAAGGCGCACCGGAGAGACGATCGTCATCGAGACCCCGAGCGGGGAAGTGGTGGAGGTCACCGTTCTGGGGAACAACGGCCCGCAAATTCGCATGGGCGTTACCGCGCCAAAGCACACAAGCATTGACCGCGAAGAGATCTACAAGCGCAAGAAGGCGGAGGCCAATCATGGCTGAGTGCTATGCCCACGAGGTTTTCGGGAATCTGTCCTGCTTTGCAGGAACCCCGGACCAGGTGAAAGCGGCACTGGCCAACCAGGCAGGTGAGGACATGGTCGACTGGGGCAGGGTGGTACCGCTCCAGGTGGAGACTGCCAAGTCCCGACACGCTGAAGAGCTTTACCAGGTGCTCAGGGATCTCACCTCCATGGCCCGACTGGGTGTGCCTATCTCTTGCATCAACACATACCTGGCGGCGATCCGGAACGCGGAGCAGCTGCTGGAGAAAGTCGACAACGAATCCACGGAGGATTCCATCCATGAAAAACAAGCTGATTGATCTTAACAACCATCTTTTTGCCCAGCTGGAACGGCTGAATGACGAAACCCTGAAAGGTGAAGACCTGGAACAGGAGATCGAAAGGAGCAAGGCAATCACCGGCGTCAGTAAAGAGGTTGTTGCGAATGGTCGCCTCGTCCTCGATGCCGAAAAGCATAAGCGCGAACACGGCCTGACCAACGGCCCCAAGTTCCTGGAGTAAGTCATGGCCACCTGGAATGCGCAACGGGATGACTGGCTGCGATCGCTGTATCCGGACACTCCGAACCGAACGATCGCGAAGATGCTCAATTGCAGTTACCTGGCAGTGAAAAACAGGGCGACGGTTCTTGGACTCAAAAAGGATCCGGCATACATGGCCAGTAAGCCGGGGTGCTTCAAGCCAGGGCAAGAAAGCTGGAACAAGGGACTCAGCTATCAACCAGGTGGCCGCTGCCAAGAGAACCAGTTCAAGCCCGGGCAAAAACCGCAAACGACAGTGCCGGTTGGCACCGAGTCGGTCGACAAGGATGGCTACCTGAAGCGGAAGGTTCGTGATGATGCGCCTTCAGGGATGAGCCGGAAGAACTGGAAGTTTGTGCACGTCCTGAAGTGGGAGGAGTACCACGGCCGTCCGGTACCGCCAAAGCACGTTGTGCGATTGAAGGACGGAGATAAGCGGAACTTTTCCCGGGAGAACCTGGTGCTGGTGAGCATGGCTGAGAACGCAATCCTGAATAAGTTCTTCGCCATGGAGAACCCGCCAGAGGGGAGCTTCGATGTGCTCCACAACCTGGCCAAGATCAAGTTGGCAGCGAACAAACGGAAACGGGAGCTGACATGTTGATTGCAAGCTATGAGCAGTGGGAAGCCGAGCAGAGGCAGATCATAGAGCAAGAAAACCCGTTTCTTGAGTGCCGGCGTTGTGACGGCGAGGGAGAGATCATCGAGGACTGCCCCTGTTGCGGTCATGAAAAGGAAGAGGAGTGTCCGACTTGCGAGGGCGCCGGGCAGATCAGGTATGAGGACGCGCCGATAGGTTTGCAGCGCAAACAGATTGAGCCGTGGATGTACTTCGACCAGGTCATTGCCGACCTGAAGAAGTGGTGCGCTTACACCCGTGAAGACTTTTTGAAGCTGGCCGGTGGATTCGTTAATGAATTCCGCAAACAGCATGGGAGGGTCTGATGGACGGAAATACAGCCAGAACCATCCTCAGCCTGAACGATCAGCGGGACAAGGCCGAAGCCAGCAAACGCCAAGCGCTCCTGGAGCTGGCCGAAATGAAGCACGAGCTTCAGGTGCTCAGGCACATGAAGCGAGAGATCCTCGTCTGCCTACTCGATCGACGGTTGCCGCATTACCAGCGGGACGGATCATCACCCAGCTGCCACCACACAGTCAGCCGAATAGCGAGGATTGTACGCAGTGCACACGCAGGTAACTGACCTGAGTCACGAGGATCGCGCTGAGGCGATTATCGAGCTCATTGAGAGCACCGGCATGGCCTACGCCCATTCCAGCGGCTGTGTGGTGCTGAAGGACGGAACATGGCTCCAACCCGAGCAGTGGCAAGTGTGGGTGGAGCATCTGAAAAGTGAGGAGAGGGAAGCATGCTGACACAAGAGCAACGAGATGAGGCGGTCAGGCTCCTGGGGACGTCCGCGGACGACTGCGAGCAGAACATCATGCGCAGTGTCGAGATCAACCCCTATTCGGGACTCATGACCGTGGCCAGCACTCTGGTACATGCCAACCAGACAAATCGAATGAAAAAGTCTCATCGCCAAGCGTTGATGAAAGCCGGCCGGAAAGCTCTGAAAGAGCTGGGAGACCTCTGATGGATCGGCCGATTATTTTCAAAGACGACATGATTCGCGCCATTCTCGAAGGCCGGAAGACGCAGACGCGGCGGGCAATGAAGCCTCAACCAGAAGGCGGATTGGATTTCACGCCATTCGCACCGTTCGGCGCTGTGAATGGCAAAGGGAATCCGCTGATCTGTAGGCATGGTCAGCCCGGTGACCGGCTGTGGGTTCGCGAAACCTGGTGTGAGGTTGATGATACCGGCCTCGCTGGTGAGCGTTGGGTCGATTATCGGGCAACACCGAAGTATTCGGCATCGCACCCCGCTGGCTGGGAGAACGCTCCGGACGATCCGGAAGCTTTGAAATGGCGCCCTTCAATCCACATGCCCCGGTGGGCCAGCCGTATCACGCTGGAAATCACAGCTGTTCGGGTGGAGCGGTTGCAGGATATCAGCGAGAAAGACGCAATTGCTGAAGGCGCCCGCCACTTTCCAGATCTCCCAGGCACCAGCCCATATGGACAAGATGATCGATGGTCCATGGAAACACCGGACAGCTGTGACAAGTGCCTCGGCAATGCTCGCATGGCTTTCGCCAATTACTTCTGCAAGATCACCGGGAATGCACCAAAGGGCTTGCACGATCCAAGGCCATGGGATGCCAACCCCTGGGTATGGGTGATCGAGTTCCGGAGGGTTGATTGATGGCCATGACATCAGCTGAAAGAAAGCGCCGCCAGCGTGAGCGGGAAAAGCACCTGGACATTAAGCCTTTCACTATGCAACTGGCTGCCAACGAGAGAACAGCGATCGAGGAGGCGGCAAACCTCCGAGAGTTCGAAGATCAGACCGAGTACATCCTCGCGCTGGTTTACAAAGATCGTGACATGTCACGAAAGGAAAATGTGTGCAGCTATCCCGAATGCCGGTGCCCTTTCGATATGGGGCCGGATGGTAAATGCCTGGTTGGGAAGCCGCGGGAGAAGGAGGTTCAAGAGTGAGCGAAAATATCCCTTTCGAGTTAACCGATGGAGCTTGTTGCCCGGAATGCGGGACCAAGATGATTCCAATCACTCATTCGGAGACAGAAATCGATCCATGGTGGTGCACAGAGTGCGGCTTCAATGAGCCAGTGGATTCTGAAGGTGGTACCGACATTGATGGCGGCACCATTGAACATAGAGAAGATCAGCTGGACTGCGCTCTGAGCGGACAAAGCAAGCAAGATCGCCTGATTGACTCGGTTCACGCAGAACTGTGTGGCGTGGCATACAACATGATGCTGTCGCACACCATTTCAGGCAACTGGCCAGATAGTGAGGCAGCCACCAAGGTCAAGCATGACCAGCTGTTGGCGCTGGCTTACGAGTTGCGGAAACTGAAAATTGGGCCAGAACAAGCCGATCAGGTGCCGGAGGGCTACGCGCTTGTCCCTGATTCCATGTGTCTCAGTTACGAGGATATTGAAAGCATCATCACCATGACCGGCTGGGATGAAGGCCGGGATGATTTTGGCGAGGGCGTGCTTTGGGTGGGCACTCTCAAAGATGATGACGGCAAAGAGACTTATGGGCTTCATATCAGTTGCATCGAGGTGATGGAAGAAGGCGCTCTGCCGGTTCAGGAATTTCAGAAGCCGCCACTCACCACCCCCACACCTGCCACCACATCCGAACAGGGTAGCGATAGTGTGCGCGGCGATCTGCGTTGTCAGCAATGCGGAAATATGGAGCCCTTCCACGCCACTGGATGCGCTCAACCTTATGGCGAGTTTGCTGCCACCACACCCGAAACGGAGTCGTTCCAGAGCCGTGTCCAGCCGTGGCTACTGGAGTGCTTTGGCGCAATGATCGCGGGAGATAAAGAGGAACGTAACCACCGATTCCTTGAGGAAGCATTGGAGTTGGTGCAATCGCTGAGGTGCACCGCTGATGAAGCGCACAAGCTGGTTGATTACGTGTTCAGCCGTCCGGTTGGCGATCCGCCCCAGGAAGTTGGCGGCGTCCAAGTGACTCTCGCTGCCCTGTGTCTTGCCAACGCGATGGATATGCACCAATGCGGGGAAACAGAGTTGGCAAGGATCACTCAGCCGGAAATGGTCGAGAAGATTCGCGAGAAGCAGAAGCGCAAGCCGTCAATGTCTCCGCTGCCCGGAGTGTATCCAGACCGCCCAGCCCCACCACAGGAGCAGTGAGAATGGATAAGTGGCGCAAGGCGATCAGCTTCACAGTCTGCTTCATGGCACTGACCTACATAGGCGGGTTCATGTTGCTTCTAGGGGCTCATCATTCCGCAAAAATGGTCGGGGTGAGTGTGGTTATCGCGGTAGACGAAGGTGCGGGAGGTGAGCAGTGAGTCATGAACCGAACGATGCAAGCAATTACCGCCCTCGCTTTGCCAACCCAGCGGGCCGGATCAGTGAGCTGGAAAACATGCTGGAGTTTGCCAAGCAGGAAATCGAAAACTTCCGGGACAAGTGGGTTGCAGAAAAGCGAAAGGCAGAGCGTCGTCAGGCGCTACTCGGTGAGGTCTTTTCAGCTTTCCCGCCAATTCAGGCCAGAGAAGAATGTGAGCTGTTGGCGCGAATAAGCCGGGAGGTCGCTGATGAATAATCCTGACTACGGAGTACGCCTGCCAGTTTACCCGGATACTGATCTTGGTGGCGGCTACAGGCCGAACATCAACTGCATCCATTTCTATCGCGGCAGATGCGCTCATCCATCGGCCCGTCGAGCAATTCTGCCTAACAAGCGGTGCGTCCTGCTCGGAATTGATGAAAGGTGCGCTGGGTGCCGATACCAGGTTGAGAATGCACGTCCCAATCCGCCAGCAAATCCGCCGCCAATGCCTCCAGTAAAGCCAGCGAAAGCTCCAGGAGATGAGTAATGGGTCAGCTTGAAATGTTCGCCTCTGAGCGGCCAGAACCCGCCTTCGAGCATGGTGGTTACATGCCGCCAGCAACCATGCTCTATCGAGGTCAGGATTTTCCGGCCAGGTACAAAGATCTTCATGGTCTGATCACTCTGGAAGTGCCCACACTTTTCTGGCTGATGGATCGAGTGATGGAGGTTTTGAAAGGCGAATCGGTTCACTGGTACGACATGAGTAAGGCAGTCGGCTTTCCAATTGAGACCTACACGCTGTCCTGGCATCTGAGCCTTATGGTCAGCCGAGGCCTGATAGATGCAGAGGAAGTCTACCTGGGCGGCAAGAGGCCGGGAGATAAGGACTATGCAGGCTTTCAGTATCGCTATTCACTTCCCGAGGAGGTGTCTTCATGACGGAAGTAATGATTCAGCCGCGGATCATTCGGGCAGGCCAGGCCCCGGACTATTGCGGTATGGGGCGGGAAGTTTTTAACAAAGAAATTCGGCCGTATCTCACTGAAATTCCGATTGGAGAGATCGGAAAGGGATTCGATCGCCTTGATTTGGACAGTGCCCTGGACGAGTATATTTCTCGGCGAGGGCGTGCTCCGGCCCAAAAATGGAGTGAAGTAGCATGTCGAAAAGTGGGAACGGTCTCCGCCTCCGCGGCGGGACATGGCACATCGAGAAGCGAATTAACGGACGGAGGATTCGCGAAAGCACTGGAACGAGCGATCGGGTAGAGGCAGAGCAGTACCTCGTCCGAAGGCTCGAGGAAATCCGCCAGGCTTCGGTCTATGGTGTTCGGCCAGGCCGAATCTGGCGGGAGGCGGCTCTCAGGTATGCCCGGGAGTTCGCACACAAGCGAAGTATAAAGCGGGATGTGCAGGATCTGAAGTCGCTGGACCCTCACATTGGGAAGCTACCCCTGAACCAGGTGCATTCCGGAACACTGCAAAAGTTCATCGATGCCCGACGGAAAGAGGGTGCGAAGTCTGGCACCGTCAACCGATCGCTGGCCGTGGCCCGGAGAATTCTCAGGCTATGCGCCGAACTTTGGCGGGACGAATACGGGATGACCTGGTTGGAAACCGCGCCGATGATTCCGGACGTGGATTGGAAAGATTCAAGGGATCCGGCGCCGGTGACCTGGGCAGAGCAGGGCAGGTTGTTCCAGGAACTGCCAGAGCACCTGAAGGATATGGCCGAGTTCGCGGTGCATACCGGGTGCCGGGAAAGCGAGATCTGCGCTCTGAAGTGGGAGTGGGAGGTTTCGCTACCTGACAAGGGGTTCGGGTTCATCTTGCCCGCCAGCGTCACGAAGAACGGCTGCGATCGCCTGGTGGTTCTGAATGCAACGGCGAGAGCCGTGGTGAACCGCCAGCGAGGTAAGCACGAGCACCAGGTGTTCACCTTCAGCAGCCGGCCGGTGGCCTCTATCTTCAATAATGCCTGGCGCAAAGGGCGGAAGAAGGCAGGGCTTACCCATGTCCGTGGGCACGATCTCCGGCATACCTTTGGCAGGAGGCTGAGGGCTGCTGGGGTCAACGAAGAAACCCGGGCGGAGCTCCTGGGGCATAAACGCGGATCGGTCACCACACACTACTCGGCGGCAGAAGTTGCTGAACTGGTCAAAGCGGTGGAGCTGATCGCGGAGAAGAGAGGACCGGATTCCGATGGCGTGGCCGTGGTGAAATTCCGGTTTGGGCACAAAATGCCCACAGTAGAAAAAAGAAAGGCCGCTGAGTAAGCGGCCAAACCTTGGAAATACTGGTAGCAAGGGGCGGAGTCGAACCGCCGACCCCAGCATTATGAGTGCTGTGCTCTAACCAACTGAGCTACCTTGCCATTTCGCTTTGGGCATCGCCCCAAACGAGGCGCGTATTTTCAGTATTTGGGCCCTTTCTGTCAAGGCTTAGGCCCCAGTTTTTCCTGAAAAATTACACGTTGAAGCGGAAGTGGATAACGTCGCCGTCTTTCACGATGTATTCCTTGCCTTCCAGGCGCCATTTTCCGGCGTCCTTGGCCCCGGCTTCGCCGTTGTACTGAACGAAATCGTCGTAGCTCACCACTTCTGCCCGGATGAACCCGCGTTCGAAGTCGGTGTGGATCACGCCAGCGGCCTGAGGCGCCGTAGCACCAATTTTGACGGTCCAGGCGCGGACTTCCTTCACCCCGGCGGTAAAGTAGGTCTGCAGGCCCAGCAGGCCGTAGCCGCCGCGAATGACGCGATCCAGGCCTGGCTCTTCCATACCCATCTCTTCCAGGAACATGGATTTTTCATCGTCTTCCAGTTCGGAGATTTCGGCCTCTATCTTGTTACAGATGGGTACTACCACGGCATTTTCCGATTCGGCGATCTTGCGCACCGTATCCAGATGCGGGTTGTTCTCGAACCCGTCTTCGCTGACGTTGGCAATGTACATGGTCGGCTTCACGGTCAGCAGGCAGAGTTCCCGGATCAGGGCCATCTGATCCTTGTCGAGGTTCATGCTGCGCACCGGTTTGCCCTCGTTCAGCACGGGCAGCAGTTTCTCGAACATCTCCAGCTGGGCCTTGGCTTCCTTGTCACCGCTCTTGGCCACGCGTTGAACCCGCTTGATGGCCTTTTCAACGGTTTCCAGATCGGCGAGGGCCAGTTCGGTGTTGATGACTTCGATGTCGGAGGCCGGGTCTACCTTGTTGGCGACATGAATGACATTGCCGTCTTCAAAGCAGCGCACCACGTGGGCGATGGCATCGGTCTGGCGGATATTGGCCAGGAACTGGTTGCCCAGGCCCTCGCCCTTGGATGCGCCTGCCACAAGGCCGGCGATGTCGACAAATTCCATGGTGGTCGGAACGACACGTTCCGGCTTTACGATTTCCGCCAGCTTGTTGAGGCGCGGGTCCGGCATGGCGACAACACCGGCGTTGGGCTCGATGGTGCAGAACGGGAAGTTTTCCGCGCCAATGCCGGATTTGGTCAATGCGTTGAACAGGGTAGATTTGCCGACGTTGGGAAGGCCGACGATGCCGCAGTTAAATCCCATGGAATGCCTCTGCTGGTACTGGAAAAATTTGAGCGGATTATACCGGTTTGAAACTGTGCAGGCGATTCATGGCGGCGGGGAGTTTGCCGCTGGCTGCATCCGGTAATACCCGCATGATTTCGTCGATCACTGCGTTCAGTTCCTCGGTTTCCTGTTTGCCCAGGCGGCCGAGGACGTACCCGGTTACCCTGCGGCTGTCGCCGGGGTGGCCGATACCGATGCGCAGTCTCTGGAAATCGTTGGTGCCCAGGTGGGCGATAGCGTCACGCAGGCCGTTGTGTCCGCCGTGGCCGCCACCTTTCTTGAGCTTTGCGGTACCCGGGGGCAGATCGAGTTCGTCGTGGGCAATCAGAATCTGTTGGGGCTGAATCTTGAAGAAGTCTGCCAGCGCCTTGATGGCCAGGCCGCTGCGATTCATGAAAGTGGTCGGATTCAGGAGGTGCAGGTCCAGGCCCTGCCATTGAATGCGGGCATAGAGCCCGTGGTACTTCTTTTCGGGGCGGAGCGTCTGGCCCGCGGTGCGAGCCAGAGCTTCCACGAAGAGGGCGCCGGCGTTGTGGCGGGTATTCTCGTAGTCAGCGCCGGGGTTACCCAGACCAACCACCATGACAATATCCTGCGCCATTCGCCGTTGCCCTCCTCAGTTAAGGAGTGATTACTCCTTGTCTTCGCCGCCTTCTTCGCTTTCTTCGCCGTCTTCGGCTTCGTCATCAACCTTGGCGCCACGCGGCTTATGGATAGCCACTACAGGCAGGTCGTGATCTTCACCCTGGAGCAGGGCGGCAATCTTGACGTCTTTCGGCAGTTTCAGGTCGCTCAGGTGAACTACCTGGTCCATCTCGACAGTGGTCATGTCCACTTCGATGAACTCGGGCAGGTTCTGCGGCAGACAGATCACTTCAACTTCGTTGATCTGGTGGTTCGCTACACCGCCGTGGAGCTTGATAGCCGGTGCGGTGTCTTCGTTGATGAAGTGCAGCGGTACGTTGACGTGGATCTCGTGGTCCTTGTCAACACGCAGGAAGTCAGCGTGGGTCAGGATCGGCTTGTACGGGTGACGCTGCAGATCCTTCAGGATTACGCTTTCTTTCTTGCCGTTCAGCTCAACGGTCAGAACGTGGGAGAAGAATGCTTCGTTCTCCAGGGCTTTCTTCAGCTCGTTGTGCCAGATGGCAATCGGAGTTGCATCCTTATTGCCACCATAAATGATGGCCGGGATTTTCCGTTCCTCACGACGCAGGCGGCGGCTCGCACCTCTCCCCTGATCGTCACGAGGAAATGCTTCGATAACAAATTCCTGAGACATGGTAATAACCTCAATCGTCACCTGAGCTGCCCGCGACCAGGCGTAGGATCAGGTGATGTTTCTGAAAAGCCGGATTTTTCCGGCTGACTAAAAGAGTCGGGAGCCTGTGTAGGCTCCCGACCCGGTAACTGCTTGTAATACCTTGATATTACGACCGAAAGGTCACTCAGGCATTCTCGAACATGGCACTGATGGACTCTTCGTTGCTCACGCGGCGAATCGACTCCGCAAGCAGCCCGGCCATTCCGAGGACGCGGATTCTATCACAATTATGCGCTTTGTCACCCAGCGGGATGGTATCGCAGACCACAAGTTCGTCCAGCTGTGAGGCATTGATGTTATCAATGGCCGGGCCGGAGAGAACCGGGTGGGTGATGTAGGCAACCACGCGGGCCGCGCCGTGTTCTTTCAGGGCGTTGGCCGCTTTGCACAGCGTGCCGGCGGTATCAATGATGTCGTCTACCAGGATACAGGTCTTGTCTTTGACATCACCGATGATGTGCATTACCTGGGAAACGTTCGCTTTCGGGCGACGCTTGTCGATGATGGCAAGGTCGGCGTCGTCCAGGCGCTTGGCCACGGCACGGGCGCGAACCACGCCGCCAACGTCCGGAGATACCACGACAAAGTTCTCGAAACGCTGTTTGAAGATGTCTTCAAGCATGACCGGTGTGGCGTAGATGTTGTCCACCGGGATATCGAAGAAGCCCTGGATCTGGTCGGCGTGCAGGTCAACGGTCAGGACCCGGTCAACGCCGATGCTGGAAATCATGTCTGCGACCACCTTAGCGCTGATGGCAACACGGGTAGAGCGTACCCGGCGATCCTGGCGCGCGTATCCGTAATAGGGGATAACGGCGGTGACCCGTGTAGCGGAAGCACGGCGAAGTGCGTCGGCCATCACGATCAGTTCCATCAGGTTATCGTTGGTGGGGTAGCAGGTCGGCTGGATGATGAACACATCATGGCCGCGGACATTCTCATTGATCTCGACGGTGGTTTCCCCGTCGCTGAAACGGCCAACAGTGGCCTGACCCATGGGAATGTGGAGTTTGCGGGCAATCGCTTGAGCCAGTTCAGGGTTGGCGTTGCCAGCGAAGATCATCAGTTTGGACACGACGGCATCCTTCTCAGTATCGGCGTTTGATTCAGAAGAAGCGGGAGAAAGGTGGCTGGGGTGGCAGGATTCGAACCTGCGCATGACGGGATCAAAACCCGTTGCCTTACCACTTGGCGACACCCCAGTATCGTGCTTTTTTGGCATCATTTCAGCTCTGTTAGCTTTTTGTGTAGAGGTGATTTGTTCACCCCTTTAGCTACGAACCCCGTGACGCCGGAGGGTTTGCTTTCCCAGATGATCCGGGCTGCGGATTCTGTCGGGAAACGTCCAAATATGCAAGCCCCGGTTCCGGTTAATCTTGCAGGTCCGAATTGTGAAAGCCATTCCAGGCTCTGGTTAACCTCAGGATACAGTTTTCGAACTACATCCTCACAGTCGTTTCGGTACCTCGAGGCGTCTCCCTCAAAAGCGGGCGCTATTTTGATTCTCGGGGTGTTCCTTGTCAACCCTTGCTCGGAAAAAATCTTGCCAGTGTTTATGTTGCAGCCGGGCTTGAGGACAACGAACCAGTCTTCCGGCGGATTTGCGTTGGTCAGTGTTTCACCAACTCCCTCACCAAAGGCGGCATGGCCCCGGACAAACACCGGCACATCGGCGCCCAGGCCGAGGCCTATTCCGGCAAGCTCATCGGTGCTCAAGTCGAGCTGCCAGAGATGGTTCAGGCCCAGCAGAGTGGTTGCAGCATTGGAGCTGCCGCCGCCCAGACCGCCGCCCATGGGCAGCCGTTTGGTGATGCCGATGGTGACCCCGGGCAAGTCGCCTTGAGCCCTCTCAAGGAGTGCTCTGGCGGCGCGAATGATGAGGTTGTCCTCGTCGTCGACACCGGGAACAGGCTCCGCGAGCCTCACCCCCGGCTCGCCGGGTGTCAGGGTGAAGCTCAGCTCGTCGCCGTAGTCCAGGAACTGGAACAAGGTCTGAAGCTCGTGATAGCCGTCTTCCCTGCGGCCGACAATGTGCAGGAACAGGTTCAGCTTGGCCGGTGAGGGCAGTATCAGGTCGGGTGTCACTCGGGCTGCTCCTGCCAGTCGCTGACCACCAGGCGCACCCGCTTGTCGTCCTTGAGGGCGGTAATCCGGGCGGGCAGCGCAGGGTAAGCGGAGAGGAAGGCCTGCCAGCGGTCGTAGCGGATTTCCCAGCCGTTCTGGCGGATTATGGCCAGGGTGCCCTGATTATCAAACAGCAGGCGATAGTCGCTGGCGGGGGATGGCAGGCCCCGAATCCACCAGGTCAGATTCTCCAGTGGCAGCTGCCAGCCCGTGGCCGCCTCGACCAGCGCTTCCGGTTCGCTCGAGCGGTAGGTTTCGCCGTTCGGCAGGGTTAACTCGATAAACCCGGGAACCCCTTTGAGTGTCGTGCTGCCCATACCGAGGAAAGATGAGGAGAGGGCAAGATCGTAGGCTTCGCCATCCTGAATCCAGTGATTGATGATGGCGGTTCCGCTGTCGGATGGCTGGCGTACGGCCAGCTTCCCGGACAGCTTCCAGTGGTCGAGTTTGTCGAGACTGACTGCGCGAGTGGTCCAGTCAGCCGGAGGCTGGTCTGTCATGCCCTCCGGCAATGGATCGATCTGGATCGTGGTACAGGCGCCGAGGGTGGCAAGCATCGTCAGTGCGGCCAGAATTCGCGCCAGTCTCATTCGGTGTCACCACCATTGGTCAGCCGATCGATGGTTTCTCTGAGCACTTCGTGATTGCTGTCCTGTTCGAGGCCTTCCTGCCAGATGATTCTGGCCTGTTCTTCGGCTCCGTTCATCCATAGCGCCTCACCATAGTGAGCGGCAACTTCCGGATCGGGGAAGGCGGCCCAGGCACGGGAGAGGTACTCTAGCGCCGGCTCGAGCTGGCCTTCGAGGAACAGGACCCAGCCCATGCTATCGAGAATGGCCGGATTGTTCGGGTCCAGCCGCAGCGCTTTCTCGATATAGCCGCGGGCTTCTCTGAGTCTGTCTGTCCGAGTGGTCAGGATGTAGCCCAGGGCATTCAGGGCAACGGCGTTTTCCGGTTCCTGTTCGATAATCCGCTTCAGGTCGGCTTCGGCGTCGGCAGGCTGTCCGATGCCATCGTAGAGCATGGCCCGGGCGTACCGGATCTCGATATTGTCCGGATGTTCTTCCAGGGCTTCCGTGGCGGTGCTCAGGGCCTGCTGTTGTTGTTCCTGATCCAGCAGCAGGTTCACCTCCAGCAGCCAGAAGTTCTCTGCCTGGCGGGGATTGGCTTCGCGCAGCCTGCGAATGCGGTCAATGGCGTCCTCAAGCTGTCCATTCTCGGCCAGCAGAGAGCTGGCGCGGGCCAGGGCCGGGAAGTAGTAATTGCCCTGTTCCACGCTCTGGTAATAGCCAATGGCCTGCTCGATATTGCTTGCCTGGTCTTCAATGCGGCCCAGGTAGTAGTTGGCTTCGCTGGTATGGTGGCCCTGTTCGGCCAGTTGTGTCAGTTCTTGCCGGGCCAGGTCGGTCTGCCCATTTTCAAGAGCGACCAGTGCATGAGAGAGTCGCAGGCCCGGCGTGTCCGGGTACCGCTTTACGAGGCGATTGAATTCATCCTGGGCAGCCTGTAATTCACCTTCATTTATAAGCATGCGGCCGTAAAGGGTGCCCATTTGTCGGTTGCCCGGAAAGCGGCGGGTGTTGGTCAGCAGGTAATCCAGGGCGCTGCTTTTCTGACCGGTCTGGTAGAGCAGGTCGCCCTTGAGAATGATGGCCGGCTGGAAGTTTGCGTTTTCCTGCAGCAGTGGTTCGAGTCTGTCCAGGGCTTGCTGTGGCTGTCCGGTTACTTTCAACAGGAGCGCAATGCTGTATTCCAGTTCCGGGGTGTCGGGGTGGCGGTCCGACATCTCATTATAAAGGGCAAGCAATTCCTGCTGTTGCTCTGGCGGCAGATTGGCCGCAATAGCGGCAAGGCTGTCGAAGTCAGCATCGCCGCCCTGATCCATGATCCGTTCCATGTGATGGATGGCAGTCTGGAGGTCGTTTCCCTTTACGGCCTGGATGGCAGAAATCCTGTGGGCCTGGAGATTATCCGGGTCGATGTCCAGCCACAGCTCGGCGAGCTGTTTCTGGGCGTTATCGCCGTTCAGGGATTGGGCGATTCGCATCGCCCGCTCAATCACCACCTGGTCTCGGGACTGTTTGGCAGCCTTCAGATAGTTAACCAGGGTAATGTCGTAGCGTCCGCGCTGGGCTGCAATTTCGGCAGACAGAAGCAAATAGAGGGTTTCGGGCTCAAAATCGGCGTATTCAACCGGCGGTTGTGGTTCTGTCTTTTCTCCGGCGGCGACGGTTTCGCTCTTGGCAGGCGCTTCCTCTGTGCCGGTGAGGCTGGCACAGCCTGCCAGCGTGAGGCCAAGCAGGCAGGTAAACAGAAATGGTACGGATTTGTGCATGCAACTTCCCATGATCTGTCGAAAACGCATCTGAAATAACCACGCTCCAGCCCCGGAATTGAGGTAGATCGGGTCGCGGCCTCAGCCGAATCCCTATAATGGCATAAGCACCTGATCTTGCCCAACCTGTCCGCACTTGCCGAAGCTGCGGTGGTTTTGGGTGGCAGCTCAGGCCGCTGGCCGTTAAAATGTCCAGTAATTGCGCGTCTCTAAACCGCTCATCGGCAAAAGGTTGTACAACCACGAAATGGCACTGGTAACGCTGGGAATCAATCATCGCACGGCCCCCGTAGAGCTACGGGAGCGAGTGGCGTTTACGCCCGAGCGTATGGCGGAGGCGTTCGCCGAGCTGCGTGCGACGTCAGGCGCCACCGAGGCGGCGATACTGTCGACCTGTAACCGGACCGAGCTGTACCTGGCCGGCGATGATGACTGCGCCCCCATGGTGCTTCGCTGGATGGCCGGCTTCCATGGAATGGACGCCGCGGAACTGGAAGAAGCGCTGTACGTGCACCGCGATGGCGATGCCGTCAGGCACATGATGCGAGTGGCCGCCGGCCTGGACTCCATGGTGCTTGGCGAGCCACAGATCCTCGGGCAATTGAAGGATGCCTATTCGCTGGCCAGGGAACACGGCGCCAGCGGCTCGTTCCTGTCCCGATTGTTTGAACATACCTTCTCGGTCGCCAAACGAGTGCGGACGCAGACTGCCATCGGTGAAAATCCCGTTTCTGTTGCCTATGCCGCGGTGAGCATGGCGCACCACATATTTGCCGACATGTCCCGCAACAAGGCCCTGTTGATCGGTGCCGGCAAAACCATCGAACTGGTGGCCCGGCACCTTGCGGATGCCGGCGTGAAAGACTTCCTGGTGGCCAACCGTACCCTTGAGCGGGCACAGGCACTGGCAGAATCCCGTGGTGGCAAGGGCATTGTGCTGTCCGAGATCCCGGAACATCTGGCCGATGTCGACATTATTATTTCTTCAACGGCAAGCCCATTGCCGATCCTTGGTAAAGGTGCCGTTGAGCGAGCCCTCAAGAAACGCAAACACCGCCCCTATTTCATGGTGGATATTGCCGTGCCCCGGGATATCGAGCCGGAGGTGGCCTCGCTGGACGACGTGTATCTCTACACGGTGGACGACCTGCGTCAGGTTATCGAAGAAAATATCCGCTCTCGTGAGGGTGCGGCCCGGGAGGCCGAGAATCTGGTGGCGTCCGGGGTTCAGGATTTTCTGAACCAGCTAAGGGCGCTGGATGCGGTGTCCACGCTCAAGCAGTTCCGTCAGCGTGCCGAAGTGCTGCGCGATGCGGAGACCGAAAAAGCCCTGCGCGCCCTGCGCAATGGCACAGATCCTGAAACCGTGCTACGCAGTATGGCACGCGGCCTCACCAACAAACTCCTGCACGAGCCCTCTGTGCAGGTTCGCAAGGCCACCACAGAAGGTCGCACCGAGGTGACAGAGTGGCTGCGTGAGTTGCACCAGCTGGATGCACTGGACGCGGACACGACGACAACCCCGGAAAAACTATGAAGCCATCGATCCAATCCCGCCTCGAGCAGCTTTCTGACCGCTTCGAGGAAGTCAGTGCATTGCTTAGTGATTCCTCCATTATCTCCCAGCAGGACAAGTTCCGGGACCTTTCCCGGGAGTTCGCCGAGATTGAGCCCATTGTTCATTGTTTCCAGGCCTGGCAGCACTCCCTGGATGACATCGAGGCTGCGCGCGAGCTGGCGAAAGATGGCGACGCCGATATGCGGGAAATGGCCGAGGAAGAGCTGCAACTTGCCGAGCAGAAGAGCGAGGAGCTCGATGAAGAGCTCCAGCGCCTGATGCTGCCGAAAGACCCGAACGACGGCAAGAACGTATTCCTGGAGATTCGCGCCGGCACCGGTGGTGACGAAGCTGCCATTTTTGCCGGCGACCTGTTCCGGATGTATCTGCGCTATGCCGAGCGCCGGCGCTGGCAAGTGGAGGTTCTGAGCGAGAGCGAAGGCGAGCACGGCGGCTTCAAGGAACTGATTGCGCGCGTGGCCGGTGACGGAGTGTATGGTGCCCTGAAATTCGAGTCTGGTGCCCACCGGGTGCAGCGTGTTCCGGAAACCGAATCCCAGGGCCGGATCCATACCTCCGCCTGCACCGTGGCGGTTATGCCCGAGGCCGATGAGGCCGAGGCCATCGAGCTCAACAAGGCGGATCTGCGGGTAGACACGTTTCGTGCGTCAGGTGCTGGCGGCCAGCACGTGAACAAGACCGATTCGGCGATCCGGATAACGCATTTGCCAACGGGCATCGTGGTGGAATGCCAGGAAGAGCGTTCCCAGCACAAGAACCGCGCCAAGGCGTTGAGCCTGCTGGCCTCTCGGCTTCAGAATGCCGAGACCGAGCGGCAGCAAAAGTCCATGGCCGAGACTCGCAAGAGCCTGGTGGGCAGTGGCGACCGGTCCGAACGGATCCGCACGTACAACTTTCCCCAGGGGCGGGTGACGGATCATCGGATCAACCTCACCCTTTACAAGCTCGACGAAGTCATTGCCGGTGACCTGGACGCCGTCGTCGTGCCTCTGCAGCAGGAGCACCAGGCCGAGCTGCTCGCCTCTCTCGCCGATGACCAGTAAACCTTCACTGACCTGCGAAGCCCTTCTGAAGGAGGCATCCAGCCGAATTGAAAGTGATTCGCCGAGGCTGGATGCCGAGCTGCTGCTGAGCCACATTACGGGGCTCAGCCGGACCAGTTTCCGGGCCTGGCCGGAACGTGAGGTGACCGACACTCACGCCGAGGCCTTTGAGAGGCTGGTGCAGGATCGGGTGGCCGGCAGGCCTGTGGCACATTTGTTGGGGCATCAGGAATTCTGGTCACTACCGCTGAAAGTCAGTGCCTCCACCCTGATTCCAAGACCGGATACTGAATGCCTGGTGGAAGTTGCTCTTGCTTTGCCGCTACCACGGCAAGCCAGTGTGCTGGATCTGGGAACAGGGACGGGTGCCATTGCCCTGGCTCTCGCCAGTGAGCACGGGGGCTGGCGAATATCTGCCTGTGATGCCGTGCCCGAGGCAGTGGCGCTGGCCCGTGAAAACGCCGTTGCCCTTGGCCTGAACCTTTCCGTGGTCCAGAGCTCCTGGTTTTCGGGGCTGGAGCCAGAGAGGTTTGATCTGATTGTCTCCAATCCACCCTATATCCCCGATAGCGACCGCCATCTTGAGGAAGGGGACGTTCGATTCGAACCTGCCTCGGCCCTGGTATCCGGGAGCGATGGCCTGGATGATCTGCGGCTGATTATCAGCCAGGCGCCGGACTGGCTGTTTGAAGGCGGCTGGCTTCTGGTTGAGCATGGTTTCGACCAGGCAGAGGCCGTGGCACAGTTGTTTCACGCTCGCGGGTTTAAAGCCGTTGAGACCCGGCAGGATTATGGCAACCGGGATCGGATGACACTTGGACAATGGTCTTCGGGTGCCTAACAGTGGAGATGCAGATGCTCAGTGACGACGAATTATTGCGCTACAGCCGGCAGATCCTGATGCCCCGGTTCGATATTGCCGGCCAGGAAAAGCTGCAGTCGGCCAGGGTTCTGGTGATCGGTGCTGGCGGATTGGGGTGTCCTGTGGCTCTGTATCTGGGCGCCGCAGGTGTCGGGACCCTGACCCTGGTGGATGACGATAATATCGAGCTCGCCAACCTTCAGCGCCAGATCGGTTTCGAAACCTCGCTGCTGGGTGAATCCAAAGCGGAAAGCCTTGCCGATCGGATTCGTCGGATCAACCCGCTGGTGTCTGTTATCGCCCTGAATCAGCGCCTCGAAGGTGAGGCTCTGACGCGGACGGTCACTGAGGCAACCCTGGTGGTGGATTGCACGGATAACTTCAACACCCGGTTTGCGCTGAATCGTGCCTGTGTGGCGTCGAAAGTTCCGCTGGTGTCCGGTGCGGCCATTCGGGGCGAGGGGCAGGTTTCGGTTTACGACAGCCGGCGGGAGGACAGCCCCTGCTACCACTGTCTGTATCCGGAGCAGGGCAATGAGGATCTGACCTGTTCCGAGGCGGGCGTGATTGCGCCTCTGGTCGGGATGATCGGGGCGACTCAGGCCATGGAGGCCATCAAGGTGATTTCCGGGGTTGGCTCTCCTCTGGTGGGGAGGTTGCTGATTCTGGATGCCTGGGAGATGCAGTGGCGGGAGATGAAGCTGGCCAGAGATCCTTCCTGTCCGGTTTGTTCCAGTTGACTTCACGCCTCGGGCAGCGGGGCTGCAGACAATCTTTCCAAAACACGCTCCTTGCGGCACGTCCATGTGACGCTTGGGCTCCGCCATCCATGGCTCCGCACAGTTTTGGAAAGACTGTCTCCAGCCCCTCGTCATACTGTCGAGTCAGCCCGCTCTCCGACTCCGGTTCAGTTTAATTCTTCAATTCCTGGAATTTTGCGATCGCTTCTTTCCTGCTTTCTTTAAGATCAACGATCTGCCTCGGATACCCCTTTGGAATAACACCACCCTTTGCACCCGGATCGTGAATCCGTTTGCTATCCAGTTTCGCTAGCTCCGGTACCCATTCCCGAATGAAATCCCCATCGGGATCGAATCGCTCGCTCTGGGTAACCGGGTTGAACACGCGGAAGTAGGGGGCGGCGTCGGTGCCGGTGGAGGCGCTCCATTGCCAGCCGCCGTTGTTGGAGGCCAGGAAGCCGTCGATCAGTTTTGACATGAAGTAGGCTTCGCCCAGGCGCCAGTCGATGAACAGATTTTTGGTGAGGTACATGGCGGTGATCATGCGCAGGCGGTTGTGCATCCAGCCGGTCTGGTTGAGTTGGCGCATGGCGGCGTCGACGATGGGGACGCCGGTGTTGCCGGTTTTCCAGGCTTCGAACCTGTCGCCCGGGTTATTCCACTCAAGAGTTTCGGTTTCCGGTTTGAAGGCGCGGTGCATGCTCACTCTGGGGAAGTGGTACAGGATGTTGATGTAGAAATCCCGCCAGGCGATTTCGGTGATCCAGGTTCCCAGGCCTTCCTGGTTGCCGCCGGCGCCCTGCGCCTGTCGGCCGGCTATCAGGCATTGCCGGCCAGAGAGAACACCGTTGGCGAGGTAAGGGGATATCTGGCTGGTGCCATCAATGGCGGGGAAGTCACGCTTTTCCTTGTACGCACCGCCGCGTTTTTCGAGGAAGCGCTCGAGCTGGTCGTGGGCGGCATCTTCACCGGTTGCAACGAGGGGCTCGGGTGCGTCTCGAAAGGCTTCGGGTATGGCGTCAATCTGTTCCGGGCTTACGGCGTTACCCCTGGCTTTGGGCGTTGGGAAAAGACCCGGATGGGTTTCTTCTATCCAGCTGCGCCAGCGTCTCGAAAACGGTGTGAACACGGAGTAGGGGTCATTCTGTTGGGTGAGGATCTCGCCTACTGGTGCAACTGTCTGGTCGCGGTATTTGCGAACGGCAATGCCGAGTTGATCAAAGCGGTGTTTCAATGCCTTGTCGCGCTTGCGCTCGTTAACGCCGTACTCCTCGTTGAAGTGCAGCGCTGTCACCCCGTGCTCTTCGCAGTGGCTCTCGAGTTTGCCAAGGCTGTCGTCGAAGCGTTTTGCCTGAATAAAGGACAGCGGTATACCCAGTTTGGCCAGCTCTTCGGCCAGGGCGTTGGCGTGGGCGACGACGAATTGCACCCGGGCCGGCGACCAATCGTGTTCCTGCCATTGGTCCGGGGTGAGAATAAAACAGGCTCGCACCTCTTCGCTGCTTTCGCAGGCGGCTGTGAGGGCGGGGTTGTCGGCAACCCGGAGATCGTTTCGGAACCAGACCAGTTGTGTCATCCGTAATCCATAGTTGTCTGAGGGATTGATGTAAGTGTAATTACAGCCCGGTGTATCAATAAAATCACCAACTTGGATATTCGCCCGGGCTGGCTGATTGGATTATAGTTAGGACACTTTTACAGCAATTCAGCCGGCCGATCCTCAAGGAGTTCTGTGGCAGGAATGGAGAACAACAGCGAAGGTCGCCGTGACGGCGTTTGGGCCCAGCCTTATTCACTGGCTTCCGGCCAGACCCAGTATCATCAACTGGGTCATATTCGTTTGTGGGTGACTCTGTTGGACCAGGAATGGCAGATTCGTTCAGAAACGCTGGAACTGGATACGGATCCGGCTAGCTGGACAGAAAATATCGGCCACACCCTGCCTTCGGCTTCTGTGCCGCTGCAGCGTTTCATTCGGGAAAACCAGTCGTCGACCGTGACATTCCTGCCGGCACTCGCAAACATGCCTACCGTGATTCGTCCTTTCCAGCCCCTGACGATTCCCGCCGGCGGCCGCTGCACAATCTACGTGGGCACGCTGGTCTGGATGAAGGTCTGTGCCGGCGACAAGCAAACCGTGTTGACGGAAATTCCCCTGGCGTCGCCTTCGATGACCTGGGTGGGCAGAAATACCATGGAGGGCGAGCTTTGTTATACCTCTCATAGTTTTGCCCGTCTTGTGCTTGAGGCGGTGCCGAAACGCCCCTGGCGAGCCGTCACGCCGGTGACGCTGATCAACCGGCGGGATGAGCCCCTGCTGCTTGAGCGCTTCAGTCTGCCCACGCCGTTGCTGTCATTGCACCAGAACGATCGGGGCCAGCTCTGGACGCCGGGGGTAACCGTTGAAGTTGAGACCGACATGAATTCGGCGAGTCTGCATGTGGAACAGTCGTTGCTGGCCGCAGCGGGCACCTGCCGGCCGGTGGCGGATGCTCGTGAAAAAATGGCCCGCGGCCGGCTTGTCCGGGCGTTTGACCGGATGTTTGGCTGAAACGGATCTGATGGAGTCGACGCTTTGCTGGAAACAATGCAAACAGGCGTAATGCAGTTTTTTACCGATATTGCCTGGGGGCAGTGGATCAGTTCCGCCTTTCTTGTTGTGTTGGGGCTGTTCCTCGGGTCTCTGGCGGCCCGCAGTGTCGGCCGTTTCATGGCGCAGCGCACCTCCCGCCATCATACCGTCATGGTTCGGCGGCTGGTGTTTTACGTCATCGTGGTGCTGTTTTTTGTGGCGGCCCTGCGGGAGGCCGGGTTCTCTCTGGATGTGGTGCTCGGCGCCGCCGGTATCCTCACCGTTGCCATTGGTTTTGCTTCTCAGACCTCGGCGTCGAACATGATCAGCGGCCTGTTTCTACTGGTGGAAAAACCCTTTGAAATCGGTGACTTCATTGAGGTAGACGCGACCATCGGGGAAGTCGTCGGTATTGATATGCTGAGCGTGAAGTTACGCACGCCGGACAACCTGTACGTGCGGATCCCCAATGAAACCCTGATCAAGACAAGGGTGGTCAACCGTTCCCGGTTTCCGATACGCCGGCTCGACCTGACGGTGGGGATTGCCTACGCTGAAGATGTAGAGCGGGTGGAAAGTCTGCTTCTGACTCTGGCAGAAAAGAATCCGGTCTGTCTCGAAGAACCCAAGCCCTTCACTTTGGTGACAGCGTTTGGTCCATCCTCGGTCGATCTGCAGTTCTCTTACTGGGTGCCGAAGGAAAAGGTGCTTGAAGGGAGAAGCGGCATGATGGTCGCGATCAAGAAAACCCTGGATCGGGAAGGCATTGAAATTCCGTTCCCCCACACCAGCGTTTATGCGGGTAGCCATTCAGAGCCGTTCCGTGTTCAGCTGTTGGGGCCGGAAAAAATCACTGAAAAGGATCTCCCGGATGTCGACAAAGACAGCTGACGTTATCAAAACCATCCCACCGACCCCCGCCGAGAGTAAGATGAGTCTTGGCTGGCGGGAATGGGTGGCGCTGCCGGACCTGGATATCAGCCGTATCAAGGCGAAAATCGATACCGGAGCCAGAACTTCCTGTCTCCACACGTTCCGCACTGAACCCTACACGGAAAACGGTGAACGGCGCGTGCGCTTCTGGGTTCATCCGGTACAGAACGATCTTCACCAGGTGGTGGAGTGTGACGCCAGGGTGCTGGATGAGCGGAACGTGTCTGATTCCGGCGGCCACAAGGAAATGCGCCTGGTCATCGAGACCACGCTGCTGATTGGCGGCCAGAAATGGCCCATTGAAATGACATTGACCAACCGAGATTCTATGCGGTTCCGGATGTTGCTGGGCCGTACCGCTATGTCAGGGCGCTCAGTGATCTATCCCGAAGCTTCCTATCTTGCCGGCAAGCCGGCCTTAAGGACTGAAAAATGAAAATAGCGGTACTGTCACGAAACCGTCACCTCTACTCGACCCGCCGTCTGGTGGAGGAGGGCATTAATCGTGGCCACGAAGTGAAGGTGATTGACTGCCTTCACTGTTCGATGAATATCACCTCGGCCAATCCACAGATCCACTACCACGAGGAGGTCCTTGAGGATTTCGATGTGGTGATTCCGCGGATCGGTGCATCGGTGACGTTTTACGGAACGGCGGTATTGCGCCAGTTCGAGATGATGGGTGTGTTTCCGGTGAATGAATCCGTGGCTATCAGCCGTTCCCGGGATAAGCTCCGCTCGCTGCAACTGTTGGCCCGCAAGGGTGTAGGAATGCCGATTACCGGTTTCGCGAACAAGCCGGACAACGTTCCGGAGTTGCTTCAGATGGTTGGCGGGGCACCGGTGGTGATCAAGCTGCTGCAGGGTACCCAGGGCATCGGCGTGGTGCTGGCAGAAACCCGCAAGGCCGCGGAGAGTGTGATTGAAGCCTTCATGGGCCTGAAAGCGGATATTCTCGTGCAGGAATTCATCAAGGAAGCCGGCGGTGCCGATATCCGTTGCTTTGTGATTGGCGACAAGGTGATCGCGGCCATGAAGCGTCAGGGTGCCGAAGGCGAATTCCGTTCGAACCTGCACCGGGGCGGCACTGCCTCCCTCATACGCATCACCCCCCAAGAGCGCAGCACTGCCATCAAGGCCGCCAAAGCCATGGGCCTGAACGTTGCCGGTGTTGACCTGCTCCGCTCCAGCAGGGGGCCACTGGTAATGGAGGTGAACTCGTCGCCTGGCCTTGAGGGCATCGAGAACGCCACGGGCAAGAACGTTGCCGGCATGATCATTAACTGGACCGAAAAGAATCAGAAGCCCTGGAAGACCCGGACCAAGGGGAGAGGCTAAAGCATGGCTCGTGCCCCCTATGAAATTGCCGGGACCCAGGTAAAGGCCGGAACCCGGCAAACCGTGGAAGTTCCGGTCGCCAAGCTTTACACCCATACGCCGCTGCACATTCCCGTTGAGGTTGTGCACGGCCGGCGAAGTGGTCCGGTATTGATGGTGTGTGGTGCCATTCACGGTGATGAGATCAACGGTGTTGAGATCGTTCGTCGGGTGCTCACCAATTCGGCGTTGAGGCACCTTCGGGGCACGTTGGTTGCGGTGCCTATCGTGAACATTTTCGGGTTCGTGCAGCGCACCCGATACCTGCCTGACCGGCGGGATCTGAACCGCTGTTTTCCCGGCAGTGAAAGTGGCTCCCTGGGCGGACGTATTGCCTACCTGCTGCGCACCCAGATTATGGAGCGGGTGACCCACATTATTGATTTGCACACGGGTGCAGTTCATCGATTCAATCTGCCGCAAATTCGTGCCGAGCTGAAAAATCCGGAAACCGTGCGCATGGCCGAGGCCTTTGGTGCCCCGATCATAATCAATTCGGGGCTCCGAGAGGGAAGCCTCCGGGCCTACGCTGATTCACAGGACATTCCGGTGATCACCTTCGAAGGCGGAGAAGCTCTGCGATTTGATGACGTGGTGATCGGCAGCGGTGTGAAAGGGGTTATCCGGGTGATGCGTGAACTCGAAATGATCCCGGCGAAGAAGGGGCCCAAGGCACCGAGAAAACGGTCTGAAACCGCGGCCAATTCCCAATGGGTGCGGGCGGATATCGATGGGATCATGAGGCCTGTCGCCCGGCTGGGCCAGAAGGTTCGCAAAGGCCAGAGGCTGGCCATGGTGGCGGATCCCTTCGGCGAATCGGAAACCGCGGTGGTGTCACCCTGCTCAGGTATCGTGATCTGCGTGAATAACCTGCCACTGGTGAACGAGGGTGAGGCAATCTACCACGTCGCCCGATTTGACGAGCTCAGCGAGGCGGAAAAAGCGATGGATTATTTCCGCAGCAGCTACGAGGGCGATGTCGGCGACGATGTGGTTCCCGTGCACCCCTGGGATGACCGGCAGAAATAATCGAGAGGGCTGTCATGATCTGGGATCAGTCGTTTATCGAGTTGGCTCCGCTGCCGCGGGGTTTTCATCTGGTCACCAATGAAATCCTTGCCCAGGCGCCGGACCTGACCAACTGCGAAGTCGGCTTGCTGCACCTGTTCATCCAGCATACCTCCGCTTCGCTGGCGGTGAACGAGAACGCCGATCCGGATGTGCGGGGCGACCTGGAACGCCATTTCAACGTCATGGTGCCGGAGAATGCGCCGCACTATGAGCACGTTATGGAAGGGCCCGACGACATGCCGGCTCATATCAAAAGCATCCTGATCGGCCCCTCGCTGACCCTCCCGGTCAGCCATGGTCGCCTGGCACTTGGAACCTGGCAGGGACTTTATCTCTGTGAGCACCGGGATCGAGCCGGTAGTCGTCGTATTGTGGCGACTCTTCAGGGTCGCTGGTAGCCAGAACCCGAAACGCCCTACGTGTCGGGATTCACCCATCTGCTCTTTCAGATGGGTGGATATCCACCCATTTTCCAGCGCCTGACCTTGCTCTGATTCTAGTAAGGCCCTGTTTTTCCGAATTAATCGAGATCTGGTCTGCTCCTTGCTGATTGGGTTACCCACCGGAGCTGTTAGAGCTTCGTTGAGCACCCAACAAACAAAATGAATCGGGAGCATTCCTTATGAAAACCCAAGCCGTAATGGCGGTGGCCTTTGCCTCCACCTTCGCAGTCGCAACCCCCGCAACAGCCCAGGATCGTTCGGACTGGCCGAGCAACTTCACCGTTGGTACCGCCAGTCAGGGTGGAACCTATTTTGCCTACGGTTCCGGTTGGGCGAACTTTGTGGCTGAAAACCTGGGCGTTTCCGGTGGTGCCGAGATCACCGGCGGACCGGTTCAGAATATGGCGCTGGTGCACACCGGCGACCTGAAGTTTGGCCTGACCACCATGGGCCCGGCTCGGGAATCCATGGACGGTAACAGCCCGCTTGCGCCGGGCATGAAGATGGACAACGTCTGCGCCATGTTCCCGATGTACGAAACACCGTTCTCGGTGACCGCGCTATCCAGCTCTGGCATTACTTCCATCGCCGATATCCCTGATGGCGCCACGATCGGTTTTGGTCCGGCGGGCTCCACCTCGGACACCTACTTTCCGCGCATGATGGAGACCCTGGGTGTGAACTTCGAACGCCGCAACGGCAGCTGGTCTGATCTGGGCGGTCAGCTTCAGGATGGACTGATTGATGTGGTTGCCTTCGCCGCCGGTATTCCCATTCCTGCGGTCAGCCAGCTGGAAGTGCAAACCGACGTGAACATCATCGGTATGAACGATGCCGAGGCCGAGACCATTATCAGCAACTTCCCGGTGTCCGAGTTCATCATTCCGGCGTCCACCTACCAGTCCCTGGATGCGCCTTCCCGCGTGGTATCTATGTGGAACTTCGCGATGGTCAACTGTGATGTATCTGAAAGCTTCGTGTATGAAATCACCAAGCTGACCATGGAGAACAACGACAAGATGGTCTCCATTCACAAGGCGGCCCGTAACTCGGTACCCGAGAACTACACAAAGAACAACGTCCTGCCCTGGCACCCGGGCGCTGCGCGTTGGTTCAACGAGAATGGTTACCCGATCGAAGACAGCCAGATCAAGTAACAGTGCTCGAGCAGGAGGCTGCCCTGCAGCCTCCTGCAATGTATGGCCAGCCGAGTTCTGGCTCCGATTTGCCTGCAAGCAGGGTGTGTCATGACTACCGAACAAGATTCCAAAGACCTTCCGGACATTGAAGTGGGCGAAGACCATGTACTCGCGCACAACGTGGACGAGGAACCGGTCGAAGCCAACCGCCGGCTTTTCGAAGGCGGCCTGCTGAAATTCGTCGCGCTGCTGGCGATAGCCTATTCAGCCTTTCACCTGTATTCCCTGAACATAGCGCCCCTGGAAACCTGGTCGTTCCGGATTGTGCACATTGCCGGTGCCCTGGTGCTGGGTTTCGTTCTGTTTGCCGGCGCCCGGTTTGTGTCATCGGAAGAGGGCGGCGCACGCCACCGGTGGACAACCTGGATCAGTGCCGGTGCCATGCTGCCGGCTCTCTATGTGTTGTATCAGACATTTTCGTTCTGGCAGATGGTTCAGAACGGCGCCATGCGGATTCCGGTCGAACTGGAGGTGTGGCACTTTGGCTGGCCGCTGCTGGCGGCGACCGGTGTTGGCATTGTCATGAGCTGGTTTCATCAGCGCGAGCGATCGGTATTCAGTGTGCCCGACCTGGTGTTGATCGTCTGCTCGCTGGCCGTGGCCGCCTATTTCCTGGTGGTTTATAACACGTCCATGCGGATGTCGACCGGCACCTCCTTTGCGCCGGTGGGTATCTCGTTTGCAGCCATTGCCGGCACGGCCCTGATCATGGAACTTACCCGGCGCGTGGCGGGGATGGCACTGGTGATCATCGGTCTGGTGTTTCTGGCCTATGTTTTCGCAGGACCCTACCTGCCAGGTTTCCTCGGTTACCCGGGGCTTTCGGTTCAGCGTTTCTTCAGTCAGGTGTATACCGATGCCGGAATCCTTGGGCCGACCACGGCGGTGTCTTCGACATACATCATTCTGTTCATCATTTTTGCCGCCTTCCTGCAGTCCTCGAAGGTGGGTGACTACTTCGTGAACTTTGCCTTTGCGGCGGCCGGCCGTTCCCGGGGTGGCCCGGCCAAGGTATCGATCTTTGCATCGGGCCTGATGGGTATGATCAACGGCACCAGTGCCGGCAACGTGGTATCCACCGGCTCCCTGACGATTCCATTGATGAAGAAGGTGGGCTACAGCAAGCAATCCGCAGGCGCTGTCGAGGCGGCCGCGTCCACCGGTGGTCAGATCATGCCGCCGATCATGGGCGCCGGCGCCTTTATCATGGCGGAGATTACCGGCATTCCCTACACCGAGATAGCCATCGCGGCGATCATTCCGGCGATCCTGTATTTTGCCTCGGTCTACTTCATGGTGGATTTTGAAGCCGCCAAGACCGGCATGCGCGGCATGCGTGAAGACGAGCTGCCAAAGCTTAGAACCATGATGAAGCAGTGCTATCTGTTCGTGCCGATCATAATCCTGATTGTCGCCTTGTTCATGGGCTATTCGGTGATCCGGGCCGGCACCCTGGCGACCGTTTCTGCCGCGGTCGTGAGCTGGCTGTCACCCAACAAGATGGGGCTGCGGCATATCCTTCAGGCACTGGAAATTGCTTCCTATATGGCGATCCAGATTATCGTGGTGTGCGCAGCGGCCGGGGTAATCGTGGGCGTGATTTCGCTGACGGGAGTGGGCGCGCGCTTCTCTGTGCTGTTGCTGGACGTTGCGGCCACGAGCCAGTTGCTGGCGCTGATCTTCGCCATGTTCATTTCCATTCTACTGGGTATGGGGATGCCGACCACGGCGGCCTATGCGGTAGCTGCCTCAGTGGTCGCGCCCGGCCTTGTCCAGTTGGGTATTGAACCGCTGACGGCGCACTTCTTCGTGTTCTACTTCGCTGTAGTTTCCGCGATCACACCGCCGGTTGCGCTGGCCTCCTATGCCGCTGCAGGCATATCGGGCGCCAATGCCATGGAAACCTCCGTGGCCTCGTTCCGGATTGGCATCGCAGCATTCATCGTGCCTTTCATGTTCTTCTACAACGGCGCGTTGTTGATGGAAGCCGGCTGGTTCGAGATCGCGAGGGCACTGGTAACCGCAACCTTTGGCGTTTACATGCTTTCTGGCGGCGTGCTCGGTTGGTTTGCGAGCATTTCCGCGTCCTGGATAACGCGACTCCTGCTGATTGCGGCCGCGTTGCTGATGATCGAGGGAGGGCTCTGGACGGATCTCACCGGTATTGCCCTGGCGGTCCTGGCGTTCGTCATCCAGAAGCAGCGTAAAACTCGCCTTGCCACAGCTGGCGCCCTGTAACGGGGGCTTGCTGGCTGCGTCAGAACAACCGTGCCATGGAAGCATCGCACGGTTGTTCTGTACCCGGCCTGGCTATACTCTAGCGGCTTTCCGCGGTTTTTCGGGAACCGGACCCTATGCCTTACCGTATTGGCGTTTTTCTCCTTTTTGTGGCGACCCTGGTGGCCGCCTGGCTGCTCGGTGGCTGGGTTGGATACCGGCAGGTGGAGCAGGAGAGCCTTGAGGAGTCCTTCCGGTATCGCCAGTTGGTGGCCAACGAACTGAACCGATATCTCCCGGTGCCCGAGCTGATGGCCGAGCATCCGTTACTGCAACGGGCGCTGGAGGCGCCTGACAATCCCTCTGCTATTCTCTCGGCCAATGAACAGATGCAGCGCATGGCCACTATCGTAGGCAGTTCGGATGTCTACCTGATGGATACTCGCGGCCTGACGATCGCAGCCAACAACTACCTGCAGCCAGACAGTTTTGTCGGGCGGAATTTCAATTTCCGGCCGTATTTCTATGAGGCGATGGAGTCGGGCGATTCGGCGATCTATTTCGCCCTCGGCCTGATGTCTGGCGTTCGGGGTCTGTATTTCTCGCATCCGGTTCGGGACGAGGGCGGCCAGATTATCGGGGTGGTCGCCGTGAAGGTTCTGGTTCACGAACTGGAATCCCAATGGGATCGCCCTACTGGCTTGCGAGAGGCGGAGATGGTCGTGCTTGATCATAATGGCATCAGTTTTCTCGCGAGCAGGCAGGACTGGCTTTACCGCAATTTCTCGGGGATGGCCGATGCCGTGCCCGACGAGTATTCCCGCCGGCGTTATCCAGACCGTGATTTGACGCCAATGGCACTGAAAACGTTGGGAACCCCATGGGGGCTTCTCGAGCAGTCAGCAACGGTCCGTATTCAGGACAGTGGCAAACCCCGGGAATATCTGAGCGTAAGCACGCCTCTGCCGAGGATGGACTGGACGCTTCAAGTCATGGTGAGCACTCGCTCGGTCGTCTGGACCCGGTTGGGTTTTGCGGTCGGTGGGGCAGCGCTGTTCTTTGGTGGCCTGTTGACCTGGCTGTACCTGCGCGAACGCTACCGGCGCGAGGCTGAACTGGCTCTTCGGGGCGAGCAGCTGGAGCGAAGCGTGGCCGAGCGAACCGCAGACCTGGAGAACTCCAATCGCAAACTGGTGGAGGAGATCCGGGAGCGAGAACGCACCCAAACCGAGCTGCGGGAAACACAGCAGGAGCTGATCCAGGCTGCAAAACTGGCGGTGCTGGGTCAGATGTCCGCGGGCCTCAACCATGAAATGAACCAGCCTCTGACGGCCATTCAGACCTATGCCCGAAACAGCCGCCGCTTCCTTGAGAAAGGTGCCGGGGAGATGGTGGATGCTAACCTGTCAGAAATCATCCTGCTGTGTGACAAGATGGCGGAGCTGACCCGGCAGTTCAAGGTGTTTGCGCGCAAATCCGAAGGCCCGCCAGCGGTGGTGGATCTCCGGCAACCGATTGACGCATCCCTGAAAATTATCGTTGCCCAGCAATCGAGTTCGGAAATCGATATCCAGTGGCACCGTCCAGACTCGCCGGTGATGTGCCATGGCGACCTGATACGGATAGAGCAGGTTATGGTTAACCTGATGGCGAATGCGGTTCAGGCGGTAGAGGGTGGTGCACGGCCGGAAATCCGGATTGATATAGAAGAAACCGAGCAGTGCTGGAAATGCCTGGTGCGCGATAATGGGCCCGGATTGCAGGGCGACACCGAACAGATTTTCGAGCCCTTTTTTACCACCAAATCGGTCAAGCAGGGACTGGGTCTTGGACTTTCCATATCGCGCCAGATTGTGGATGCACTGGGTGGCAGCCTGACCGGTCGTAACCGCCGGGATGGGCCGGGCGCAGAATTCGTCGTAACCCTCAAGAAGCGGGAGGCCATGGAATGACAGAACCCTCGGTAATCTTTGTGGACGACGATCCACACATCCGCCAGGCCATTGCCCAGACACTGACCCTGGAGGAGTTGCCGGTCAGCTGCTTCGAAGATGCGCCATCGGCGCTGGGGCATATCAACGCCGACTACGACGGCGTGGTTCTCTGCGACTACAACATGCCGGAGATGAACGGCCTGGAGATGCTGGACCGGCTTCGAGCTATCGATGACACCATTCCCGTGATCATTCTTACCGGGCAGGGCGACATAAGCACGGCGGTAACAGCCATGCAGCAGGGCGCTTACGACTTTATCGAGAAGCCGTTTGATCATGATGAACTGATAGAGCTGCTCCGCCATGCCCTGGAAAAACGGCATCTCGCCCTCGAGAACCGGCGACTGAAAGCACAGCTGCGCCACCTGGCCAGACCCGGTCCCCGGATGTTGGGGGATTCGCCGTTGATGCAAAAGGTCATGGCGACCATTGATCCCATCCTCGACATCTCGGCTAATATTCTTCTGCACGGGGAAACAGGGTCCGGGAAGGATGCGCTGGCCCGATACATTCATGAGAACAGTGGACGCAGCGCCCACAACTTCGTGGCAATCAACTGCGGGGCGGTGCCCGAGAACCTGATTGAAAGCGAGTTGTTTGGCCATGAGGCCGGGGCGTTCACCGGGGCTGAAAAGCGCCGGATCGGCAAGATCGAACACGCCCACAAGGGCACCCTGTTCCTGGATGAGGTTGAAAGTATGCCCATGCCCTTGCAGGTGAAACTCCTGCGGGTGCTGGAAGAACAACGGGTCGAGCGTCTGGGCAGCAATAAGGTTCAGGAGGTGGATGTCCGGATCATCGCCGCCACCAAGGCGGATCTGAAAAAACTCAGTGACGACGGCGAATTCCGGCCCGATCTCTATTACCGGCTGAATGTGGTCAAAGTTGACATCCCGCCGTTGAGAGAGCGGAAAGAGGACATCCCTCTGCTGTTCCATCATTTCGTGCTGATTGCCGCGGCCCGTTACGATCGGGAGAGCATACCGCTTGATGCTGGTCAGGCAGCCCGGCTGATGCAACATTCATGGCCCGGCAACGTTCGCGAACTTCGGAACCTGGCTGAACGTTATGTCCTGCTGGGGCCGGCAGCGCTGGATGAGAACGAACCTGCGGATACGGCCAATGTGGCGGGTCGACAGACGCTCGCCGAAATGATGGACGGTTTCGAGCGTTCTGCCATTATCAGCGCCCTGAATGCCAGCCATGGCAGCATCAAGGACACCATGGTCCAGCTCGGTATTGCCCGGAAAACCCTGTACGACAAGATGCGCAAGCATGGGTTGGACAAAGCCCAGTTCAAGGATTGATGAGCAACAAAAATTTACCGGCATGGTTACAGGCTGGAAACAAACTACGCAGTATCATCAATGATATTGCCCCCGGTTTTTGCGTAGTCTTTGCGACTTTTTCCATGCCGGATCGCCCGGCGAATTGATCACTTAACCAAAAGACTACCAGTCATGAAAAACCTGACCATCCAGACACGGGTACTGTTGCTGGCCCTGGTGCCGGTGATTGTGCTCACGGCATTCCTGACCAGTTACAACCTTAACCAGGCCAGTGCTATTGGCGAAGAGGCCGTTGCCGGTTTCTCCTCCGATATGGAAGAGAGTAAACGCCAGGAACTGCAGAATTATCTGGCCGTTGCAAAGTCTTCCATCGAGCATCTCTATAATCAGCCTGGGTCCGCAGACGATCCGGAGGTGCGCGAGAAAGCGTGGGAGATCCTGCGACAGCTGCGTTTTAACGATTCGGGAAGCACCGGTTATTTTTTTGCGTATGACACCCGGGGTGTCAATGTGATGCACGGCGTCAACCAGTCTCTGGAAGGCAAAAATCTCTGGGACTTCCAGGATCCCAACGGAACCTTCCTGATTCGTGAGCTGGTAAAGGCGGCGCGCAATGGCGGCGGTTATGTGCCTTATGGTTGGAAAAACAGCGAAACCGGACAAGTAGCGCCCAAGCTGGGCTATGCGGAAATGCTGCCCAAGTGGGGTGTGATGATCGGCACCGGCTTCTGGATTGACGGCCTCGAGGCTCAGGTAGCGGCGATGGAAAGCCAGGTGGGGACTTCACTCGAGGACGCCGTGATAGGCTCAGTCAGCACCTCACTTGTCGCATTGGCGCTGATCGTCCTGCTTGCCCTGATCGTGGTCCGCAGCATCATTCGGCCCCTGAAATCGGCCGTGTCGGCAATGAACGACATCGCCAGCGGCGATGGCGACCTGACCCGTCGTCTTGACGTTTCCGGCAAGGATGAGCTTGGACAGTTGGCGACTGCCTTTAACAGTTTCGCCGACCAGGTGCACGGACTGGTTGAACGCGTGCTGTCGTCTACCCGCACGCTGAACGAGGCCACGGCTGACCTGAACCAGGTCATGACTGAAGCCGAGCAGGGCGTCGAGCGACAGAAATCCGAGAGTGATCAGGTGGCAACGGCGATGAACGAAATGACCGCAGCTGCCCAAGAGGTTGCGAGCAACGCGAGTGAAGCCTCCACGGCCGCCGATCATGCCAATGGACAGGTTTGCGATGCCCAGGGCCTGGTACATCAGGCTACCGAAGTTATTGGCGGGCTCTCCGAGCAGGTGGGAGAGGGCGTTCGGGTTATCGAGCAGCTTGGCACTGACTCTCGCCGGATTGATAGCGTACTGGAGGTCATTCGCGAAATTGCTGATCAGACCAACCTATTGGCCCTCAACGCTGCGATCGAAGCGGCACGGGCCGGCGAGGCCGGTCGGGGTTTTGCCGTGGTGGCTGACGAAGTTCGAACGCTGGCTCGCCGGACCCAGCAGAGCACCCAGGAAATCCAGGATATGATTGAGCGGCTTCAGTCTGGGGCAGGGAATGCGGTCAAGGTAATTGCTTCCATCAGTGAGCGCAGCGAAGCGACCGTGGAAGAAACCCGGCAGGTCAACGATGCGCTGCAGCGCATTGGTCAGGCTGTGGCAACGATCACGGACATGAATACACAGATTGCCAGCGCAGCCGAAGAGCAGACCAGCGTTTCCGAGACCATTAATCAGAACGTGCATGAGATCGTCGCGATTACCGAACAGACGGCGCAGGGAACCCGTCGGGCCGGAAATGCGACACAACGGCTGAAGAACCTGGCTTCCGAGATGTCAGAGCAGGTCAGTCGGTATCGGGTGTAGGCACTACTGATTAAGTGCGAAAGGGGCAGAGCTCGGGTTCTGCCCCTTTTTTTCGTTCTTTAAACGCTCGCCAATGTCAGAGATTGGCTTCGGCAAATTCTGCCAGTAGCGACCGGGGAACACCCTGCAGGTGGATGTGAGCGCCATGTCGAAAGCGCTTGAATCGTTCGGTCATGTAGGTGAGGCCCGAGCTCAGGGCACTCAGGTAGGGGGTATCGATCTGCGCAAGGTTGCCGAGGCAGATCACCTTTGACCCGTTGCCGGCCCGGGTAATGATGGTCTTGATCTGATGGGGCGTCAGGTTCTGTGATTCATCGATAATGATCAGGCTGTGCTGGAAGCTGCGGCCCCGGATGTAATTCATGGATTTGAAGTGCAGGGGCACCTTGCTGAGGATGTAGTCAACGCTGGCGGTCATGTTCTCGTCGTCCTCGTGGAGCGCTTCCAGGTTGTCGACGATGGCGCCCAGCCAGGGCTCCATTTTCTCGGCTTCAGTGCCGGGCAGGAACCCGATGTCCTCGTCGAGGCCCTGGGTGGAGCGGGTGGCAATAATGCGCTTGTAGAGCTTGCTGGCCACGGTCATCTCGATACACGCAGCCAGCGCCAGGATGGTTTTGCCCGAGCCGGCGGAGCCGGTGAGGTTGACCAGGTGGATGTCCGGGTCCAGGAGCAGGTTCAGCGCCATGGCCTGATAGATGTCCCGGGGAACCAGGCCCCAGACTTCCTCGTTCATCAGGTCGTGTTGGTGCAGGTCCTTGATGATCAACTGGTCGTCGGAGAGGTCCACCACCTTACCGACGAAGCCCATTTGATCGATGACGAATTCATTGATGTTCAGCTTCGCCAGCTCGCCTTCCCGCTTGAGGATATGTTCGGTTGAACCCTCCCGCTGAACAGTCTCCACTTTCTCAATGGTGTCCCAGAAGGAGTTGGGGAATTCCCGGTAGCCCTTGGGCAGAAGATCAATGTCATCGAGCAACTGGTCGTTGTGGTAGTCCTGAGCTTCGACGCCGAAGCCCCTTGCCTTGAGGCGCATGTTAATGTCTTTCGACACCAGGATAATATCCCGGGACTTGTGGCGGTTCTGGAGAGCAGCCAGGGTGTTGATGATCTTGTTGTCGTTCAGATGCTCTGGCAGCGAATGGTTGCCACTGTCACCGGTGCTCATCAGGATCGAAAGAGTGCCCAGGGGTTCGGCCTTCTTGCCCCGCACGATGGGAACACCTTTCTCGATCACCTTCGGGCTGGCATCGCCCAGCAACTTATCGATGTTGCGGATGGCCTGACGGCAGTCAGCGGCCACGGCTTGCTTGCCGGATTTGAGGCTGTCGAGTTCTTCGAGGACCGTCATCGGGATGATGACATCGTGTTCTTCAAAGTTGAGGAGGGCGTTCGGGTCGTGGATCAGGACGTTGGTGTCGAGGACGTACATCTTTCGGCGAGCTTGCGGTGCTCTGGGCATAAGTGGCGCTACCTCTCTGGTGGCTCAGTCGTTATCGGCGCAGCGTTGCGTGAGTTCCTCATCCGAGATCACTTTCAGCATATCGTAAGTCGTTATGATGCCGGTAATTTTTGAATCATTGGTGACAAAAATCCGGTGCAGGTGCTCGCGCATCATGATATTCGCAATGTCGCGCACTGGCGTCTTCTCGTCAACCGATAAAACGATGGGGGTCATGATGTCCCGGACTTCTACCGGCACCTTGCCCATTTCCTCAAAGATCACCATTCGCAGGCGTCGGGCTTCCTCCCGCTCTTCGGGAGTCAGATGCCGGTCCGCATCGGAGCGCGTGGCGTTCCAACGGAATTCGGTGATGTCTTTAAGAGTGGCAATGCCGACAATTTCGCCGTCGTCATCGGTGACGGGGCTGCCGGTTATCTCGTTGTCGGTGAGGAAGCGGGCCAACCGGTCCATGGTCCAGGATTGCGGGACGGCCTTGATGCTGGGTGTCATGATCTCGTAGGCGAGAACGGTCATTGATCTGGGCTGCCTTCTAGAGTCCTTTCATAAAGCTTAGCGCGTGATACTCCGCGCGTCATCCCTTACTGTGCGCCGGGACTCAGGGTTTGTTCATGCGAAGGCCGGTCAGTTGGCCCTGCTCGTCATAAACCAGTTGGTACCCCTGGTACTTTTTACTGTTGGCAACGCGTTCCAGCGCTTCCATCGACCTCACTGGAATATCCACCAGCAGGGAGTTCACCAGCCAGCCGGGTAGCGCTCCGTTTGGGTCCGTGTGCTGGACCCACACCATCCGGGTGCTCTCCCCCTCTGGCGTGAACCGGTACAGGGTGTCCGAGCGATCGACTCTCACCCGGCTACTGTTTTCCGCCCGCTGATCGGGCATGGCGTTCAGATCCATGACGATCTCACCGGAGGCCTGGTCACCCCGTGTGCGTATGCGCAGGACATAGTCGCGGTCAGTAACCGGCCAGGGCATGTCATTCACGGAATAGGCAAAGCGATCGTGAAACACGCCATCGCCAAACGCATAGGATTCGGTGCAGTTGTGCACCCACTCGACGCAGGAACCGGGGTTGGCCATCACGGCCATCAGGTTTTCGATAGGCGCGTCGAGCACCGCCACGGCCTTGAAGGCCTTGAAGCTGGAGCCTGGCTGCTCGATGGTATAGACCCGGATGTGATCGGCTTCCTTGCGTAGCGTCCACGCCTCGTCGCTTTCACTGGGCAGTTCAGCACGGGCACTGGCGGCAACGGCGAACACCAGCAACGCACAGACCAGCCCACTGAGCACCGAGGCCCAGCCCTTAATGCCATGGGCTATGCTCTTTCTCATAGGGTACACTTCCTTGCAGATGGTGGGCCGAGTCTAGCATGGGGCTTTTGCCGGCATGGCCACGGAAACAGTGGATTGTGAACCAGGTAGCGACCTGTTGATTTGGTAACCGAAATTGGCCCGATCTGACGACGACTATGACCATGAAGAAACTTATCAACGGCAAAGGGCAGGTGATTCCGGGACTGTTGGATGAACCGGTAGAAGAGATCAACTACCTGGACTATGACCTGCGTACGGTGATGGACCGCCCGCGTTCAAAGCTGGCAAGACGCTGGCGGTTCAACCAGTTCCAGTTTGTCAGCGCCATGGGCCCGGGTTGGGTGTTTGGTCTGGCGGTGGTGGATCTGAAACTGCTGGGCAGCGGATTCTTCTATCTCTATGACTTCGAGACTGGCCAGATGATGGAGCAGTCTTTCCTTCAGCCATTGGCCCGGCAAACCTGCATTGAGCCACGGCCAGAGGAAGGGGTGACAAGGTTCAGCAAGGGCGAGGTAGCCGTGCGAATTGCGCCTTCCGCGGATGGCCGGACAATTACGGTCTCGGCCCCTGGAGGTATCCGTATTGAACTGACGCTTTCAGAGGATCGGGACCCGCTCCGGCTGGTATGCCCGGCCGGCTACAATGGCTGGGTATTTACCCGCAAGTCGGCAGGTTTGCCGGTGGAAGGGGAAGTGCGCTGGGATCATCGTATCTGGCGCTGCGACGAGCAGACTCGGGGATCCATCGATTGGAGCTGTGGCTTCATGCGCCGGGAAACAGCCTGGAACTGGGCCTGCCTGGCCGGCCAGCTTGCGGATGGCCGGTCCGTGGGATTGAACCTTGCCGCAGGGGTCAATGAGACGGGAATGACGGAAAATGCGCTCTGGCTGGATGGTGTCTGCCACAAACTGGGCGCGGCAAGGTTCCGTTTTGATCGCTATCAACCAGGCGGCGACTGGCATGTGAGCACCGAGGATGGTCGGGTCGATCTGCACTTTGTCCCCGCTGGTGTGCGCAAGGAAAAACTGGACGCCTGGGTACTGGCATCCAACTTCCGGCAGTACGTGGGCTCGTTCAGTGGAACGGTGACGGATGAGGCTGGCGGAAAAATTGAGGTTAAAGGTCTGCGGGGCCTGATGGAAGACCACTTTGCGAGGTGGTAAGAAATGGCCTGTCCCACCCGGGACAGGCCAGATAAGCGGGTTATCGCTCCGGTAGCGTGACGTTCAGCTCCAGTACCGAGCAGCTCTCGTTGCGGTCTACCTCAACCTGAACCATGTCGTCGCTGATCTGAACGTACTTTCGAATGACCTCCAGCAGCTCCTGCTGCAGCTGGGGCAGGTAGTCCGGCTGGTCACGTTGGCCCCGCTCGTGAGCCACGATAATCTGGAGGCGCTCTTTGGCCACGCTGGCGGTGTTCTTCTTTTTACCCTTGAAGTAATCGAGGAAACTCATCCCTTAGCCCCCCTTGAACATCCGTGAGAAGAAACCCTTCTTCTGGGACGTCATGAAACGGTGTTCCCGTTCCTCTCCCAGAAGGCGTGCAACCGCATCATCGTAGGCCTGGCCGGCATCGCTGTCCTCTTCGAGGATAACCGGCAAACCCTGGTTTGAAGCGTTCAGAACAATCTGGCTTTCCGGAATGACGCCCAGCAGAGGTATCGCGAGGATTTCCTCTACGTCCGCCACGGACAGCATCTCGCCCTTTTCGACACGGGACGGGTTGTAACGGGTCAGGAGCAGGTGTTCCTTGACCGGGTCCTGGCCCATTTCGGCTCGACGGGATTTGCTCTGCAGAATGCCCAGAATGCGGTCGGAATCCCGCACCGAAGACACTTCGGGATTGGTAACCACAATCGCCTCATCAGCGTAATACAGCGCCATCAGGGCACCATGCTCAATGCCGGCAGGAGAGTCGCAGACGATGTAATCGAAGGTCTCGGAAAGCTCGTTGATGACTTTCTCGACGCCATCTTTGGTCAGTGCTTCCTTTTCCCGCGTCTGGGAGGCCGGAAGGATGTACAGGGTATCGACCCGCTTGTCGCGGATCAGCGCCTGGTTCAGGGAGGCTTCGCCCTGGATCACGTTTACGAAGTCGTACACCACGCGACGCTCGCAGTTCATGATCAGGTCCAGGTTGCGCAGGCCCACGTCAAAATCGATGACTACTGTCTTGTGGCCTCGCTTGGCAAGGCCGGTGCTGATCGAGGCGCTGGTGGTGGTTTTGCCAACGCCGCCCTTTCCTGAGGTAACGACAATAATTCTAGCCAAGGTTCTGTTCCTGTTTCTCGGTGGATTCGTCGTGTCTGCCGAATTATCCGGTCAAGTTATTGTGTTCAGCTCCAAAATCAGGCCTTGTCCAGTGGCGTTACCACCAGCAGGTCGTCCCTGAGCTGGATTTGCACAGCGCTTTTCCAGCCATTGTCCTGAAGATCTTCGGAGATTTTATAGTGTCCCGCGATGGACACAAGCTCCGCTTCCAGCGATTGACAGAAAACCCGTGCGGATTCTGCGCCATGGATGCCGGCCAGTGCCCGGCCCCGAAGCGGGCCGTAAACATGGATGTTGCCCGCCGCGAGCACTTCGGCACCGGCCTGCACCGGTGCCAGGATAACCAGGTCACCTTCCGGTGCGTGGATCTGTTGGCCGGAGCGGACCGGCTGGGAGATGATTTTGGCCGGAGGTGGGTCACCGGCAGCGCTTGTCGAGGCTGCAACAACTGCCGCTTCCGCTTCGTCCGCGGCCGCCTGTTCGGCTTCATGGGTGCGATCCCGCTGACCGTTGCCGGGCAGCAGTGCCAGAGCAGCCCCCCGGGCCAGACGGCGCTGGTCGTCGGTGCCACCGCGAACGCCAATCACATGGATGTGGTTACGCCGGCAGGTGCCGATGATCTTGAAGAAATCCAGTTCACTGTCCAGTCCCTGGTATTTCTCCAAACTGATGATCAGCGGAATATCCTTGAAGAACCCGGGGGCCTGGCTGATCTTGTCTCGCAGTACTTCTTCAAATTCGCTGTCGTCAAAATAATAGAGCTCCAGGGCTGTCATGGACACGCTGGCGCTTTTTAGCTGAAAACCCTGTTTTACCCCGGAGGTGGCGGTATCGCTCATGAAGGAGTCTCTTCCCTGGTCATGTTGTCGGTTGGGTTCGGGCGCTGCCGCAGTGGCACGCCTTCGAAGCGGATGCCTGACCATCCTGTACTGATAAACTGGCGGATGTTGCCGTGGCTCTCGCCGGTCGGATCGTCCAGAACCTGCTGGTAGTGCTCGGCAAACAGCTTGAGCGTGTCCACTTCGCTCAAATTGCAGTACTGGCCCAGACCAAAGATCCGGCAGGAGCCGGCATTCTCGCCTTCTGCATTTACCAGCGGGCCATTGCGGAAGCCGCAGGGCTGGTACTCGAAGTGCTGTTCAATCAGGGCCAGGGAATCTTTGAAACTGGCGTGGCCAGCGTCCAGGGATGCCAGGTGAATCCTTACGGCATCGTTGACGCTCATTATTTGTGTTCCTGCTTGGGGCCTGTCTGATAGAGCGCCTTCCAGTCCTCGTACGGCATTCCGTAGATTTCTTCACGGGCCTGGGGATCTGAAATCTCGAAACCACGCTCATTCGCCTCTGCCAGGTACCACTTGGACAGACAGTTGCGGCAGAAGCCCGCCAGGTTCATCAAGTCGATATTCTGGACGTCGGTGTTTTCGCGCAAATGCCTGACCAGTTTACGGAAGGCTGCGGCTTCAATTTCGGTGCGTTCTGCTTCAGGAATCGGGTTGCTCATGATGGCCTCGCAATGGTTGATGCGCCGGTTGTTGGGGTTCCTGACATTCTCTGCATGTTAGCTTAAGATACAAGGCTGTATAAATGTACAGAAAGTCGACGCGAGCCCTCTGATTATGCCACAACGCAAGATCATCCATGTGGATTGTGACTGCTTCTACGCGGCCGTGGAGATGCGGGACGATCCCAGCCTACGGGATGTGCCGCTGGCGGTGGGTGGCGACGGCGGTCGGGGCGTGGTGACTACCTGCAATTACAAGGCCCGGGCGTACGGTGTGCGGTCGGCGATGCCCGGCAGCGAAGCGCGACGGCTGTGCCCGGGGCTGGTGATGGTGCCAACAGATATGGGCCGGTATCGAGCGGTCTCACAGCAGGTGATGGCTATCCTGCGGGAACTGACAGACCTGGTGGAACCGCTATCTCTGGACGAGGCCTTTCTGGACGTCTCCGATGTGACCGATCACAAGGGCAGTGCCACTCTTATGGCTCGCCACCTTCGGGAGCGGGTGCGCCAGGAAGTGGGTATCACTATTTCCGCCGGCGTGGCCCCCAATAAATTTCTCGCAAAGATTGCTAGTGACTGGGAAAAGCCGGACGGGCTGTTCGTGATTCGCCCGGAGGACGTTGCGGATTTCGTTCGGGGACTGCCGGTTGAGAAGCTGTTTGGAGTGGGGCAGGTGACCGCCTCGAAACTGCATGCTCTGGGGGTCAAGACCTGCGGCGACATGCAGGCGCTCGGGCCCGATGTATTGATTGAGCGGTTCGGCAAGCAGGGCTATCGACTCCACGAAATGGCCCACGGCCGGGATGAGCGGGCGGTGGTGGTGTCGCGGATTGCCAAGTCGGTAAGCGTGGAACGAACGTTTTCCCAGGATTTGCCAGATATGACCGCCTGCCAGACCGTCATGGCCTCACTGGTTGCGGATCTCAACCTTCGCCTGTCGCGCAAGGCCCGCCGAAAACCGATCCACAAACTCTTCATCAAGATCCGCTACAGTGATTTTTCAACCCATACCCTTGAGCGGGTTCGTGAGCAGGTCAAAGAGCCGGCTCTGGATGATTATCTGCCACTGCTGGCTGAGCTGGTCACCAACCGGGAGCGGCCGGTGCGGCTGCTGGGTTTGGGGGTGCGTTTCCGCAATGATGATGCGCCGGTTACCCAGTTGCGGCTGTTTGATTAGAACTGTAGCCAGCTCATGGCCGCGTAACCCATCAGGCCACCGATCAGGGCGCCGGCAGCGACATCGCTGGGATAGTGCAGGCCGAGGACCACCCTCGATGCCGCCACACTCAACGTAAACGGAAGCACGATGAGAGCCAGCGCCGGTTCCGCCACGGTCAGCATGACCTGAAAGCAGGCAGCGTGCAGCGTGTGGCCGGACGGGAAGCTGTAGCGGTCCAGGGGCCGTGTGCCGCAGTTGATGGCGGGGAAGGATATAAATGGACGTTCACGGATGAGCCAGCGCTTCAGTAACTTGTAGCTGAGGGTGCAGGTGAGGCCTGTCAACGCCATAAGCAGTGCCAGCCCTGGCCCGGATTCCGGGCGGAGAAAGGGGATGAACAGAATCAGTGCGTACCAGAACCAGCCGTCGCCGAGTCGGCTGACCAGTCGGAAATACCCGAGGGCGGGCCGGAACTGAACAGCGCGGTTAATAGATTGGCAGAAAGCGACTTCCCGCTGGTCTGCCAGTTCAAAGAAGCGAGATGCTTTGCTTGTTGATGGCATGGTATCCGGCCTTTGCGGTTTGGTTGAAAACCAGTTGTTCAAATTGTTCGATCTGCGAGTTCCAGTTCTGTTCCAGAGCGTCCAGCCTTGCCTGGGCCCTGATCCGGTTCAGCAGGGTTGGTTGATCGGCCAGGCGGAGAGCGCTGTCGACGTATGCTTCATCCTCGTCCAGAGGCACCTTCATGCCGTTTTCTTCGTGGCGTATGTGTTCGGCTGCTGCGGCGTCGTCAAAGCTGACGACGCCCAGTCCGCTGGCCATTGCCTCCAGCACCACGTTGCCGAAGGTGTCGGTTTTGCTCGGAAACAGGAACAGGTCCCCTGAGGCGAAATGGCGTGCCAGGTCGTCGCCCCGGCGGGTGCCGCAGAACACGTAATCGGGGTGGCGTTCAGCCAGCTGGCGCCGTAGCGGGCCGTCGCCAACCAGTATGAACCTGGCCTGGGGATGAAGGCCGCGAATACGTTCGAAGCAGGCAACCGCCATCCGAAGGTTCTTTTCCGGTGCCAGCCGGCCGACATACAGAATGGCGCGGTCATTGGCCTGCAAGCCCCAGGATTCCCGCAGTGCGCTGTCTCGCTTGTGGGGAGTAAAGCGATGACAGTCCACGCCCCGACTCCAGAGGCCGGTCGCTGGAATACCCATGGCGCGGGTCGTCTGCTGCATTTTTCGAGTTGGCACCAGGGTGATGGCCGTGCGGTTGTGGAACCATCGACCGTAGAGGCACAGCAACCTTTCCAGCATGCCGACGCCATAATAACGGCTGTAGCTGTGAAAATTGGTGTGGAAGCCCGAGCTGACCGGAATCCCTATCTGCCTTGCGGCTGTGGTCGCCGCAACGCCCAACGGGCCCTGAGTGGCAACGTAGACGGCATCGGGGCGGTCAGTGGTCAGGAGCTTTTTCAGATGGCCGGTTCGGGCCAGGCCAAAGCGCAGGTCCGCGTACCCGGGTAGCGGCAATCCGGTCACCACATGCTCACGGGAGAAAAGTGCCTCGCCAGCACTGGCAAAGTGGCCTTTACGCTCATGCTGCTGTCGCGGCCGTATAACCGTTACCCGGTGCCCACGTTGCATCAGCCCCTGGCAAAGCTGCCTGAGGGTGTTTGCCACACCATTGATTTCCGGCGGAAAAGTCTCCGAAACAATGGTAATGTGTTGTGAGCGCCGGTTGGCCTGCATGGTCTCGGTCACGGTGTTTCCTGTGCTTCCTTTGACATGCCTCTACTATGAAAAGCCGGCATGACAGTTATGCGACACTCCCGTGACATTCCCTTTACCCGTTAACCGAACCGAATCGGAGACGATATGCAAACGCGAAAGCTTGGAAAGACCGATCTCGACGTTACCCTGATTTGCCTGGGCACCATGACCTGGGGGGAGCAGAACACCGAAAAGGAAGCATTTGAACAGCTGGATTACGCAGTCGCCGAGGGTATCAACTTTATTGATGCCGCAGAGATGTACCCGGTGGCGCCCCGGGCGGAAACCCAGGGGCTGACCGAGACCTACCTGGGAAACTGGCTTGCCAGCAGGGGCAACCGCAACGACCTGGTAATTGCGTCGAAAGTGGCGGGACCGGGCAACGGACTGAAGTACCTGCGTAATGGTCCGCGCCTGACCCGGGATCATATTATGGAAGCCTGCGACGCCAGCCTGAAACGCCTGCAGACCGACTACATTGATTTGTACCAGGTGCACTGGCCGGATCGCAGCACGAACTTTTTCGGCAAGCTAGGTTACGAGCACAACCCGGAAGAGTCTTTCACGCCGATCGAGGAAACACTTGAAGCGCTGAATGATCTGGTTCGGTCCGGGAAGGTCCGGCACATCGGACTGTCCAATGAGACTCCCTGGGGCACCATGGAGTATCTGCGTCTGTCCGGCGAGAAAGGCTGGCCGAGAGTGGCCAGTATCCAGAATCCCTACAACCTCCTGAATCGGTCATTTGAGGTGGGGATGGCGGAAATTGCCCACCGGGAACAGGCCGGTTTGCTCGCCTACTCACCGCTGGCTTTTGGCATGCTCTCCGGCAAATATCTGGGCGGCAAGTGGCCTGAGAAAGCCAGAATGACCCTGTACGAGCGTTTCAGCCGCTACACCGGCAGTCGTGGCATGGATGCCACCCAGGCCTATGTTGAGCTGGCTCGGCAGAACGGATTGTCTCCGGTCCAGATGGCGCTGGCTTACGTGAACAGCCGCAGCTTTTTGACCAGCAATATCATCGGAGCAACATCCATGGAGCAACTGCGAGAAAACATAGGGTCCGCAAAGGTCACCCTGAGCCCCGAGGTACTGGAAGCGATAGAGGCCATTCACCGGGAATTCACCTACCCTTGCCCCTGAGCCCGCCGGCTTTGTTGGCTTGAACCCCCGGCTGAGAGGCGCTGGCCGGGGGTGCTGTTACAGTCTGAAATATCGGGGATCATAAATTGACAAAAAGATGCTGATCCCGTGACAAAAAGTCGGCGTCTTTGTGTGCAGATTCACATCTTTCCAGCCCTTAATCATTAGACTTAAGCCTAAGGTATCCGTAGACTCCCGTGTCGGAAAAAAGGTCTCAGGCAGTGTCATGATTATTCGAATCTTTGTTGCGTTACTCGCTCTCAATCTTGTTGCTTTCGTCGTTCGCGCCGAAGCATCCGAGCGCGTCTTCGAACAGGTCGAAAGCAAGACAGCCAGCGAGCAGATTTTCGAAATCCAGGAACGGGTTTCCGGTGATTTTGACGAGGACAGTTCCGATGCCTTTGCCGAAATCGGTTCCCGCCTGTTGAGCCTTACCTTCACCCGTTCGAAGCACTCCGGCAAGCATTATGCGTCAGATCCGGCTCAGGCCGACCATGGCATTGCGCTCCTGAACGAGGGTGCCTGCCTGAACCTGAAGTGGAACTTCTGAACCCCGCAATTCCCCGCACCCGGCAGTATCATCAAACCCCAGAATCATGATCTGGCGCATTGTCTGTGCCCGATGCTCGTGTGATCATCTCCGTTAACATGCTGATTAGCCAATAAGGAGCTTGGTAATGGCGGGTGATAGAGGGCAGTTATCAAATGATGTGAACGCCTGTGTTGACGAGGTGATTCGCCGGGTTGGCAAGGAGATTACTCTCGGTTTGCCGCTCGGGCTCGGAAAACCGGTTCGCTTTGTTAATGCGCTATACCAGCGGGCGAAAGACGATTCGGAAATCAGCCTGCACATTGTTACGGCACTGTCGCTGCTGGCGCCAAAGGGCGGCTCCTCGCTGGAAAAGCGTTTCATGGGGCCTTTTGTTGAGCGCCTCTATGGCCGGATTCCTGAACTGGCCTATGCCAGGGATGTATCGGCAAACCGTCTTCCTGAGAACGTTCAGGTCTCGGAGTTCTTCTTCAAAGCCGGCAGTTACCTGAACAATCGTTCCCAGCAGCGGCATTACGTGTGTACCAACTATACCCATGCCGTTCGCGATCTGATGGCGGTGGGTGTCAATGTCGTCGCCCAGATGGTGTCGCCGGGCGAGGCCCATGGGCAGCCCGGCCAGGTCAGCCTGAGCTGCAACCCGGATCTAACGCTGGACCTGATTCCCCTGCTCCGTGAGCGCGAGGCGGCTGGCACGCCGGTGGCGCTGGTGGCCGAGATGAACCAGAACCTTCCCTGGTTTGGCCATCATGCGGCGATTGAAGCAGACCGGTTCGATATCTTGCTTGATCAGCCTTCGGGAGACTATCCGCTGTTCTCAGCGCCCCAGATGTCGGTCAGCCCGGAAGACCACCTGATCGGATTCTACGCCAGTACCCTCCTGAAGGACGGCGGTACGCTCCAGGTTGGCATCGGCTCACTGGGCGCGGCCCTGGTCCACAGCGCCATTCTCAGACACAGTCACAATAAGGCCTGGCGGCAGGTGTTTGACCATCTCCAGGTTGATCAGCATTTCCCCGTCGTTCGCGAGGACGGTGGCGCCGGCCCCTTCGAGGAGGGGCTTTATGGCTGTAGTGAAATGATGGTGGATGGTTTCCTGTACCTGATGCAGGAAGGCATCCTTACCCGCGAGGTATACGATCACGCTGGTCTGCAGACATTGATCAATCGCGGTGATATTCCCAGCGAAGTGTCTCTCGCAACCCTCGATGTCCTGCGGCGCGAAAAGCTGATTGATAGCCCGTTGCGGGCAAAGGATGTTCATTGGCTGGTCCAGCACGGCATCTTTAAAGAAGCTGTCGAGTTCAAGGGCGGCCGGTTGCGTATTGGTGATCAGTCGGTCGAGGGTGATCTGGACAATCCGGAGGCCCGGCAGGCCATCGAAACCCTCATCCTCGGGGAACGGCTGACTGGCGGTATCGCCATGCACGGCGGTTTTTACGTTGGTCCCGAGCAGTTTTACCAGTACCTCAGGGAAATGACCGACGAGCAGCGTGCAAAAATCTGCATGACCAGCGTGAATTTCATCAACCACCTGTATGACCACCGGTTCGGAGACCAGAAGCTGAAAGCGGCGCAGCGCGTTCATGGCCGGTTCATCAATTCGGCTATGATGTACACCCTCAACGGTGCCGGCGTATCGGATGGTCTTGAGGATGGTCGTGTGGTTAGTGGCGTCGGTGGCCAGTACAACTTCGTTGCCATGGCTCACGAGCTGCCGGGCGCACGGTCGATCCTGTCGCTGCGCAGCACCCGATCATCCCAGGGCAAGGTACTGTCCAATATCGTGTTCAATTATGGTCATTGCACCATACCCCGCCATCTGCGGGACATCGTCATTACCGAGTACGGGATTGCCGATCTGAGAGGCCAGTCCGACGAGCAGGTCTTCCTGAGGCTGATCCGCATTGCAGACTCCCGGTTCCAGCAGGAGCTTCTGAAAAAAGCCCAGAAGGCGGGCAAGGTGGATCCTGCGTTCAGGCTGCCTGCCGACTGGTGTAACAATACGCCGCAAGCCATTCGTCGTGCCGTTGCGGCAGCGGGAGATGCCAGCCTGTTTCCGCCGTTCCCGTTTGGCAGGGACTTTACCGATGAGGAGCTGACGTTGGGGAAAGCCCTTAAGGGGCTCAAGGCCGCAACGGCCACTCGCCGTGGTAAACTGTCAACCCTGTTACAGGCCCTCCGGGCCCGGGATGACGAAGGCCGTTACGGGTCCCTGCTTGAGCGCATGGGCCTGCGTAACCCTTCAGGATTGCGGGACAAGCTGGATCGGCGACTGGTTATTCATGGCCTGCAACAGCTCGAAACACCACCGGATACAGGAAACTCGAAAACCTGATGACAGCTTCACAAGCAAGACCCGACGTTTTTACCGTTCACTATGTTTTGAAGAACAAGATCGGCGAGTTGGTTGATACTTCCGAAGGCAGTGAGCCCCTGCACTTCGTCTATGGCAGTCCCGAGATTATTGAAGGGATCCAACAGGCGGTGAAAGACCGCAACGTGGGCGATTGCCTCGAGGTAACGGTACCGCCGGCCATGGCGTACGGTGAGCACAAGCCCGAGCTGGTGCGCAAGGTGCCACGTTCACTGTTCGAAGGTATCGAGAACCTGCAGATTGGCATGAAGTTCCAGACCAACACGGGCGATGAAGCGCAGATCGTGCAGGTTGTCGGGATTGATGGCAACCTGGTTAAGGTGGACGCCAATCACCCATTGGCGGGCTTTACCCTGTACTTTGATCTGGAGATCGTTGGCCGCCGTGAAGCGACGGAAGATGAGGTAGCCCAGGGTCGTCCCTTGTTCTGAGGCACTCGGTTGCTGGTCTGTCGTATTCACCACGGTATATTCGGGTCAGTCCTTCCAGAACGGTCTCTCTCAGGCTGGCGGCGAACTCTCCGGCCGGGATCTTTTCCGACGGGTGCACAGGTTCGTGGAAGACTACGTCGACCCGGGCAGAAGGCTGGGCTAGCATCCGCAACAAATGGTGGTGGAACTCATCATCACCAATGAAGGGAGCCAGATGGTCGGGGCGGCCTTCCCGGCGATAGGCAATGGTGATCGGTTGTACCGGCGTTCTGCTCTCTGGAGCGGCCTTGAGCAACAGGCCATGGAACGGCAATACCGTCAGACCTGCGCTGGTGGTTCCTTCCGGGTATATCAAGACACTCTCCCCGGCGCGCAAATTCCCGGTGACCTGGTCCCGAACCCGGCGGGCCTGACCACCGCCGCGTCGAATGAAGAGCGTGCCGGCCTGTCGTGCCAGCCAGCCTATGACCGGCCACTGGCCGACCTCGGCTTTTGACAGAAACCGGATCGGTGCCAGGCTTCCCAGAATCGGAATATCTGACCAACTGATGTGGTTGCTGACGAACAGAACGGTCTCGTCGGAAGGTGAGCCGTGCTGGCGTATATTCAGTCCGAGGCACCGACAGGCCCAGCGGAAACAGAATTTGGCCCAGGGTGTCCGGTCGATAGCATTGCGGGTAACAATTTCAGTGATCCGCAGAGCGGCGGCCAACATTGTGGTGGCTGCAAGGAAGGCTATAAAGGCAGTGATCCGAACGGAGAGTCTCAGCCAGCTCATATCCCAGATTCCCGTCTTCAGGATGCCGAACGCATGAAGTGCCGGCTGTAGCGTCCGGCCAGTTTACTGACCTCCAGCACAACCAACAGGTCGGCACAGCGAAAATCCGGATCCCAGCAGGGCTCACCGCAGACACGGGCACCAAGACGCATGTAGGCTCGGATCAGCGCGGGAACGTCCACCGGTCGATCGCTGTCTCGGGTGTGTGTCAGATGCGGCATCGCGCGAAGTGGTTTTACCAGAAAGGCCGGATCGGCCAGATACTCGGTCTGGAGGTGGCGGGCGATGCGCCAGGCTTTCAGGCCTCCGTCAGACATGCCGATGCTCGCGCAGCCAATCATGTAGTCAACACCGCGCTCAACCAGATATTCGGCCACTGCCGACCAGAGCAGGCTGATGGTCGCGCCATTGCGATAATCCGGGTGAACACAAGTGCGCCCCAGCTCGGCTATGGTGCCGGGGAGTCTCTCCAGGGCGCTCAGGTCGAACTCCCCGGCCGAATAAAAGCCGCCAACATCTTTGGTGTCGTTCTGGTGCAGGATGCGTGTGGTCGCTACCAGTTCGCCCGAATCCAGGTCGGTAACGATCAGGTGGTCACACACTGCATCGAACTCGTCAGTGTCGATGCCGGGCGTTTGTGCGCCCAGGTCGCTGCCGTATTCCTCCGAAAATACCCGGTAACGCAGCCGCTGGGCCGCTTCGACCTGTCTGGGGCACCGGGTCATGTCGGTTTTCAGGCGACGGGCGCTGCGGCGGGCTTTCGCGGTTTGTGTGGTCATGGCGTCGTCTCTTTTGTTTCCATTTCCCGACAAGCCTATGAAGCCGGTATGACACATCGGTGACCACCAGGTGACGTGTCTGTGACATCGGGGTCCGATTGGCGGTTACGGGAGCTCTGTCACAGGGTGTAACGAAGCAGCGGTTCCATGTATATTTCTGAATAGCATGTATAATTGCTGTTACAGCAGGTTGCCTGTATCGTCAGGTACACAGAATGACCTGAAACCGGAATAACAAAACCAGAGATGGATGGCGTGGAACAGACAAACGAAAGTTGGCGAATTCTGATTGTCGAGGACGACGAGCGGTTGGCGGAGTTAACCCGCGAATACCTTGAAAGCAACGGGTTGACCGTCTCCCTGGAAACTCATGGTGGTGCCGCGGTAGAGCGGATCCGTAACGAGCAGCCGGATCTGGTGGTTCTGGATCTTATGTTGCCTGGCGAGGATGGGCTCTCCATTTGTCGACGCGTGCGCCCCTTCTTTTCCGGTCCGATCATCATGTTGACTGCCCGAACCGACGATCTGGACCAGGTCCTGGGTCTGGAAATGGGTGCCGATGACTATATTGGCAAACCGGTCAAACCCCGGGTGCTCCTGGCACGGATTCGCGCCATGCTGCGTCGGGTGACCGAAACCGGCTCGGGGTCGGCGGACGAGGCAGGGGGCGAAGAACCGGTGCGCCTCCAGTTCAATGATCTGGTTGTCGACCGCTCCATGCGGGAGGCCTGGCTGAGTGAAGAAAGCATTGATCTGACCAGCGCCGAATTTGATTTGCTCTGGTTGCTCGCCAGCAACGCGGGCCGCGTGCTTAGCCGGGAAGAAATCTTCACCGCCTTGCGTGGTATTGAATACGATGGTCAGGATCGATCCATTGATGTTCGCGTTTCCCGGATTCGACCCAAGATTGGCGATGACCCCATCCATCCGCGACGCATCAAGACCGTTCGTAGTAAAGGCTACCTGTTCGTAAAGGAAGCCTGACGATTCAGTCTCTGGAGCCGGTGTGCCATTCGCCCGCATACCGGTGTTCCATGCCAGGGTTGGTACCATGCCCCTGAAGTTCTTCCTCAAGCTTTATGCCCGCCTTGCCGGCCTGACCGCGCTGGTTGTTTTTTATGTGTCCTGCTGTTCACCGGGATCAACTCGGTGCGCTCCCAATTCTGGCATGAACGCTTCCCCGAGCCACTGATGCGCTGGCTGGCTGCGGCCCCGGCACCGTTACAGCAATACCACTGGCTGAGTTCGACGGTTGATCTTCGCATGGGGGCTGCTTCCCGTTTCAACCTGTCACCGGTGGCTCTGGAGCGACTTGGCTACGGCCAGGTGGTTGGCATCGACAGTGACGTTGGGTATCGGGTTCTGGTAACCGGACTGAGCGGAGAAATCCTGCAGCTGCGCCTGAACGAGCCCTACCGGGATGTGTCAGAAACCATTGGGTTGATTTTCCGGTGGCATCTTGATTCAGCCTCTGCGGATGATCGTCTCAATGTTGCCTCGCAAATGGCCCGTTCTCTCAATGTCCAAGTGCAGACCCTGGACGACGCCGACCTGCTGCCGGACTCTGACGTTCTGGACCAGGTCGCCGAGCGGGGCCTCGCCTTCTACACCGACGAATCAGACGGTTGCGGACGGGTGATCGTTCAGCTATCTGACGGTGAGTTGTACCGGATTGACATGCCCGCGGGGTTTGATCCCTGGGCCTGGCCGGTTGTCCTGCTGCTGGTCCTGGTGCTTGGCGGGGTTTTGGCCGTTGCCGTTTTCCTCGCGCTCCGGGAAGTGGACAGTAATCTCAGAACCGTTGAGTCGGTAGCGGTTCGAATCGCACGTGGAGAAATGAGCGCCCGGGTCCAGGCGGGCGAGGGAACGCTGGTAACCCGTCTGGCCTCGTCATTCAACGGTATGGCCGAACACATACAGCGCCTGGTGCAGGTGCAGCGGGAAATGATTCACGCGGTTTCGCACGAATTGCGCACTCCCGTGGCCCGTATCCGCTTTGGCGTCCAGATGATCGAGGACTGCCAGGACGAGGCTGCCCTGCAAAGGCAACTGGACGGTATTGATGGCGATATCCAGGAACTGGACGAGCTGATTGATGAGATCCTGACCTATGCGCGGCTGGAGCAGGGCGGCCCGGTTTTCTCGCTACAGGAAACCTCGATAACCGACATTGTCCGCCAGGTGGTCTCTGAGCAGCAGATGGTTCGGCCCGAGCTGAGTATCGAAGGCAACATTGATGAGGTCTCGGAACGTTGGGCGCTGTCGGATATTGAGCCTCGCTACCTGCATCGGGCGATCCAGAATCTGGTAGGCAACGCGGGACGCTACGCGGCTGGCAAGGTGCTGGTGAGCTGTCATTTCGATGAGGACAACTGTCGCGTTGACGTTGAAGACGATGGCCCCGGCATTCCAGAGGAAGACTGGGAGAAAGTGTTTACTGCGTTTGCCCGACTGGACGACAGCCGTACCCGAACCTCCGGCGGCTACGGCCTGGGTTTGTCTATTGTTCGCCGGATTCTCTACTGGCACGGAGGGCACGCCTTCGTCAGCAGGAGCGACACGCTTGGCGGTGCAAAATTCAGCCTGGTCTGGCCCAGAAAAAAACCCGTGGACTCCATTGTGTGAGCCAGACCCCCATCGCCTCACCTGATGTAACAAAGCAGCTACACAAGCACTACTGAAGTTTTTGGCGGGCCGGTCAATACTGCAGAGCGTAAGGGATGACTTTTGAGGTTGTAGTTCTTACGAACTTTCCTTGTTTCATTCGTCATTTTAGGGCCGGTTTTCCGGCCCTTTTTTATGCCTGCTCCCAAATTCCATATCGGTCACCCTTTCCCGTCTGCTCTGCTGTTAGAATTCCGGGAAACAAAAGGAGGCCGTCCATGACCCGTTATCTGCTTGCCATCGACCAGGGCACAACCAGTTCCCGTGCTATTGTTTTTGATCAAACGGGCAACAGCGTTGCAACCGATCAGCAGGAATTTCACCAGTATTTCCCGAAAGATGGCTGGGTGGAGCACGATGCTCGGGAAATCTGGGACAGCACTCTGGCGGTGTGTCGCGGCGCGCTCGACAAAGCGGGTATCGACGCCTCGGAGCTGGCGGGTATTGGTATCACCAATCAGCGGGAAACCACGGTGATCTGGGACCGGGCAACCGGCGAGCCGATCTACCACGCCATTGTCTGGCAAGACCGTCGAACCGCGTCCTGGTGTACCAAGCTGAAATCCGACGGCCATGAGGACACGGTTGTTGAACGAACCGGGCTGTTAATTGATCCCTACTTTTCGGCCACCAAGATAGCCTGGATTCTCGATAACGTGGAGGGCGCCCGCGCCCGGGCCGAATCCGGTGCACTGGCTTTTGGAACGGTGGACAGCTGGCTGCTCTGGAACCTGACGAACGGAAAATCCCACTGCACCGATGCCACCAATGCCTCGAGAACGGCTCTTTTCAATATTCACAAGCAGGACTGGGACGACGATCTTCTGGCACTGTTTCGCGTGCCGCGGGCCTTGCTGCCGGAAGTACTCGATAGCGCCGCAGACTATGGCACCGCTGAAGCACAGTGGTTGGGCGCGCCAGTTATGATTGCCGGCATTGCAGGGGATCAGCACGCGGCTCTCGTGGGGCAGGCCTGCTTTTACCCGGGCATGGCCAAGAGCACTTACGGCACCGGCTGTTTTCTCATGCTCAATACGGGCGATAAGGCCGTTCGGTCCGAGAACAGGTTGCTGACCACCATGGCCTATCGGCTAAACGGCAAGCCCTGTTACGCGGTAGAAGGGAGTATTTTTGTTGCCGGTGCTGCCATGCAGTGGTTGAGGGACGGGCTCAAGCTGATTGCCCACGCCAATGAATCTTCCGCCCACGCGGAGGCGGTCGGAGTCGACAATCCGGTTTACCTGGTTCCGGCGTTTACCGGCCTGGGAGCCCCTCATTGGGATCCTCATGCTCGCGGCGCCATCATGGGCTTGACGCGGGATACGGGCATTGGCGAGATCGTTACCGCCGGCCTGCAGTCGGTCTGCTATCAGACCAAGGATCTGGTGCGGGCGATCCAGAACGACGGCGCCCGACTTGAATCGTTGCGCGTGGATGGCGGTATGGTGGTGAACGACTGGGTGATGCAGTTCCTGGCCGACATACTGAATGTCACCGTTGACCGGCCCCGGGTTACAGAGACAACCGCTCTCGGAGCTGCCTACCTTGCGGGACTGCAGACAGGTGTTTTTGACAACCTGGAGCAGATCTCCGCGCTCTGGGAATGTGAGCGGCAGTTCCACCCGGAAATGCGCCCGGCTTTGCGAGAATCTCTCTATGCTGGCTGGCTGGATGCTGTCGAGCGCGTCTGCAACAACTGAATCTCTCAATCAGGTGGTGCGTTCGAAGGCAATCAGGTGATCCGCCTCGACACGCACCGGCACATGCTCACCCAGGTTGAAATCCAGGTGGCTGCGGAACAGGGCTTCGAACTCTGTGTCTTCGGAACACCGGAAACGGTAGAGCGTGGAAGTGCCGGCAAAGGTTTTCTCAACCACCTTGGGCTGCAGATCCGAGTCGGGGTCATGAACGATGTCATCGGGCCGGATCAGAACGTCTACCAGGGTGCCGGGTTCCCATTTGTAGGCCCGGTTGCCGTGGATCACGCCGAGCTCGGATTCAATAGTATCCGGCCCCAGGGCGGTGCCGGGGACGAATCCGCCCTGACCCACGAAGCTGGCAACGAAACGATTTGCCGGTTCATGGTAGAGGTTGTAGGGCACGTCCCACTGCTGGATCCTGCCGTCCCGCAACACAGCGACCTGATCGCACATGGCGAAGGCTTCCTGCTGGTCGTGAGTAACCAGAATGGCGCTGATGCCCAGCGTCTTCAGAATTTCGCGAACATCCAGGCTCAGCCGACGGCGCAGATCCGCGTCCAGATTGGAAAACGGCTCATCGAGCAAAATCAGGGTGGGCTCGGGTGCCAGGGCGCGGGCCAGGGCAACCCGCTGCTGCTGGCCGCCAGACAGTTCATGGGGGTAGTTGTCGGCCAGATCCTGCAGGTGCACGACATTCAGGAGTTCCATGACCTTCTGCCGTTTCTCTGCCTTGTTCAGATTCCGCAGACCGAACCCCACGTTGTCAGCGATAGTCAGGTGCGGAAACAGGGCGTAATCCTGGAACACCATGCCGATCCGACGCTTTTCCGGGGGCAGGGTGCGTCCGGGCAGGCTGATGGCCTGGGACTGCAGCGAAATCTCGCCACCACTCAGTGGAAGAAAACCGGCGAGGGCGCGCAGTATGGTACTTTTGCCGCAGCCGCTCGGCCCAAGCAGGCAGCCGATGTCGCCATGGCTCAGGGCAAAGCTGACATCTTTGACCACAGAATCCCCGCCGTAGCCACAGGACAGGTTGTTGACCTCGAGCAGCCAGTCTGCCGGAGATTGTGCGGTTGTGCTCATGGAATCAGTCCAGCCGGTTCAGGATGAGAAATTCGAGCAGAGCCTTCTGGGCGTGCAGGCGGTTCTCTGCCTCGTTCCAGACCACGGAGGCAGGATGCTCCATCATGTCCGCCGATATTTCCTCACCACGGTGAGCCGGGAGGCAATGCATGAACAGCACATCCTTATCGGCCACAGAGAGCAGCCCGGGATTGATCTGATAGCCACTGAACGCCCTTTCACGGGCTTTCTGCTCGTCTTCCTGGCCCATGGAAGCCCAGACGTCGGTCACCAGGAGCTGGGCGTTTCGGGCCGCCTCGGCCGGCTCCCGGAACACTTTGACCCGGTCTTCGTGGCCCTTGAGCATTGATTCTGCCGGCTCGTAGCCCTCAGGGCAGGCGATGTTCAGGTTGAAATCGAACTGTGCGGCGGCATTGATGTAGGAGTGGCACATGTTGTTGCCATCGCCGATCCAGGCTACGGTGGCGCCGCGAATACTGCCGCGGTGTTCCCGGAATGTTTGCATATCGGCCAGCAATTGACAGGGGTGAAAGTCATCGGTCAGCGCATTGATCACCGGCACCCGTGATGCAGCCGCGAAGCGCTCCACGGTTTCATGGGCAAAGGTGCGGATCATCACCGCATCAACCATGCTGGAGATAACGATAGCCGAGTCTTCTATCGGCTCGCCCCGGCCAAGCTGGGTATCCCGTGGCGACAGGAACATTGCGGAGCCGCCGAGCTGCGTCATGCCGGCTTCAAAAGAAACCCGGGTTCGCGTTGATGATTTTTCGAAGATCATCGCAAGGACACGGTTCTTGAGGGAGTCCCGAACCTTCCCTTGCCGCCACTCGTTGCGCAATGCTGTGGCATGATCAACCAGGCTTTCCAGCTCGTTGGTTGTCATGTCATTCAATGTCAGAAAATGTCTTGCCGCCATGCAATGGCCCTTATCTCACCGAACCCCGCTGCTGGCGGGATTGCCTGAACGTTGGCTGAAAAAATGGGGCATCAAGTCTAGCCCTTCGGAGCAGGTATGACAACGCTGTGGCCGGGCTGGAACTGCCAGTGTTGCTCGAGGTCAAATCAAGGTGTTTGGTGAGGTGTTCGGCACCCGTGTACAATGGCGTCTAGAAAATTGCCGTGTGGCAAGACTGTTCCAACAGAGGTGAATGTTCATGGATATCAATGAAACCATTAAGAGCCAGCTTGAAGAGAATCCGATCATCCTGTACATGAAGGGCAGCCCACAGGCACCCCAGTGTGGCTTCTCGGCCAAAACCGTACAGGCGGTAATGGCCTGCGGCGAACGCTTTGCGTTCGTCAATATTCTGGATAACCAGGAGCTTCGTGAAGCCCTGAAGGTTTACTCCAGCTGGCCCACGTATCCCCAGCTGTACATCAATGGTGAGCTCGTTGGCGGATGTGACATTGTTCTCGAAATGTCCGAGAGCGGTGAGCTGGCCAAACTTGTCAAAGAGGCGGCGAAGCAGGCAGAAGCCTGATCACTGCCGCTCAGAGCCGTTTCGGGGTGAACAACAGTTCCACCTCGAAGCGGTTCGCGCTCCCGCTATCCTTCGGTGGCTGGGGGTAGGGGCTAGCCGCCAGCGCAGCCCGATATGCAGCTTCATCGATTGGCTTGATTCCTGTTGATTTCAGAACCCTTGCCCGGGTCAGGGCGCCATTTCCAAGCAACTGCAGTTCGACTTCCATAGCGACCGTGTCAGTGAGGCTCCTCATGGCCGGCACTCTCAGTTCTTCAAGTTGATGGGCCAGATGGACGGCCAGTTTGACCACATAGGGGTCGAGCTCGCCCGGTGACTCCGTAACCCTCGTAATGCTCTCCTCCGTTTTTTCAGGGAGCTGTTCGGGTTCTTCTCCGGCAGCAGAGCTGGCGCTTGACTGTGCGGCTTCGCTCCGGGGGACGCTGGTATTTGTTGCCTTTGTCGGGGCGGGGGTTTGCGGCTCGCGGGATGTCACAACCTCCGGTTTGGAGAGGGGGGCCGGCTCAGGAGGATCAATCTCAAACGGCGTTACCCGTGGTGCATCCCGACGAGGACTGGGGTCAGCTGACGGGTCGGCAACCGTTCTGTGAGTGCCCGGGGCTACCAGCTCGAACCGTACACTCTCTCTGTGCGTGGCCGTTGGTTCTTCCTTGGGCGAGGGGATGCCTGAAAGCAGGAGCGTGTGTAGGAAAAGAGCCAGAGACAAGGCAAGCCCAAGCCGGTAGGCAGCCGGCAGGGCATTGGGACTGCTTTTTTCAGGCATTGGCGTCAGGCGGTCTTGCTCCGGAGGGTGCCGACAACCGCATCCAGGGCCCGATCAATCAATGCGCCCTGCTCAAGCAGAGTCAGCCGGCCACGGCGCATTTCATGGGCCAGTTCAATCCGGGTTTTCTCAATCACTTTCAGCCCCATCCGATTCACAAAGACAAAGCAATCTGCCTCATCAATGATAGCGGACAGCTTGCAGCGGAAGTTTGCGCCATTAACCAGGCTGAACTCGACCCAGTTACCGATCTGCATACCGTCTATCTGAGCGACATATTCAGACACGGCTGCGTCTTCCAATTCTTGCTGCCTGTTAGCCTTTTTCGAAGTGTGGCTTTCTGAATCATCAACTGGCGTCGCACCTGCTTCCTCGCGAGGTTCAATCACCGCGTTGGTCCGGAATGCTTCAGCAAGCTCGTGTTTCAGTTGCCCCATCATTTCATCAAGTTTTGACGAATTATAGGAGACTTCCTCGAGTCCCGACCTTAGCGACTTCAGGAGGCTGGGAACCACGCGTACCCATTCGTCTCGTTCATTGTCCTCCTGATGAGGGTGCAAGCACCAGATGAGGTCATCAACAACTTTCACGGTTGAATTCCATCGGTGTTCGACATCGTCTCTGAGATAGGCGAGGAAAAGAACGCGGCTCCACCCGTTCATTAGGATATCGTGAACAGGTTGCGGCATTTTATAACGGGAAACCTTCTCTTTCAGAAGGTTGTCGACGGTTTCTTGCGCCGCCTGGGATTTAATTCGCCCCCTCTCGGATTCTCGGGTTCGCTGTTCGACAAGCGATGCTTTGCGATTCTCGCGCTCTAGAAACTCCTCGAACTCCTGATTGAGCTTTTCAAAAAGAGAAATGTCACCATCGAATTCGTTGAGGATTCGCTGAACGATATTATGAATCTGTCCATACAGCTTATCCTTTGACTTTTCGTCACTATTGCTCCAGCCAATACCCGCTCTGGCAAGCGAATTTAGCAGCCTGCGAGCAGGATGTGTGGCGCGACTGAAAAAGCTCTTGTCTCGCATAACCACTTTCAGGATCGGAATCTGCAGACGGCTTATCAGAACCTGGACGGGAGCAGAGAGGTTGTAGTCGTCGAGAATGAACTCGAACAGCATGGAGACGAGATTGATCAGGTCTTCATCAACTTCGTTGAGTGCGGGTTGCCGTCCATCACCTTGGTCAGCTTCTTCCTGAAGTAGCTGGTGGACCAGTTGTCTGAGGTCTAAGCTTAGTGGCTCGCCATCACTTAAATTGCTTTGATTCTGCCAATGTGCGCCAGCAAGTGGCAGCGCATTGAGCAGGCTCGCTAATTCAGAGTCGCCGATAACTCGCAAGGAGGGATCAGATGCTCGAGGAGGTATGCCTGCGTTGGCCCTCTGTAATGCAAGCATCTGACGGATCTGTTCGAACACAGCGCTACTACCCGCTGCTTCCCGGCCACCTTCCAGAGTTTCAGTGCTTGCTGTATTCGATTCGTCTCTCTCTGAGCTTGAGCTCTGTTTTCCCGAGGCCTCATGATGCTGACCGGATTTGCCGTGATAACGGAAGTTCGGAATGATGCCGGCCTGGATCAGTATGCGGTTGGCTTCGTCCAGCAGCATGCCGAGGTTGGACACAACATAGCGGTCAAACTGCTTGAGCAGGATCAGGCGCTCACGAATCTGGATCTCAAGGGCCTGTATTGCCTCTGTGAACGCACTGCAAAGGTGTTCCGGTGCCATCGGATTGACCGGTGATTCGTCGGTGGCTTCCGGGTACACCTGACTGAAACGGGTCTGGAGTTGCAGCAGTGGGCCCTGAAAGTGCGCCTTTGCCTTTGTGATCATGGCGTTGAGGGCAACCTGCTCCTCAAGGTCGTCATTGCCGACCAGGGCAAGAGTGTCGGCGCTGGCCTGCTTGCTCAGCTGTTCTTCCTGAAGCGGTCCGGTGTGAGGGGGGGTGGCAAAATATTGGGCAACGGTGTTCTGGAAATGCCGCTCGACACCCTTGCGCTTGATGCGAATTTCACGCATCGCCTCGAAGTACCGGTTCTGTTCGTTGTTGCTGCGGGCATTATTGGCCAGCTCGAACAGTGAATCGTCGACGGCGTCGAAGGCGCCCTGCAGCAAATCACCGAGCCCGGCGACAACCGTGTCCCGGATGCGGGTGACCTCCGCAGGAACCGGTCTGTTACTTCCGGCTTCCCTGTGTTCGCGGAGGTAATGTATGCCGGACTGCTTGTTCATGGCAGACTCCTGTTTACGCCTCAACCGGATACATGACCGAGCTTGAAATCCTTGGATTCTCGTTATTGGTTAAATTTACCGCATTTTGCCCAAAGTTAACATGACCAAACGCTAACGTGGGAGCAAATTCAAAAAAACACGGGGTGCCCAACAGGCACCCTCGTGCAGATAACTGACTTGCAAGAGAATTTGCGGTCAGTTGACGTAAACCGGGCCTATGCCCATGCTCCAGATAACGACACTGATGGCGAGCAGGGCAACAAACATAACCAGGCCAACCGTCAGGACTGCAGAAGCGAACATGAACCCCTTGTCCGCCGGGATCTTCATCAGAATCGGTAGCCCTTCGTAAAGCAGGTAGACCGCGTAGGCAACCGCCACCAGGCCTGCCAGCATATTCACCCATATGTTCGGATACGCGGCGATTACGCCAATCAGGAAAATCGGGGTTGCCGTGTACGCCGCCAGAGCAACGCCTCTGGGCGTCCGTTCCACCGCATCATACGTTGCGGCGAAAAAATCAATGAACTTGCCGAGTATAAAAATGCCGGCAAGCATGGCCGCGTAGAAAAGTGTGGATAGCTGGAGTGCGCTCGTTACCGACAGTTTGGTGATCTGGCCATCACCAATTTGCCAGCCTACCTGGGTTGTTCCGATGAAGCCGGCAACCGCAGGGATCAATGCCAGCAGCAGAATGTGGCCGGCGTACAGTCTTGTGACAGTCTCGGATTCATTGCGGATCGCCTCCCACTCCCGGTCGGGATGGGCGAGCAGGCCAAACGTGTGTGTCAGACTCATGGACGTATTCCTTGTGATTGTTTTTGTATCGCACGCTCCTTCAGTGTTGGTGGGGGATCACCGGGGGTCAAGCTGGCGGTTAAATTTTGATCTTTCAAGAACGGAAGGCGCTATAACCGAAGGGTCTATAGCGCGATAGGGAGGAGGTGTCCGGGTTTTACTGTTTCAGTGACAGAGAACGTTTTTTGCGTTTTTTCGGGTGCACAATGGCTGCTTTCACGACATTGTCCTTGATCTGCAGCACTTCTACCCGATGGCCGTCCACTTTCAGGCAGACGTTGGTGTCGGGGATGTTCTCCAGGGTTTCGGTAATCAGCCCGTTGAGGGTTTTGGGGCCATCGGTAGGGAGCTTCCAGCCCAGGGTCTTGTTGATGGTTCGAACGGCGGAAGTGCCATCGATAATGAACGTGCCGTTGTCCTGCGGAATGATGTCCGGGCTGGTGGCGGCATAGTCCGTCGTAAAGTCGCCGACGATCTCTTCAAGTATGTCTTCCAGTGTCGCGAGGCCAAGAACGTCGCCGTATTCATCGACAACAACGCCGAACCGTCGACGACCTTTCTGGAAGTTGATCAGTTGGGTGTTCAGGGGCGTGCTTTCCGGGATGAAATAGGGTTCCTGGCAAAGCTGCATGATCATGGCCTTGTTGATTTCCTCCTGTTGCAGCAGTTTGGAAGCGCTGCGCAGGTGCAGTATGCCCTGAATGTTATTGATGTCGCCCTTGAAGACTGGAAGCCGGGTATGCTGGCTGCTGCGCAGTTGGCGCAGAATGGTGTCGGTGTCGTCTTCCAGGTCGATACCCACTACCTCGTTTCTCGGCACCATGATGTCATTCACGGTCACTTTTTCCAGATCCAGAATGCTGACCAGCATGTCCTTGTGCTTGGCGGGTATCAGGGCGCCTGCCTCGTTCACCAGTGTTCGCAGTTCTTCCCGGCTGAGGTGGTCGTTGGCAGCGTCTGCGGCGGAAACGCCCAGCAGTTTCAGTATGCCTCCGGTGAACAGGTTCACCGCCCAGACAATCGGATACAGGATTTTCAGCAGCGGACCGAGTATGTAACTGGCCGGAAAGGCAATTTTTTCGGGAAATAGTGCTGCAAGGGTTTTCGGAGTGACTTCTGCGAAGATCAGAATCACGATGGTCAGCAGGATGGTGGCAATCGCGATGCCGGCATCGCCCCAGACCCGAATCGCGATAACCGTGGCGATCGAAGAGGCGAAGATGTTCACGAAGTTGTTGCCGATCAGGATGACGCCGATCAGCTGGTCGGTTCGTTGCAGCAAGCCCTGGGCGCGCTTGGCACCTTTATGGCCGGTTTTGGCCATATGTTTGAGACGATATCGGTTGAGCGACATCATCCCCGTCTCGGAGCTCGAGAAGAAACCGGAAAGGAGGATCAGTCCGACCAGGAGAATAAACAGCGCGGTGAGCGATGTTTCGTTCAAAAGAGGTGTCCTTATATTGCTGACAAGTAGCGAAAATAGGGTTTCGGCGAGCGTTGTGTCAAGAGAATAACCGGTGCTTCCGGTGTCAGACGCCGCGCTGGAAGATCAGTTCCAGCACAAACTTGCTGCCGTAGAAGGCCAGCATCAGGAGTGCGCAGCCAGCGAGGGTCCAACGGCTGGCGGTGATGCCCCTCCAGCCTTTGGTGTAACGACCAATCAGGAGCGCCACAAACACAAGCAGGGACAGGATCGAGAACAGGGTCTTGTGGGCGAGATTCTGGGCAAAGAGATCCTCTATAAAGAGGGCGCCGGTCACAATGGCCAGAATCAGCATGACGACGCCGGCCCAGACCATCTCGAACAGCAGCGACTCCATGGTTTGCAGAGGCGGCAGGTTACGAACCAGCAGGCTGTTGTAATTGTGCTTCAGTTGGCGATTCTGGAAGTAAAGTAGAACCGCCTGGATGGCCGCCAGAGTAAAGAGGCTGTAGGCTGTCACCGAAAGCGCAATATGGGAGAGCATGCCGTAGCTTTGCTCGGACACCAGTCTCGAGGGTCCATGGGTAACCAGGGCGAGAATAATGGTGAGGCCGGCCAGCGGGTACACGCCGAGAAACAGGCTTTGCACCGGCTTTTTAAGGTTGAGTCCCAATAGAAGGAAGACGATCAGCCAGGAAATAAGCACGGAGCTTTTGAAAAAACTGAAATCGAAGCCGCCGTCGTGGTGGACTGTCTGGCCAATGAGAAGTCCGTGGCTGGTCAGGGCGAGAACGCCAATCAGGGTAGTAATGGCAATGTTGCTTTGAACCCGGCCCCTGAAATGCAGGGCCTGCAGCGCGGTACCAACGCTGTAAAGAAAAAGAGAGGTGACCGCGAGAATCAGCGTTCCCATGACTTCCTTATTAACCACTGTTCTGACTGGGGATCGGCGCTGGTTTGCGCCGATTTGACCGGGCTGGTCGTTTCAGGGCGATAGTCTGGTTATAATGTCGCGATTATGCAACTGGAATCAAGGAGTCGTCGCCGGCTCTGCCGATTCACGCACTCAATTTATCCGGGGTACGGAAGAGCAACATGTTTGAGAACCTCCAAGACCGACTTTCCGGCAGTCTGCGCAAGATTTCCGGCCAGGCGCGCCTCACTGATGACAATATAAAGGACACCCTGCGGGAAGTGCGCATGGCGCTGCTGGAGGCGGATGTCGCCCTGCCGGTGGTGAAGGACTTTGTTGAGGGCGTCCGCAAGCGTGCCATTGGCCAGGAGGTGCAGCGCAGTCTGACGCCGGGCCAGGTCTTTGTGAAAGTTGTCCAGCAGGAGCTGGAACGCGTCATGGGCGAGGGTAATGAATCCCTCAATCTGAACGTCCAGCCGCCGGCCGTAGTCATGATGGCGGGTCTGCAGGGTGCAGGTAAGACGACCACGGTCGCCAAACTCTCGCGCTTCCTTAAAGAGCGGCAGAAAAAATCCGTCCTGGTGGTCAGCGCCGACGTCTACCGTCCGGCGGCGATTCGCCAGTTGGAAACCCTCGCTGGCGAAGTGGGTGTCGAGTTCTTCCCGAGCACTGCCGATCAGGACCCGGTTGATATTGCCGAGGGTGCCATTGCCGCGGCCAGGAAGAAGCACATTGATGTGGTAATTCTTGATACCGCCGGCCGACTCCACGTCGACGAACAGATGATGGGAGAGATTGGTCGGCTGCATAAAGCGGTCAACCCGGTTGAAACCCTGTTCGTGGTCGATGCCATGACGGGCCAGGATGCCGCCAACACCGCCAAGGCGTTCAACGATGCCCTGCCGCTGACCGGCGTGGTGCTGACCAAGACCGATGGCGATGCCCGTGGCGGTGCCGCCTTGTCTGTTCGTCACATTACCGGTAAGCCGATCAAGTTCCTGGGTGTTGGTGAAAAGTCTGATGCGCTGGAGCCGTTCTATCCGGACCGGGTTGCCTCCCGGATCCTGGGTATGGGCGATGTGCTCTCGCTGATCGAAGAGGCAGAGCGCAAGCTTGATCAGAAGAAGGCCCAGAAGCTCACCAAGAAAATCAAGAAGGGCAAAAGCTTCGATCTGGAGGATTTTCGGGATCAGCTTCAGCAGATGAAGAACATGGGTGGCATCGGTGGCCTGCTCGACAAGTTGCCCGGCATGGGGCAGATGGCCCGGGTGGCGCAGCAACAGGTCAACGACAAGTCCATGGGGCAGATGGAGGCGATCATTTGCTCCATGACGCCAAAAGAGCGGCGTTACCCGGATGTGATCAACAATTCCCGCAAGCGCCGTATCGCCACGGGGTCTGGAACCCAGATCCAGGACGTCAATCGTCTGCTGAAGCAGCACAAGCAAATGCAGAAGATGATGAAAAAGTTTGGCAAGAAAGGCGGTATGGCGAATATGATGCGCGGCATGGGCGGCATGATGCCCCCTGGCGGCGGTGGGGGAGGCGGAATGCCCCCGTTTGGCCGTATGTAAAAAGCCTTACATGGAAAACGGGGAAACAACTGGTTTTGCTGTTTTCTTTGGCGCTTTTTTAGCATAGAATAGCGCCCCTTTCGAGTATGGGTCTTCGCGTCAGCTGGTGTTCAGCAGGCGTGAATCGTACAAAGTTCGTTCAACAGAACAGGATATTGGTTAAATGGTAATTATCCGTTTGGCTCGTGGCGGCTCCAAGAAGCGCCCGTTCTACCATCTGACAGTCACCGACAGCCGCAAATCCCGCGACGGTCGTTTCATTGAGCGCGTAGGTTTCTTCAACCCGGTAGCCCGTGGTCAGGAAGAGAGTCTTCGCGTTGATCGTGATCGTGTCAATTTCTGGCTCGGTCAGGGCGCGCAGACCAGCGAGCGCGTTGCACAGCTGCTGAAGGCTGCTGGGTAAGACAGTACTGACACCGGGGTTTATGGCATGACACAGAATTCGCAGGAAACTGTGATCGGCCGGATTACCTCGGTGTTTGGGGTCAAAGGATGGCTTAAAGTCTTTTCCTACACAGACCCCAAGGAAGGAATACTGAACTATCCCGATTGGACTCTTGATCTGGATGGCAAGCGTATTCCGGCCAAGCTTGAGGAAGGCCGCCGCCAGGGGCAGGGGATCGTCGTCAGGCTGAAAGGTATTAACGACCGTGATCTGGCCCGCACGTATTGTGGTGCCGAAGTCAGGGTTTCCACTGCTGAATTGCCGCCGCTTCCCGATGGGGAGTACTACTGGTTTCAGTTGGAAGGTCTTGATGTGTTCACGGTAGATGATGAGTGCCTTGGTAAAGTGCACCATCTGATGGAAACCGGATCCAACGATGTTCTGGTGGTGCAGGCAACAGCAGGCTCCATTGATCAACGTGAGCGTCTGATCCCCTATCTGCCGGGCGAAGTGGTGCAGAGTGTTGATCTCGCCGCAAAGCAAATGGTGGTGGACTGGGATCCGGAGTTCTGACGGGTGTGGATTGGCGCAGTCAGTCTGTTCCCGGAGATGTTCGGTGCGGTGACGGATTACGGGATCACAGGGCGTGCGGTTCGGGATGGTCTGCTGACCTTTCGGACCTGGAATCCCCGTGAATTTACCCAGGACCGGCATCGCACGGTAGATGACCGGCCCTATGGTGGCGGCCCGGGCATGCTGATGAAAATTCAGCCCCTGAGGGACGCAATCCATGCGGCACGGGAATCGGCACCCGGAAACCCCTGTGTGGTTTACCTGTCGCCCCAGGGTGAGACGCTGAACCAGTCTGTTGTCGAGTCGCTCGCGGCAGAACAGCAACTGATTCTGGTGGCGGGCCGGTACGAGGGTGTTGATGAGCGCCTGATAGCGACGGAAGTCGATCGGGAAGTGTCACTGGGCGATTTTGTGCTGTCCGGTGGCGAACTGGCAGCGATGGCTGTTATCGATGCGGTTACACGCCTCATCCCCGGAGCGCTGGGTCATGCGCAGTCGGCAGAGCAGGATTCTTTCGCCGACGGTTTGCTGGATTGTCCGCACTACACCCGGCCCGAGGTTTACGAAGGTCAGGCGGTGCCGGATGTTTTATTGGGCGGTCACCATGATCAGATCCGGCGTTGGCGGCTCAAGCAGTCGCTGAGGCGAACCCGGGAGCGACGCCCCGACCTGCTGGAAAAGCGGGTGTTTACGGAGGAAGAGCGTGAGCTGCTGGAAGAGATTTTGAACGAACCGGGTGCCTCTGAATAATCAGGGCATTAACAGATTGGGTATCAGGAGCATTACGATGAGCGGCAAGAACAACATCATCAGTCAACTTGAAGCAGAACAGATGACCAAGGAAATCCCCGCGTTTGCGCCGGGTGACACCGTGGTCGTTCAGGTTCGCGTAACCGAGGGTAACCGTGAGCGTCTTCAGGCGTTCGAAGGTGTCGTCATCGGCAAGCGTAACCGTGGCATGAACTCCTCTTTCACCGTACGTAAGATCTCCTACGGTGTCGGTGTTGAGCGTACTTTCCAGAGCTTCTCAAAGCTGATCGAAAGCATCAGTGTGAAGCGTCGTGGCGATGTTCGCCAGGCCAAGCTTTACTACCTGCGCGACCTGTCTGGCAAGGCGGCTCGTATCAAGGAAAAGCTGGGCTGATCAGCAGTGCGCTGAACAGCAGTCAGAAAAAGGCAGCCGAGGGCTGCCTTTTTTGTGTCTGAGGTTTCGGTATGCTTGGTGTGTTGTGGGACCTATGCAGTCTGGGAACTTGCCATGAGAGCAGAAGATGAATCGGTGATCGTCAGGTTTGTTGATGCCATCTGGCTGGAGGACGGACTGGGCGAAAAAACCCGCCAGGCTTACCGGAGCGATCTGTTGCGGTTGTCGGAATGGCTCGAAAGTCAGCCTGGCAAGCCGCTGCTCAGGGATGTTCGCAGAACCGACTTACTGGCTTGGATGTCCAGTGGCCTCGCGCAGGGCGTCAAGAGCTCCACGGCGGCCAGGCGGTTGTCCGGGCTGCGGCGGTTTTATCGGTTTCTGCTGCGAGAAGGCCTGATTACTGAAGACCCGACCCTTCGGATTGACAGCCCCAGGCTGCCTCGGCGTCTCCCCGACTCGCTGACCGAGGGCGAGGTGGATGCGCTGCTTTCCGAGCCGGACCCCGGAATTGCCATCGAGCTCAGGGACAAGGCCATGCTGGAAATACTCTACGGTTGCGGTCTGCGGGTCTCGGAGCTGACCGAGTTGCGGGTTGATCAGGTAAACCTTCGTCAGGGCGTGGTTCGGATCACTGGCAAGGGCGACAAGGAGAGATTGGTCCCCCTGGGTGAAGAGGCAGTGGACTGGTTGCTGCAGTATATGAAGGAAGGGCGGCCGGAACTCCTTAAAGGGCGATCCTGCGATGCGCTGTTCCCGGGCAACCGTGCTGCGGCGATGACTCGTCAGACTTTCTGGCATCGTATTAAGCACTACGCGGTTCGAGTGGGTATTCGCAAACACCTGTCGCCTCATACACTCAGGCATGCCTTTGCCACGCACCTACTTAATCATGGAGCGGACCTGCGTGTGGTGCAGATGCTGCTGGGCCACTCTGACCTTTCGACAACACAGATATACACCCATGTGGCTCGTCAGCGACTGCAGTCGCTGCACCAGGCTCACCATCCCAGGGGCTAGCCGTGGGGCGGTTCCGCGATTGGGGGTGAACTTTCTTTTTGTGTATTTGTCGCATTGAATTGATTCCCGGCCTGTGCCAATACTGCCCGGGTTGTTTAACTGCTTACTGGAAAAGGTTGTTTGCCAGAATGAATATGAAACATGTGGTTGTGGCGCTTGGAGTTGTCCTGGGTGCCTTTGGCGCGGCCAGCGTCAGTGCCGGTGAAGTGGAAGACCGGATTTCCGAGCGTCTGACCCAGGCTGTCCCCGGCCTCAAGGTGGTGTCGGTAAAAGAATCCGAAGCCAAGGGCCTCTATGAGGTTCAGAGCAATAATGGCGACACCATCTACGCGACCGAGGATGGCCAGTACCTGATGACGGGAGATCTTCTCAAGATTACCGATCAGGGCATTGCCAATGTCACCGAAGCCGCCCGCACGGAGGCCCGTCGCGAAATGATGGCGGACTATGGTAACAAGGGAGTTATCAGCTTCCCGGCGAAAAACGAAAAGGCCGTGGTAAACGTGTTTACTGATATCGACTGCCCTTACTGCCGGAAGCTGCATGACGAGGTGCCGCAGTTGAATGACTATGGCATTACCGTCAATTACTACGCGTTTCCACGATCCGGCCCCAATACAGCGTCTTTCAAGAAGTATGAGTCGGTCTGGTGTGCTGACGATCAGCAGGCGGCCATGGACGCAGCCAAGGCCGGCCGCTCAGTACCCGACGCCAGTTGCGAAAATCCGGTGGGCGAGCAGTATGAGCTTGGTGGCCGGGTAGGGGTCACAGGGACACCTGCCATTGTTCTGGAAGATGGCAACATGGTTCGTGGCTATGTCCCGGCCCAGCGTCTGGCGGAAGGCCTCGGGTTACTCTGAAATCCTGGCGCACCTATCGTACGGGATGCGTTACACGGTATTTTCGAAGGATCCGATTCAGGGCTTATTCAGTGAGGCCTGAATCGGTATACTATGCCCGCCTAATATAATTCATCAGCACCCCTTCGGGATCAGAGGTGAGAGTTTGAAAGACGTCAGTGTCGGAATCTGCGGATTGGGAACCGTCGGCGGCGGTACCTTTAATGTCTTGACCCGCAACGCCAGGCTGATTGCCGGTCGGGCCGGATGCAATATCCGGATTACCCGGGTTGCCAGTCGCCGGGCCCGCGAGGATATGGACCTCGGCGATGTGCCCTTCAGCACCGACATTTACGACGTGGTGAACGATCCCGACGTGGATATCGTGGTCGAGCTCATCGGTGGTTATGATGCGGCCAAAGAGCTGGTGCTGGCGGCAATCCGCAACGGCAAGCACGTGGTTACCGCGAACAAGGCCCTGATTGCCGTCCACGGCAACGAAATCTTCGAGGCGGCCGAGAAGGCTGGTGTTGTGGTGGCTTACGAGGCGGGTGTCGCCGGCGGTATCCCGGTCATCAAGGCTGTTCGTGAGGGTATGGCGGCAAACCGCATTGACTGGATTGCCGGCATCATCAACGGCACCGGGAACTACATCCTGACCGAAATGCGTGCCGGTCGGGAATTTTCCGAGGTTCTCAAAGAAGCCCAAGATCTTGGGTACGCTGAAGCAGACCCGACCTTTGATGTGGAAGGCATTGATGCCGCCCACAAGCTGACCATACTGGCATCGGCCGGGTTTGGCGTGCCTCTCCAGTTCGAGAAAGGCTTCACCGAAGGCATTTCGAAGATTACGCCTTATGACATTGCTCACGCCGAATTGCTGGGTTATCGCATCAAGCACCTCGGCATTGCCCGTCGCCGCGATGATGGCATCGAGCTGCGTGTGCATCCGACCCTGGTGCCCCAGAGTCATCTGATTGCCCAGGTTGATGGTGTCCTGAACGCGGTCCTGGTGGATGGCGATGCCGTTGGCCAGACCATGTATTACGGTCCCGGAGCAGGGGATGAGGCAACCGGGTCGGCTGTTATTGCCGATATCGTCGATGTGGCTCGTGCCGTGGCGACCGAAAGCAAGCTGCGTGTGCCCTACCTTGGCTTCTCACCGGACGCCATGGAAGACCTGGATGTGCTGTCCATGGAGGACATCCAGTCTGCCTACTACCTGCGCATTACCGCTCTGGATCGTCCGGGTGTGCTGGCCAAGATTGCCTCCATTCTGAGTGAGCATGGCATCAATATCGAGTCGATCATGCAGAAGGAATCCGAGCTGAAGGACGGACGTATTCCGGTGATCATCCTGACCCACACCGTTCAGGAGCGCCAGATCAACCGTGCGATCGAAGAGTTGGAAGCTCTGTCCGACACCGATGGCCATGTTGTCCGCATCCGCGCTGAAAACTTCAACTGACAGGTACGAACGTGAGATACATCAGTACGCGGGGTGAAGCGCCCGCACTGGGCTTTGAGGATGTTCTGCTGACCGGTCTGGCGACAGACGGCGGCCTCTATGTTCCTGAATCCCTGCCACATTTTGATCTGGAAGAAATCCGGAGCTGGCGCGGGCTTTCGTACAGTGAGCTGGCGTTCAACGTAATGTACCCGTTCGTGGATGACGCTATCCCTGCGGATGATTTCCGCAAGATGCTGGACGAGACCTACTCGGTTTTCGCCCACAAGGCCGTGGCCCCACTGGTTCAGCTGGATACCAACGAGTGGGTGATGGAGCTTTTCCGCGGCCCGACGCTGGCGTTCAAGGATTTCGCCCTCCAGCTGTTAGGGCGTCTCCTCGACTATGTTCTGGAGAAGCGCAAGCAGCACGTGGTTATCATGGGAGCGACCTCCGGTGACACCGGCTCGGCTGCCATTGAGGGTTGTCGCCGGTGCGAGCACGTGGATATTTTCATTCTGCACCCCTATCAGCGGGTGTCAGAGGTTCAGCGCCGTCAGATGACCACCGTCCAGGGTGAAAACATCCACAACATTGCAGTGCGTGGCAACTTCGACGACTGTCAGCGCATGGTGAAGGAGAGTTTCGGCAACCAGTCGTTCCTGGGTGGCAAAACCCAGCTGGCAGCTGTCAACTCCATCAACTGGGCCCGGATCATGGCCCAGATCGTCTACTACTTCCATGCCTCCCTGGCACTGGGCGGTCCGGATCGGAGCATGGCGTTTTCTGTGCCCACCGGGAACTTCGGCGATATCTTTGCCGGCTACCTTGCCAAGAAGATGGGGCTGCCAATCTCCCAGCTGGTCATTGCCACCAACCGTAACGATATCCTGCATCGCTTCATGAGTGGTAACAAATACGAGCAGCACCAACTGGAACACACCCTGTCTCCGAGTATGGATATCATGGTGTCCAGCAATTTTGAGCGCCTGCTCTTTGATCTCCACGGCCGGGACGGGCTGGCGGTTAAAACCCTGCTGGAAAACGCTGCGAAGGGGCCCGTCAGTATCGAGGACTATCGCTGGAAGCATGCGCGCAAGCTTTTTGACAGCGATGCGGTGGACGACAAGGCCACCTGCGACACCATTCGTGAGATCTACGAGCAGAACGAGTATCTGCTGGATCCTCACACCGCCATCGGCGTCCGTGCAGCGCGCAACTGCCGCCGTGATCAGGCGGTGCCAATGATTACCCTGGGTACCGCACACCCGGCCAAGTTCCCGGATGCCGTGGCAGAGTCTGGCGTCAGTGTAGAGCCGCCGCTGCCGGCGCATATGGCCGACCTGTTCGAGCGGGAAGAGCGGTATACCGTATTGGATAACAATATCGACGGTGTGCAGGCATTCATTGCCAAGCACTGGAAAAACGCCTGATCGGGTATGACACCAAAAAAGATCCTGCGTCGCCCCCAGCCCGATACCTTTCCGGATTGGGGGCAAAACCTGCCTCCCTTGCTTCGCCGCCTCTACGCTGCCCGTGGCGTTACCTCCGATGAGCAGCTGAGCTACACCCTGAAACACCTGGCTTCACCCCTGTCTCTGAGGGGTATTGACCGGGCCGTTGAGCTTCTTGCCGAGGCTATCGATCAGCAGCAGCGGGTGCTTGTGCTCGGCGATTTCGACGCCGATGGTGCTACCAGTACAGCCGTTGCCATGCTTGGACTCTCCATGCTGGGTCTGCAGAGTATCGACTTTCGCGTTCCCAGCCGGTTTGCCGATGGCTACGGCCTGACGCCGGGTATTATTGAACGCCTGCGCGACGAGGGTCAGCTCCCAGACCTGATGGTCACCGTTGATAACGGCATATCCGCGGTTGAAGGTGTTCGAGCGGCCAAGGAACTTGGCGTGAAAGTGATGGTGACCGATCACCACCTGGCCGGCGAAGAGCTTCCGGATGCCGATGCCATCGTCAATCCAAACCAGCCGGGTTGTCCTTTCCTGAGCAAGAACGCGGCCGGTGTTGGCGTCATGTTTTACGTGCTCACAGCGTTGCGCAAGCAGCTCCGGGAAACCAATCGCCTGCCTGATCCCGAGCCTAACCTGGGGTGCCTGCTGGATCTGGTGGCGCTCGGCACCGTGGCTGATGTTGTGCCTCTGGACCACAACAACCGGATCTTCGTTGAGCAGGGCCTGCGCCGTATACGTCAGGGTGAGGCCCGCCCCGGTATCCTGGCGCTGCTGGAAGTCGCGGGTCGGGACCACACGGCGATCAGCTCAACCGACCTCGGATTTGTGGTTGGTCCTCGCCTGAATGCTGCGGGCCGGCTTGATGACATGAGTATCGGGATTGCCTGCCTGCTGGCAGACAGTCCGGACGAGGCTCGCCGACTGGCCCGGGAATTGGACACCTTCAATCGTGAACGCCGCACCATAGAAAAAGACATGAAAGCCCAGGCCCAGGATCTGCTGTCTTCAATGTCGCTGGACCTGGATGGACTGCCCTGGGGGCTTGCGCTTTTCGATACCGATTGGCACCAGGGCGTTATCGGAATCCTGGCTGCCCGTATCCGTGAGCAGACCCATAGACCGACCATTGCCTTTGCGCCGGACGAAAACGGCGTAGACATCAAAGGTTCTGCTCGCTCCATTCCCGGGCTTCATATCCGGGATGTGCTTGCCGTGGTCGACTCACGTCATCCGGGGATCATGAAAAAGTTTGGCGGTCACGCGATGGCTGCGGGCATGACCCTCGCCAGGGATGATCTGGATGCCTTTTCCGAGGCCTTCGATCGCGCCGTTCGAGACACCCTCTCGGCCGAGGACCTGGAGGCGGCGATCACAACCGATGGGCCTCTGGGCGCAAGTGAACTGTCGTTGGACACCGCCGCGCTGCTCAAACGCGCCGGCCCCTGGGGGCAGCATTTCCCGGAGCCACTGTTCGACGGCGAGTTCCGGGTGGTCAGCCAGCGGATAGTCGGCGAAAACCATCTGAAATTGGTGTTGCAACCTGTCGAAGGCGGCGGGATCATCGACGGTATTGCCTTTAATACCGGCCCGGAAGTGCCCGACTACACCCGTACCGGTGCTCGGGTGGTTTACAAGCCGGATGCCAATACCTTCCGGGGGCGCACCAATCTCCAGCTTCTGGTGGATTACCTCGAGCCTCTTGCCTGATTCACGGAAACCCGCAGGCTGATTTACAAACCGATTTCCGGTAGAATCCCGCCTCTGTTTTTACTCTCCATTTTCTAGAGCGAGTAAGGGTTTCATGGAAATCAATCCCATTGTGACGAAGATTAAAGAGCTTCGTGAGCGCACTGAAGCGCTCAGGGGGTATCTTTGACTACGATCAGCGTAGTGAACGACTGATCGAAGTTGAGCGCGAACTGGAGCAGCCAAGCGTCTGGGACGACCCGGAGCGGGCACAGGCTCTGGGCAAAGAGCGCGCCGACCTTGAACTGATCGTCAAGACCATCGACAACCTCACCTCCGGCCTGGAAGACGCCGAGGGCCTGCTGGATATTGCCGCAGAAGAAGAGGACGAGGGCACCGTTGCCGAGATCGAGTCAGATCTTGAGGGTCTTGATAAAGAGCTCGAGAAGCTTGAATTCCGCCGCATGTTCTCCGGCGAAATGGACGCCAACAACGCCTATCTCGACATACAGGCCGGTTCTGGTGGCACCGAAGCCCAGGACTGGGCCAACATGCTTCTGCGCATGTATCTGCGCTGGGCCGAGCGCCGCGGCTTCAAGGCCGAGATAGTCGAACTGATGGAGGGCGAAGTGGCGGGCATCAAGAGTGCCACCATTCACATCCAGGGCGATTATGCCTATGGTTGGCTGCGTACCGAAACCGGCGTTCACCGTCTGGTGCGCAAGTCACCGTTCGATTCCGGCAACCGTCGGCACACGTCTTTCTCTTCCGTGTTTGTGTCACCGGAAGTGGATGACAGCTTCGAAATTGAAATCAATCCGGCGGACCTTCGGGTGGATGTTTACCGTGCCTCCGGCGCTGGTGGTCAGCACGTTAACCGGACCGAGTCGGCGGTGCGTCTGACTCACAATCCCACCGGTATTGTCGTGGCCTGTCAGGCTGGTCGAAGCCAGCACCAGAACAAGGACCAGGCCATGAAACAGCTCAAGGCGAAGCTGTTTGAGCGTGAGATGCAGGAGCGCAACGCCGAGAAACAGAAAGCCGAGGACGCCAAGGCCGACATCGGTTGGGGCAGCCAGATCCGTTCCTACGTTCTGGACGACAGCCGTATCAAGGACCTGCGCACCAAGGTAGAAACCAGTAATACCCAGTCGGTGCTGGACGGTGACATTGACAAGTTCATCGAAGCCAGCCTGAAGATGGCGCTGTAACCAGCGCCTTTGCCACGCTAACCCGGACAACCCGATTCCTAGTGAGCCAAAATGACTGATCAAACTCAGAATGCCGCACCGCATGAGGACAACAAGCTGATTGCCGAGCGCCGCGCCAAACTGTCAGAAATGCGCGACCAGGGCAACGCCTTCCCGAACGACTTTCGTCGTGACGCCACCGCCGCCGAACTGCAGGCGAAATACGGTGAAAAAACCAAGGAAGAGCTGGAGTCCCTCGGTATCAAGGTGGCCATTGCCGGCCGCATGATGCTCGATCGCAAGGCATTCAAGGTGGTCCAGGACATGACTGGCCGGATCCAGATCTACGCGTCCAAGGATGTCCAGAAAGACACCAAGCACTGGGATCTGGGGGACATCGTGGGCGTGCGAGGCACCCTGTCCAAATCAGGCAAGGGCGATCTTTACGTGACCATGGACGAGTACGTGTTGCTCACCAAGTCCCTGCGCCCGTTGCCTGAAAAGCACAAGGGCCTGACCGATACGGAAGCCCGTTACCGCCACCGCTACGTCGATCTGATGGTCAACGAGGACAGCCGTCGGGTGTTCTATGCGCGCTCGAAGATCATCAGCGCCATGCGTCAGTACTTCACCGACCGGGACTTCATGGAAGTTGAAACCCCGATGCTGCAGGTGATTCCTGGCGGCGCCACGGCGCGGCCCTTCGTGACCCACCATAACGCGCTGGGTATCGACATGTACCTGCGTATTGCCCCGGAATTGTTCCTGAAGCGCCTTGTCGTTGGCGGCTTTGAGCGGGTGTTCGAGATCAACCGGAACTTCCGGAACGAGGGGCTTTCCACCCGTCATAATCCAGAGTTCACCATGGTGGAGTTTTATCAGGCATACGCTGACTACAACGACCTGATGGATCTTACCGAGGACATGCTGCGCACCATTACTCAGAAAGTGCTGGGCACGACCACCGTGGTGAACAGCCGAACCCTGGCGGATGGCAGCGAAGAGACTGTTGAGTACGATTTCGGCAAAACCTTCGAGCGCCTGACCGTGGTCGATGCCATCCTGCGCTACAACCCGGATATCAAGCCCGAGCAGCTGGCGGATGACGCCAGTGCCCGTCAGGTCGCCAAAGATCTGGGTATTCACCTCAAGGAAGGTTGGGGCCTGGGCAAGGTGCAGATCGAGATCTTTGAGGCAACCGCCGAGCATCGCCTGATGCAGCCGACGTTTATCACCGAGTATCCAAAAGAAGTGTCGCCCCTGGCGCGCTGCAAAGACAGCAACCCGTTCGTCACCGAGCGCTTCGAGTTCTTCGTGGGCGGGCGCGAAATCGCCAACGGCTTCTCGGAGCTGAATGATGCCGAAGACCAGGCGGAACGCTTCCAGGCCCAGGTGGCCGAGAAAGACGCCGGTGACGACGAGGCGATGTTCTATGACGAGGACTACGTGATGGCCCTGGAATACGGCCTGCCGCCTACAGCGGGCGAAGGTATCGGTATCGACCGCCTGGCCATGCTGCTGACCAATTCGCCGTCAATTCGCGACGTTATCCTGTTCCCGGCCATGCGCCCGGAGCACAAGGCGGAAAGCCGGAAAGACGAGGACTGATCCATGAGCCCGGTTGAGGTACTGGCCAGCCAGCTCAGGCCCGACCGGGGCTGGAAAGATCATCTCGCGGAAGAGTTTCGCCAGCCCTACATGCAGGGCCTGGCGGAATTCCTCGCCGCCGAGGAACAGGCCGGCAAAGTCCTGTTCCCCGCGAGCCAACACTGCTTCAACGCCCTCAACAGCACGCCCCTGGATAACGTAAGAGTCGTTATTCTCGGACAAGACCCGTACCACGGCCCCGGCCAGGCCCACGGCCTGTGCTTCTCCGTACGCCCGAACGTGGCCATCCCGCCGTCTCTGGTAAACATCTTCAAGGAAATCCAGGACGACCTTGGCATCGCTCCCCCCGACCACGGCTGCCTGCAGCCCTGGGCAGAGCAGGGCGTATTGCTGCTCAACAGCGTCCTCACCGTCGTTCAGGGCCAGGCCGGCGCCCACCAGGGTAAAGGCTGGGAAACCTTCACCGACAAAGTCATCGAAACCGTCAACCGCGAGCGGGAAGGCGTGGTATTTCTGTTATGGGGCAGCTACGCCAAAAAGAAAGGCCAGCACATCGACCGCAACAAACATCTGGTCCTCGACGGCCCCCACCCCTCGCCACTGAGCGCTTACCGGGGCTTCTTCGGCTGCAAGCATTTCTCAAAGGCCAACGACTGGCTGGAGCAGCAGGGAAAGCCCACCGTTAACTGGGCGTTGCCAAGCAAAGCTGAGCTGATCGAGAGATACAAGAAGAGCTGAGGGCATGCCCGCAAGTAGTCTTCGGGATGGGGTCAGGCTCCCAAAACCGTGCGGAGCCATGGATGGCGGAGCCGAGCGTACAGGGAAGTATTCACAGCGTGTTTTGGGAGCCTGACCCCATCCTGAAGACGGGCGGCCAAACTCCCAGAGGCAAAAAATTACTGAAGCAGCGCCATAGCCGCTTCCATCTGGGCGTTCAGATCCTCTTCCTCGCTCATGTCGATATTTGGATCCAACCCAAGACGATCAAACGCCGAAATCTTCGTCCAGTCCATTTCATTCCAGGGGTGCTCTGACCCCGCAACCAGCTGCAGATTGGCCACCATCACCAGATCCGCATAGTCGGCCGTCGGAACTTCCCGGTTGAAGTTGGCGTATTCCAGGGGAACGTTCTGGAGCTCTTTCGGGAAATCCCACTTCTTGAGGATGGTCGCCCCGATCTTGGGATGCAGCTCATCGACCACGTTATCCAGCATGATACTGCTGATCTGGATATCCTGATCTTCCACATAACGCAGGATGGGTAGAACACCGATCAGATGCACCAGACCTGCAAGGGTAGCCTGGTCGGGCTTGAGTTTCGTGTAGTGTTGCGCCAGAACATGGCACACGCCCGCGACTTCGGTACTGGTCTGCCAGGTAGCGCGCATGCGCTTGTCGATCATGTCGGACGTGGCCTGGAACATCTGCTCCATGGCCAGGCCCATGGCCAGGTTGCTGGTGTAGGCCATGCCCAGTCGGCTGACCGCCATGTTCAGGTTCTCGATGGCGCGACTGCCGCGAAACAGCGGGCTGTTGGTTACCCGGATGATGCGTGCGGAAAGCGCCGTGTCATTGCTGATGACCTTGACCAGATCGGCGATTGAAGAATCCTCGGATTGCGCAATATCTCTGACCTGAAGGGCCACCTCCGGAAGGGTGGGCAGCACCAGCTTATCGTTTTCGATGGCAGCGTTGAGATCGGCTTTGATGGTTTCGACAATATTCGACATGGTCAGTAGAGGTCCGCGTGTAGGTTCCGGCTGATGGCCCTGCCGGAACAATCAAACATTTGAGCTATTACATAGCAAAATAGCAAATTCTGGCGCGTTTGCCTGTCAACTTATGTATCTGATTGTGCGCTTTTTTCCCTTTCGGGCACCGGGTAGGGCAGTGGCATTGGCTCCAGCGTCACCTCTGACAGGCCCTCCGGATGCAAGGCGTTTTCAGCGGCATCGTGGCGAACTACCGCAAGTAATTCAACGCTGCCGTCGCGGTATTTGATCGCGTTGACCACTTCTCCAACTGACCGCTCGCCGGCAAACAATGCGGTTCCGGGGGTTGGCAGGTCTTCTGACTGTTCAATACGGAAGCGGAAAAGGCTCTTTTTCAATTGCCCGAGGAAGTGCATGCGGGCAATCACTTCCTGACCCGTGTAGCAGCCTTTCTTGAAATGCACGCCGCCCACATGCTGCCAGTTCAGCATCTGAGGCACGAAGGACTCTTGTGTGGCGGTAGTCAGGGAGGCGACGCCCGCTGCGATTTCGGAGGCCTGCCAGTCGGCCGCCGACATACGGGCGCTGGCGGGAAGTGCTGCTTCGCCCTCTTCATTGTGCCAGAACTCGAAGCGGGGCGTGCCCTCGGCTGTCGATTGCGTTTTCACGAGGATGCCGTCAGGGAGCGTGCAGGCGTCCCCGGGCTCCTTCAGAGAATCCAGTGGCTTTCCGGCGAGCGTTTCTGCCAGGCCGTTGCCCAGAATCCCTGTAATCTTCGTTTCCTGAACCACCTCCATGGTGGTTCCACGAAACAGCATCAGATATTTGCGCAAGTGGCTGATGATGTCGTCAGCGAGTTCGGCGGGAAAGTCCATCAGGATATCGTCGCCTGAACGGACCATACGTGTGAGGCAGTAGGCACGTCCCTTGGGCGTTGCTGCGGCCGCGCGCGGCGAATACTCCGGGATTACCTCATCGAGGTTCTGGCTGAACTGGCCCTGAAGAAACTTGTCGGTGCCCGGCCCGCTGACGCATACAACCACGCGGTTGTCGAGATCCGCCCAACCGTTGTCCGGCAGGGGATACTCTGCAACGGCAGATACAGAAGCGTCTGTGTCGGTCATGGCGTACTCCAGGTTATTGAATCAGTGAGATGATCGCCGGGGGCGGCCCAGTCTGAGCCAGACCCTGAGACGACGGAAATCCTCCGCCGGAACATTGCCCGGGCTTCCGGGTACTGGTGCCAGCAGGAGTGAAGTGTATGAGCGGAATCTGGTGCCGGCAGGCCGAAGTTTCAAGAGTGCCAGGCCTGACCAGATCCGGCTGGAGGCAAGTGGAATAACCTCTACCCTCTGCTTGTCTCCGATTCTGGCATACATTTTATCGTGTTCGATCAGGAGACCACTCACGGAACCACAGCCCAGAAGTAACCCGTTTGACCGATACTGCAGGGCAGCGCCCCACAGTGCAATGGGGATTGCAACGAGAAGCCAGAATTTGCCTGCCAGCAGCGCCATCACCAGGAAAGCCAGCAGCAAAACCCATGGCAGCACCGCAAGCAGGCCGACCAGCAGGGAGGGCGTTAGCGTTAGTTCAATCCGGCTGGACACGTTTGAGAATGATGTCGACCATGCGTTGAAGATCGGGATCGGCCGGGCGGCTGCGTTGCATGAACCACTCAAACATGTCGTTATCTTCGCAGGTGAGCAGTTTCTTGTAGCGGGCCTGGTCTTCAGCGTCCAGATCGCGGAAGGCCTCTTCCATGAAGGGAATCAGAAGGTTGTCCAGCTCCAGCATGCCTCTACGGCTATGCCACCAGAGGCGGTTGAATTCTGCTTTTTCAGACGATGCAGGTGTCTCTGACATAGTGTTTACCATTGAATCCTGTGTAAAAACGGTGTTCGTTCAGGGCGCGAGTGTACGGTAGGTGGTGGGAACCAGCACGGTATCACGCACCTCATTGATCAGTCCCGGATAATCGAGAGTGTAGTGCAGCCCTCGGCTTTCCCTGCGCTGCAGTGCCGAACATATGATGAGATCAGACACGGTGACCAGGTTACGAAGTTCCAGCAGGTCATTGGTGACACGGTAGTTGCTGTAGAACTCGCCGATTTCCGCAGACAAAAGATCCACCCGGTGCTTGGCCCGCTGCAGCCGCTTGGTGGTCCGCACAATGCCGACGTAGTCCCACATGAAATGGCGAAGCTCGTCCCAGTTGTGGGAGATTACCACGTCTTCGTCGGAATCCCGGACCTGGCTTTCATCCCAGTCTGGTGCCTCTGGCGGTGGCGGAATGTCGGCTTCCCGGCGGGCAATATCCGCCGCAGCCGCACGGCCATAAACCAGACATTCCAGTAGGGAGTTGCTGGCCATTCGGTTGGCGCCATGGAGCCCGGTGAAGGCAGCCTCGCCGACCACGTAGAGCTGGTTAACATCGGTTCGGGCACGTTCATCGCTCATGATTCCGCCACAGGTGTAGTGAGCGGCTGGAACCACGGGAATGGGCTCGCGGGTAATATCGATACCGAAGCCCAGACACTTCTCGTAGATGGTGGGGAAGTGGTGCTTTATAAAGTCGGCGGGTTTGTGGCTGATGTCCAGGTAGAGATGATCAGCGCCCAGTCGTTTCATTTCGTGGTCAATGGCCCGGGCAACGATATCGCGGGGCGCCAGCTCGCCACGCTCGTCAAAGCGATCCATAAACCGGGAACCATCCGGCAGTTTCAGCAGGCCACCCTCGCCCCGCACGGCTTCCGTGATCAGGAAGGATTTGGCGTGTGGGTGATAAAGGCATGTGGGGTGAAACTGGTTGAACTCCATGTTTGCCACCCGGCAACCGGCCCGCCAGGCCATCGCAATCCCGTCTCCGGAAGCGCCGTCCGGATTGGTTGTGTAGCGGTAGGCCTTGGAGGCGCCGCCGGTGGCAATCACTGTGAATCGTGCCCGGAACAGCTCTACATGATTGTCTTCAAGGTTCAGGATGTAGGCACCGACGCATCGGTTTCCCGGCAGGGACAGTTTGCGATTGGTGATCAGATCCACAGCCACCCGACCAGACATGAGTTCTATGTTTGGTCGTGCCTCTGCCTGGGAGGTGAGGGTGGTTGAGACCGCATGCCCCGTGGCATCGGCTGCATGAATGATGCGCCGATGACTGTGGCCGCCTTCACGGGTCAGGTGGTAGTGGGCGTCCTGATCCCGCGTAAAATCGACACCGGAATCGATCAGCCAGTTGATGCTTTCCCTGCCATGTTCGACCGTAAACCGCACGGCGTCCTCATGGCACAGGCCTGCGCCAGCATTGAGGGTGTCGGAGATGTGGTTTTCGGTGGAATCCTGATCATCCAGAACTGCGGCGATACCGCCTTGTGCCCAGAGCGTGGCGCCGCTGCTGATCTGAGCCTTGCTCACCACGCAGACCTTCAGGTGCTCCGGCAGATTGAGCGCGACGGTGAGGCCGGCAGCACCACTGCCGATAATGAGAACATCGTATTCGAAGGACTGTGGCATCGGGTCGTTATCGCAGGCCATAATGTGGACGTGTATTGAACTAAACTTTACGCTTGCTGTCTATTTGGCCTGACAGGGTGAGCCGCCTGACCGGTGGTCTAGCCCGTTTCATGAACGGACGCCGGATAGCATCAATGACGCAGCGAAACTTGGTACAGGCCGGACAGCTGGCCATCAAATCAGGGAACCCCGGCAACCAGTCCATGACTCCTGATACAGAGAAACAACAGGGCGATCACCCGGACAGCCAGACGGATCTGCAGCTGGTGCGCAAGGTCCGTAATGGTGATCGCGCCGCCTTCGATCTTCTGGTGGTCAAGTACCAATCCAGAGTCGCATCAATTATCAGTCGGTACGTCTACGACAGTCAGGAAGTCATGGATCTGACCCAGGAGACCTTCGTAAAGGCGTTCAGGGCGATCGAGCGCTTCCGCGGGGACAGCGCCTTCTATACATGGCTGTACCGGATTGCCGTCAATACCGCGAAGAATTACCTGGAATCCCGCGGCCGGCGGCCGCAGGGCAGTGCCGACTCGGCGGAAGCGGAGAATTTCGATGACGGTTCACGGCTGCGTGACACCGCTTCGCCTGAACGGCTCCTGCAACGGGAACAGCTCCAGAAAGAATTGAACAAGGCGATCGCCCAGCTTCCTGAGGAGTTGCGCTCTGCCTTTCTGCTCAGGGAATACGATGGACTGAGCTATGAGGATATCGCGGGTATCCTCGAGTGCCCGATCGGTACTGTCCGTTCAAGAATATTCAGGGCCCGGGATGCGGTTGATCGGCATCTCGGGCCTTTACTCAATCACTCGGTGACGTAATTGAGGTTGCATCCCATGGATGATCGTCTCAGAGAAACACTGTCCGCCATGATGGACGACGAAGCTGACGAACTTTCGGTACGTCGCCTGCTTTCCCACGATCGCCAGGACGAGGTTCGGGCGCAGTGGCAGCGTTGGCAGGATGTTCGCGACCTTATGCATGACGGCCACTCGCCGGCCCATGGTATGGACGTCAGTGTGGGCGTCCGTGAACGGCTTGACGGGCGGGGCACCACCGCGGTCAGGCCTGAAGCTGCCGTACAGGCCACCAGGTCCGGCCGCTGGCACTGGCCGGCTGCCGCCATGGTTGCCATGGCGCTGCTGGTCGGGTTCGGTGCTGGTGCCGGCTGGGATTCATCCGCGACCGGGCCGGTTCAGCCGGTGACCGCAGCCGCACCAGAAACGCCTGTGCAGGACCAGCCGGTCAGGGAAATTGCCCTGCAGGGTCTTGATGAGGAACAGTGGGAGTATATGAGTCGCTACCTGCTGGAACACGCACAGCACAACAGTGTTGGCGCCGGGCGGGGCGCCGTCGGCTATGCCCGTCTGGTCAGTGCCAACGGTGCCGGCTACTGAACCCCGGAGCGAGAGTTTAATCATGCCTCAAGTCTTCATTAATGTTGTCCCAAGCCGTGCGTTGTCCATGCTCGTGGGTTTTTTGCTCGCGCTTGCTGGGTCGCTGCCGGCTGCCGCGGACGAAGACGAGGCATCCGCCTGGCTTGAAAGGCTGGGTCCGGCCCTGAACATGACGTCCTACCGCGGTGTGTTCGTATACGCCCGGGGCGAGAGCGTGCACTCCATGCAGATTGCCCATCGTTACAATGATGGCGTTGTAGAGGAGCGACTGGTTCTGCAGGACGGCGGCAGTGGAGAAATTGTTCGCAAAGGCATGAATGTGGTCTGCGTGCTTCCTGAAACAGGCCGCGTCAAGCTTGACCAGGTGATTCCTTCAGGCCCGTTCGCCGAAGCGTTCACCAGTCAGCTGATGCCGGTCAGCCACTGGTATCGGGCGGAAATGAAAGGTGAGGACCGGGTTGCAGGGTATGACGTGGTTTCAGTGGCGCTAAGTGCCAAGGATCCCTACCGCTACAGTCATCGGCTTTGGCTGGAGAAATCCACCGGTCTTCTGGTCAAGAGTCACGTTCGTAATGCCGAGGGGGAAGTGCTCGAGCAGTTTCAGTTCACCAGCCTGCACATCGGCGAGGACATTCCCGATAGCGAATTCGAGATCCGCACCGAGGGCCGGGAAATTTCCAGAACGCTGGATGAGCCCGCTGCTACGGCATCGGTGGTCCAGCGTATGGATGGGTGGCAGCTTGGCTGGCGCCCGGAAGGGTTTGTCCCTGCGGCGGCGCCCCGCTCCGGCAAGGGCCAGGCCGTTGCCTTCTCCGATGGCCTGGCCGCTTTTTCGGTCTTCGTTGAGCCGGCTGGCCCGGTTAGCATGCCGACGGGCGCCTCCCTGATTGGCGCCACCACCGTTTATATGCATCAGGTGACGGAAGGGGATAGCGCTTTTCTGGTTACCGTCGTGGGTGAGCTGCCTCCGCAGACTGCGCGCCAGGTTGCCGAATCGGTGCGTATCGAAGACTCAGTGGCCCTGGGTGCGGGTGAGCCTTGATTACTGAAACTGGAAAAGTGGTCGCGCTCAAGGGCGACAAGGTCTGGGTCCAGACGATCCGAACCAGCGCCTGTCAGAGTTGTGCTGCCCGTAATGGTTGTGGTCAGAAAGTCCTGGCGGCTGCCTCCGGCGGGCGCGCCAACCAGATTCTGGTGACCAACTCGGTCAATGCCAGGGTGGGAGATGAAGTGACCGTCGGAATCGATGAGCAGGCGTTGCTGGGTGCTTCCATTCTGGTCTACGCCGTCCCACTGATCCTGATGGTTGTCGCAAGTATCCTCGGGCACCAGATGTCCGGTGGTAGCGACGGCGCTGCGATGCTGGCCGCTGTCGCTGGCCTGGCTCTGGGTTTTTTCGCAGGACGCAAACTGCAAGACGCGGGCGGCAAGGAGTATGAGCCCCGCCTGGTCCGGGTAAGCCGGATAGCCTCTGAAAACTGTCTGTAAACCCTACGGTTTTGTAAGTTGAAAATCGGTGGGCCGAACCCAAAACTACGCCTAGGTGTAAGCACAACAGGGGGTACAACATGTCGAGTGCAACAGCAGTTGCCCAGTCGTCACGTAATTTCATACCCGGAAGGATGCCGGCCGCTTTGCTGATTTTGCTGTCCGCCATGGTGTTGGCGGGCTGGAGTCAGGCGAGTTCAGCCCGAAGCCTGCCTGACTTTACCGAGCTGGTTGAAGATAACGCCGGTGCGGTGGTGAACATCAGTACAACCACAGAGCCCACGCGCCGCAATTCCGGCGCTCCCGGGATGCCGTTTGATGAGCGTCAGCTCGAACAGCTTCCCGAGTTTTTCCAGGATTTCTTCCGCGGCCCCCAGTCTCCGTTTGGAGGTGGACCTGGCAACTCCCAGCCACGCCGCTCCATGGGCTCCGGGTTCATTGTCTCCTCGGACGGTTATGTCTTGACCAATAACCACGTGGTCGAGGGAGCTGATGAGATCATCGTGCGGCTGAATGACCGGCGCGAGCTGCCCGCGACGCTGGTTGGAACAGACCCTCGTTCCGATATGGCCGTGCTGAAAATTGAAAACGGCGATGATCTGCCTGTCGTTCAGGTAGGTCGGTCCCGAGATCTGAAAGTCGGTGAGTGGGTGTTTGCGATTGGCTCGCCGTTTGGATTCGATTACACGGTAACGGCCGGAATCGTCAGCGCCCTGGGTCGCTCCCTGCCATCGGAAAACTACGTGCCCTTCATTCAGACAGACGTAGCGATCAACCCGGGCAACTCCGGCGGCCCTCTGTTTAACCTGGAGGGCGAAGTGGTCGGTATCAACTCCCAGATCTACACCCGCTCTGGCGGTTTCATGGGGGTCTCCTTTGCCATTCCGATTGACGATGCGATGAACGTCTTCCGTCAGTTGCGCGACAACGGCTCTGTCTCCCGTGGCTGGCTCGGGGTGCTGATTCAGGAAGTGAACCGTGATCTGGCCGAATCCTTTGGCCTCAAGCGGCCCCGCGGTGCACTGATTGCCGAAGTGATGTCCGGTTCGCCGGCGCAGGCAGCCGGCCTGCAGGCAGGGGATATCGTCCTCAGCTATGACGGCGACGAGGTGCAGCTTTCCTCTGACTTGCCGCCCATGGTTGGCCGCACGCCGGTTGGCGAAACTGCCGAACTGAGAGTGCTTCGCGGTGGCGAGGAAATCGAGCTTCAGGTTGAAATCGGTCGCCTTCCCGAGGAGGGAAGCCAGCAGGCTTCCGCACCGGCCAGTGACAGTGATGGTCCCGGCTCTGCGCCCCTGGGCATGATGGTCGAACCGCTTCCTACGGACATGGCCGACTCAATGGGTATTGAAGGCGGCGTTGTGGTCAATAACGTTGCGCGGGGTGCGGCTTCCGAAGCGGGCATCCGTGCGGGCGATGTGATCACGGAAATGAATCGCCAGAAGGTGACATCGGTGCAGGAATTCCGCGAGGCTGTTCAGTCGCTGCCCGAGGGCAAGGCGGTATCGGTCCGGGTGGTGCGCCAGGGTCGGGCACTGTATCTGGTGATGAAGCCCTGATACCCTTCTGCTGATCCGGATTACCTGAGATAGAGCCCCCGCAGGTGTTGGAAACGACACTTTCGGGGGCTTTTGTTATACTCGGCGGATCAATAAAAATGAGTGGCCATGGAACGGACCAGCCCCATGATGAACAGACAGGAACTCTCTCTCCGTAAGCTACTGGAATTTCGCAATGCCTGGGTCGCCTGGCTGGTCTTCGCGGTAGCCGTTGCCGTCACCCTATTGCTTTGGCAGGTGTCTATCCGGCTGGTTGAAGACCGCACGGAAGCCCGTTTTCGCACCCAATCGCTCCAGCTTAAATCCGCCATCGAAGAGCGCTTGCTGAATTACGAGCAGGTGCTGGCCGGCAGTGCCGGTCTGTTTGCGGTGGCCGGAGACGTTTCCCGTGATCAATGGCGTGAATACGTGGACAAGGTTGATATCAACCGCTACTACCCGGGCATTCAGGGTATTGGCTATGTTCGCCGTATCGGTGTACGTCAGATGGCCGATCATATTGCCTCTGTCCGCGCGGAAGGGGTGCATAATTACCTGGTGAACCCGCTGGGTAGCGGTCCCTACTACTACCCCATGGTCTACCTGGAGCCTGGCACGGAACGTAACCGACGGGCCCTCGGCTACGATGCCTTCAGCGATCCCATTCATCGCCAGGCCATGGAGCAGGCCCGGGATGATGCTATCCCCACGGTGACTGCCAAGGTGGTGCTGGTTCAGGAAGAGCTTGGCGAAGACCAGGCCAGTTTTCTGATGTATTACCCCGTCTACCAGGGTGGAGAAGTGCCCGAGATCCGGGCCGAGCGTCGCATGATGTTGGCGGGCTATGTGTTCAGTGCCTTCCGGATGAACAATCTTATCGACGGCATCGTTGGCCTGATCTCGCCGTTTCTTGATGTCCGGATCTACGATGCCGGAGTCGTGGAACGGGAGAACCTCATGTATGGCTCCAATCTGGGGTCCCTGGACAACGAATTCAGTTTCCAGATGAGTCAGACCATCAGCCATGGTGGTCGAGACTGGCTGTTGCAGACGCGCTCCACGCCCGCCTTTGATTTCCTGGCCTCGGATCCGCGGCCTCCGATCGTCCTCGGCAGTGGCCTGGTGATCAGTGCCCTGTTGTTCCTCTTCGTGCTTGCCTTGATCCGTTCACGGCTGATGGCGCAGATCAGTGCCGGCCGCTATCGGGCGATTACCGAAGGCGCAGCCAATGTCACCCTGGTGATGGACCGTGCCGGGCAACCCCTTTACGCGAGCCCGTCCAGCCTGGATATCCTTGGCTTCGAGCCGGATCAGGTTCAGGCCCTGAACTTTGAGGAGCTCGTTCATGGTGACGACTGGCCCCAGCTGCAGCGGGGCTTTGACGATTCCGTTCAGTCGCCGGGCAAACAGATGCCGGTCATCCGGGTCCGTATCCGTGATGCCAAGGGGCAGTGGCGGGATATGGAGGGCACCTTTACTGCCATGTTGTCGGTGCCCGGCGTCAATGGCGTTGTGCTTAGCCTGCGGGATCTGACCCAGCTCAAGGCCGCCCAATCCGAGCTGCACAGGCTGGCATTCTATGATCCGCTTACCGGCCTGGCGAACCGGCAACTGTTCCGGGACCGTTTGAATCACGTGGTCAGCCGGAGTCGTCGGAGTGGTGAGCCGGCTGCCCTCATGTTCCTGGACCTCGACGGCTTCAAGCGTATCAACGACACCCTGGGGCACGATTCCGGCGATGAACTGCTGTGCCAGGTGGCGCAGTGGCTGGTGGGTTGTGTCCGTGAGGAGGACTCGGTTGCGAGGCTCGGCGGCGATGAGTTTGTGGTTTTGCTGTCCCGGATCAGTGACTCCGATGCTGCCGGCAAGGTCGCAGAGACCATTCTGCGCAGTCTTTGCCAGCGAATCCGGCTGAACGATCACGAAGTCGGCATCACGGTCAGTATCGGCATCACCATGATTCCCCACGACAGTGAGGACGCCGGAACCCTGATGAAGTACGCTGATCTGGCGATGTATCGTGCCAAGGAGCTGGGTCGGAATACGTTCCAGTTCTTCACCCCGGCCATGAACATCAAGGCGGCAAGGCGGCTTCTGCAACAGGAGGAGTTGGCCACGGCGTTGGATGGCGATCGCTTCGTTCTGCATTACCAGCCGAAGATTGATCTGGCCAGTGAGCGGGTGATTGGGGTTGAGGCATTCCTGCGCTGGCATCATCCGGAGAAGGGGCTGGTGTCGGCACAGCAGTTCATCGGTCTTGCCGAGGAAACCGGCCTGATTGTTCGCCTGGGTGAATGGGCTTTGAGACAGGCCTGTATTCAGGTTCAGGCCCTGGAACGGGCCGGCTTTGAATCCCTGAAAATGGCGGTGAACCTGTCTGTTCGACAACTGACCGATTCGGGCTTCCTGGACATGATCCGACAGGTCATCACCGAGACGGGCGTCTCGCCGGAGCGGCTGGAGCTGGAGATGCCGGCGGAGCTGCTCAATGAAGATCCGCGAATGCTCAGGGAGTTGCTGGTGTCACTTCATGATCTCGGGGTCTGTCTGATCCTGGATGATTTCGGCACCGGCTCCTGTTCACTGGTTGCTTTGCAGCAGCTGCCGCTGGATGTTATCAAGATCGACCACCGGTTCATTCGCGACATTCCCTACAATGTCAGTGCCACGGATGTGGCCTCCGCAGTGATTGCCCTGGCCCGCAAGCTCCACCTTACGGTGGTTGCGGAGGGTGTGGAAACCCCACAGCAGCTGAGCTTCCTGAAAACTCACGGCTGCGCCCAGTGTCAGGGCAACCTGTTCAGCTATCCGCTGGACGAGGATGCGCTCATCGGTTTCCTTATCCGGCAATACGAACGGCCGCTGATTTCCTGATCATGGCAATGGCGGCCGGTAACCGGTAAAATCACGCCGTTCCCGGATCCCGGTAGCGGCCCTTCCGGGCTCAATCCTTCGTCTTAACTGAGTATTCATCGTCTGTGACTGAACTGAGCCGAATCCGTAACTTTTCCATCATCGCCCACATTGACCATGGTAAATCCACGCTGGCAGACCGTTTTATCCAGGTTTGCGGCGGCCTGACGGACCGTGAAATGGCGGAGCAGGTCCTGGACTCCATGGATCTCGAGCGTGAGCGAGGGATTACCATCAAGGCCCAGAGTGTCACGCTGAATTACACCGCCCGTGACGGGCAGGAATACAAACTGAACTTTATCGATACCCCGGGCCACGTGGACTTTTCCTACGAGGTTTCGCGCTCGCTCTATGCCTGCGAGGGGGCGCTGCTGGTGGTGGACGCAGGGCAGGGTGTTGAAGCCCAGTCGGTGGCTAACTGCTACACCGCCATTGAGCAGGGTCTCGAAGTTGTGCCGGTTTTGAACAAGATGGATCTCCCGCAGGCCGAACCGGAGCGGGTAGCGGCAGAAATCGAGGACATCATTGGCATTGAAGCGTCTGATGCGGTCCGCTGTAGCGCCAAGAGTGGCCTGGGCGTGGAAGATGTTCTGGAAGATCTGATCAAGAAGATCCCGCCACCCAAGGGCGACCGAAGCGCGCCCCTGCAGGCTCTGATCATCGATTCCTGGTTCGACAATTATCTGGGCGTCGTGTCGCTCGTGAGGGTGACCGAGGGCACCCTGAAAAAGGGCGACAAGATCGTCATCAAGTCTACCGGAAAGGCCTGGAATGCCGACAAGGTTGGTATTTTCAATCCCAAACCGAAAGACACCGACCTGCTGGAGTCCGGCGATGTCGGCTTCGTGGTGGCCGGAATCAAGGACATTCACGGGGCGCCGGTAGGCGATACCATTGTTCACCAGAAGTTCGCCGAGCAGACGCCAATGCTGCCCGGGTTCAAGAAAGTCAAACCCCAGGTCTACGCCGGGTTGTTCCCGGTCAGCGCCGACGACTACAACGATTTCCGGGATGCCCTGGAAAAACTGACCCTCAACGATGCCTCGCTGTTTTTCGAGCCGGAGAATTCCGATGCCCTTGGCTTCGGTTTCCGCTGTGGTTTCCTGGGCATGCTGCACATGGAAATCATCCAGGAGCGGCTGGAGCGTGAATACGACATCGACCTGATCACCACGGCGCCAACGGTGATCTATGAGGTGGTTACCAAACAGGGTGAGACCCTGTCGGTAGACAATCCGTCCCGGCTTCCGGATATTGGTTCCATTGAGGAAATGCGTGAGCCGATCGTAGAAGCGAACATTCTGGTGCCCCAGGAGCATATCGGAAATGTGATAGCCCTGTGTGAGGAAAAGCGTGGCGTCCAGAAGAACATGCACTTCATGACGACCCAGGTCCAGCTCACCTATGAGCTGCCGATGGCCGAGGTGGTGATGGATTTCTTCGATCGTATCAAGTCAGCCAGCCGCGGCTTTGCGTCCCTGGACTACCACTTTACCCGGTTCCAGACCGCCAACCTGGTTCGCCTGGACGTGCTGATCAACGGCGAGCGTGTAGATGCCCTGGCGCTGATCGTGCACAAGGAGCAGGCTCACCACAAAGGGCGCCAGTTGATTGAAAAGATGAAAGAACTGATTCCGCGGCAGATGTTTGATATCGCGATTCAGGCCGCCATTGGTAATCAGGTTGTGTCGCGGGTCACCGTGAAGGCGCTACGCAAGAACGTAACCGCCAAGTGCTACGGTGGTGACGTTAGCCGGAAGAAGAAACTGCTGCAGAAGCAGAAAGAAGGTAAAAAGCGTATGAAGCAGCTGGGTAATGTCGAGGTGCCTCAGGAAGCGTTTCTTGCCGTACTGAAAGTGGATAAATAAAAGGCCTCCTGGATGGATATCGATTTTCCCCTGGTACTGGTGGTACTGACCTTTGCAACGGGTCTGATCTGGCTGGCGGACAAGCTGTTTCTTCGTGAGCGTCGTCTGGCTGCCTACCGTGCCAGCGGCACCGGAGACGCAGTGGATGAAGGCTCCCCGGCGGAATCGGAGGAGCCAAAAGAGCCCTACCTGGTTGACCTTAGCCGATCGTTCTTTCCGGTGCTGGCGATTGTTCTGGTCCTCCGGTCCTTCCTGGTTGAACCGTTCCAGATTCCGTCGGGATCCATGTTGCCCACCCTGGAAGTCGGCGATTTCATTCTGGTGAACAAATACGCCTACGGGTTCAGGCTGCCGGTTGCCGGCACCAAAGTGATTCCGGTCGGCGATCCCCAGCGCGGCGATGTGATGGTTTTCCGCTACCCGGAGGACGGCCAGACCAACTACATCAAACGGGTGATCGGTTTGCCCGGCGACCATATCCGCTACCGTGACAAGCAGCTGTTCATCAATGGCGATCGGGTGGAAACCCGGTTTATCGCGCGGCTACCGCCGATGGAACTGCGCCGCGAGGATCTCGGTGAAGTAGAGCACGACATTTTCCTGACCATGGGCCGGTCTGGCGGCGGTGGTGAGGGCGAATGGCTGGTGCCCGAGGGTCATTATTTCGTCATGGGTGACAATCGCGACAACAGTAATGACAGCCGCTATTGGGGCACGGTCCCGGACGAGCTGGTGGTGGGCAAGGCCTTCGCTATCTGGATGCACTGGAAATCCCTTACCAGTCTGCCATCCTTTGATCGTGTAGGCGGAATCGAGTAACTCGGACTATCTGGAGCGCAGTCGTAATGAAGAAAAATAATCTTTCCGGCATGGGCCGTCAGCGCGGTGCCTCGGCATTGACCATGATGGTGATGGTGCTGTTTTTTGGCGGCCTGCTGACGCTGGTGATCAAGCTTGGTCCCGCCTATCTGGATGACATAACCATTCAGGAAGCGCTGGAAAGCCTTGATGGCACCGAAGGTCTCTCCCAGATGGGGCCTGCCCAGGTCCGTACGTTGATCAACAAACGGCTCAGCGTGAACAATGTCCGGGGATTCGACGCCAAGAATATTTCGGTCGATAAAGACGGCGATCTGGTCGTCATCAATGTTGATTACGAAGTGCGCAACAACCTGTTCAGCAATGTGGATACGGTGGTTCACTTCAAGCACAAATATGAGATGAAGGGCAAGTGAGTTCACAACCGGATCTGGATCAGTTACAGCGGCGCATCGGCTATCAGTTCAAATCGCCAGAGCGGCTTCTGCTGGCACTCACCCACCGGAGTTATGGAAATCAGAATAACGAGCGCCTAGAATTCCTCGGCGATTCCATTGTGAATATGGTGATTGCCGAGTATCTGTTTCTGCACTTCGAAAAAGCCCGGGAAGGCCAGTTGAGTCGTCTGCGGGCCCGGATGGTAAAAGGCGTTACACTCGCCGAAATTGGTCGGGAGTTCCAGCTCGGCACATACCTCCGATTGGGCTCAGGAGAGCTTAAAAGCGGAGGCTTCCGCCGGGAATCCATCCTGGCCGACGCCGTGGAGTCCATCATCGGCGCCATCTACCTGGACAGTGATTTCCATACCTGCCGGGAACAGGTATTGCGCTGGTTCGAGCACCGTCTGGAAAAGCTCGACCTGCAGGATACCCAGAAAGATCCCAAGACCCGTTTGCAGGAATATCTCCAGTCGCGTCAGTTTCCGCTGCCACGCTATGACGTCATTTCCGTGGACGGCGAGGCCCACAACCAGACATTCCATGTATCCTGTGCGCTGCCGTCGCTGGACCGAAAGACCACCGGGACTGGCAGTAGCCGCCGGGTGGCCGAGCAGCAGGCAGCCCGTAACGCCCTGAAAGAACTGGGCGTGGAGAACCAGTAATGAACGATATCACCCGTCCGGAAAACCCGGATAGTCGCTGCGGTTTTGTGGCCATCGTTGGCCGTCCGAACGTGGGCAAGTCCACGTTGCTGAACCATATCCTCGGGCAGAAGCTGAGCATCACTTCCCGCAAGCCGCAGACCACCCGTCATCAGGTGCTGGGTATCAAGACCGTGGGGCCGGTGCAGGCGATCTATGTGGATACACCGGGCATGCACGAGGAGGAGCCCCGTGCCATTAACCGCTACATGAACAAGGCGGCCACGTCGGCGCTCATTGATGTCGATGTGGTGGTGTTTGTGGTGGATCAGCTTGCCTGGACGACCGCGGATGAGATGGTGCTGGAGAAACTCAGTCGCCTGAAATGCCCTGTGATCCTGGCGGTGAACAAGGTCGACAAGATCGAAAAACGGGAAAGCCTGCTGCCGCATCTGGATATGCTCTCGAAAAAGCGTGAGTTTGCCGAGATCATTCCGCTTTCGGCCCTGAAAGAGACCAATCTGGAACCTCTGGAAGAGGCCGTGGGGCGTTTCCTGCCGGAGAGTATTCATTTCTATCCGGACGACCAGATCACCGATCGCAGTGAGCGATTCCTGGCCTCCGAGATTGTCCGGGAAAAGATCACCCGGCAGCTTGGAGCAGAGCTGCCATACTCGGTGGCGGTGGAGATCGAGGAGTTCAAGCGCGAGGGCAAGACCCTGCACATATCCGCCCTGATCCTGGTCGAGCGCGAAGGTCAGAAGAAGATCATCATCGGCGAGAAGGGCGAGCGGATGCGCCGCATTGGTCAGGAAGCTCGTACGGATATGGAGCGTATGTTCGACAGCAAGATCATGCTGAGGCTCTGGGTAAAGGTGAAGCGTGGCTGGGCAGACAGCGACCGGGCCCTGAAAAGCCTGGGCATGAACGACCTCTGAGGCAGCTATGAAGGGGCCTGAGCTGCAGGAGCCCGCCTATGTCCTTCACCGACGTCCCTGGCGGGAAACCAGTCTCATGGTGGATCTGTTTTCCCTGAACCATGGCCGGATGACCGTCATCGCCCGGGGAGCCAACAGCGCCAAAAGTCCCCTGAAGGCCCAGCTACAACCTTTTCAGCCTCTGATAGTGGATTGGGCTGGCCGGGGCGACCTGAAAACCCTGACCCAGGTCGATGTTCGGGCCGGCCCCACAATTACCCGGACAGTGTCGCTCTACAGTGGCCTTTACCTGAATGAACTGTTGCAGCGGATTCTGCCAGCTGCAGATCCCCATCCCACGCTCTTTGCAGCCTACATCGATGCCATCGGGCAACTGTCTGACACCAGGGATGTGGAGCCGGTACTTCGGCGGTTCGAACTCGCCTTTGCCTCCGCCCTCGGCTATGACTTTGCCTGGGATCGTGCCACGGATACCGGGCAATCCGTCGAGCCCGGCGGGGAGTATTGTTATGATCCGGAGCAGGGCATAGTGTCCGGGCTGTCGCCCGGTGTGCGCCTGCGACATCTTCCGGGCGATGTTTTGCTCAATCTGGCCGCGGAAGATCTGCAATCTGAGCGCTGTCGGCGACTGGCGAAACGGGTCATGCGAGTCCTGATCGATTACCTTCTCCAGGGGCGTCCCCTGAACAGTCGCAGCCTTTTCATTCATCTTCGGGGAGAATCCCATGAATCCTAGAGTACTGCTTGGCGTCAATATTGATCACGTTGCCACCCTCCGTCAGGCGAGGGGTACCCGGTACCCTGATCCGGTCCAGGCAGCGCTGATGGCCGAGGAGGCCGGTGCAGACGGCATCACAATCCATCCCAGGGAAGACCGCCGTCATATTCAGGATCGGGACGTGCTGCTGCTCAAAGAGGTGCTCCAGACCAAGATGAATCTGGAAATGGCGGTAACCGATGCGATGCTGGCGTTTGCCGAACAGGTGCGGCCGGAATGTGTTTGCCTGGTGCCAGAGAAGCGTGAGGAATTGACCACCGAGGGCGGTCTGGATGTCGAGGGTCAGGAATCCCGGGTTGCCAAGGCCTGTGAGCGCCTGGCCCGGATTGGTGCCGAGGTGTCACTGTTTATTGATCCGGATCCGGTCCAGATTGATGCCGCGGTCCGCTGTGGCGCGCCGGTAGTGGAGCTGCACACCGGAGAGTATGCCGAGGCCGAAACACCTGACGCCGAGAATGCCGCCTTCAAAACCATTGCCGACGCCGTCGCCTACGCCCGCAAAAAGGGTTTGATTGTGAATGCGGGCCATGGCCTGCATTACCACAACACAGAGCGAGTGGCGGCAATCCATGGCATCAATGAACTGAATATCGGTCACGCCATCATAGCCCGCGCGGTCTTTACCGGTCTCAAAGAGGCGGTCCGGGATATGAAAGCCATCATCGATCAGGCCCGAAGCCGGGTCTGAGACGGGGCAGCCTCAGGTCGTTTCGGCGGCCTCATGGCGTTCCCGGAACAGCTGCTGCCAATCGGTCTGGTCGCTCCAGATCTGCAGGCGCTCCATGGCCGAGAGCAGCTGGTCTTTCTGGTGCTCCAGATCCGGAGCAGAGCATTTGATGGCCGTTTCCAGATGGTTGGCTGCGGCTCTCAGTTCCGGTACGCCGCAGTAGCGGGTAGCGCCATGGAGCTTGTGAACACATTCCAGTAGCTCATCCATGCTGTGGCTGGCCCAGAGTTCCGAAATCCGCCCGCGATCCACATGTACCTGCTCCAGCAGCATGCTGAACAGCTCTTCGGCCAGGTCCGCCTTGCCGGCGGCCAGTTGGATGCTTTCGTCCACGCTGACGCAGTCCTGCTGCATTTTGCGTGTTGAAGGCCGGAGCGCCCGACGGGTGTCGCGAACTTCCGGAACGGGAAGCCGGCCGTCGCTGCCGTTCTTCGGGCACACGTAGCCGGTGTACTCATGAATGATGTCGTTGAGCTGGCCACTGCTGATGGGTTTGGGCATGTAGCCATCGAAGCCCTGCTTTGTCAGTCGTTCCTGCTCGTCTGCCAGGGCATGCGCAGTCAACGCAATGATCGGGGTCCGGTGATTGCCGGTATCCATCTCCCTCAGCCTTGCAGTGGTTTCCACCCCGTCCATGCCGGGCATCTGAAGGTCCATGAAGACCAAGTCGAAGGGTTTCTGTCTGGCCTTGCTCAGGGCTTCAAAGCCGCTGGAAGCGCTTTCGGCATCCAGTTGGCAGTCTTCGAGCAGTGTCATCACGAGCTTGAGGTTGGCATCGTTATCGTCCACGGCCAGCACTCTCGGCACATTGGCGGTCGTTGCACGGTTGGCGGAAATCTCGTACTCGGGGACCCGCCCGCCGGAATTGATGCCGTGCACCAGCAGCAAAAGCTCATCGTACAGGGAATCCCGGCACACCGGTTTGGTGAGGTGGCCGCTGGCAAGTCCCGATAGCGGTGTGTCGTGGGTTTCAAGGGTGGGGGTCAATAGCAGTGTCCGGCAATCCCGTTCAATCTCGAGGGTACGGACAAGCCCGCAGTACTGGCTGGAATTGAGAAGGTGTCGGGTGATGCCCAGAATCGCTACGGCATAGCCCGCCTGGCTTTTCTGGGCCTCTTCAATGTGTTCCTGCAGGGCGCCCGGTGACGCTACCCGGTCGACCACCATGCCCCAGTCCCTTAACAGGTGTTCCACGGCCAGCCCGGTGGTTTTCTGTTGCTCCAGGTAAATGACCCTTTCCCCTCTCAGGGCATCCCTTGGGGCAATGGCTTCACCGCTGGTGGCAAGCTCCGAGGTGAGGGTAAACCAGAAGGTGGAGCCTTTACCCAGCTCGCTTTCGAGCCCGATCTTGCCCCCCATTTCTTCCACCAGACGCTTCGAGATGGCCAGCCCAAGGCCGGTGCCACCATATTGACGGGCGGTGGAGGCATCGGCCTGGCTGAAGGCGTTGAACAGGGATTGCTGTTGGGCCCGGGACAGGCCCACGCCGGAATCGGTAATGCTCAGGCGCAGGGTAACGCGGTTGGTGTCAGCTTCTTCCTCTTCCAGGCTCGCCCGCAGGACCACCTCACCGGTCTGGGTGAACTTGATGGCGTTGTTGACCAGGTTGGTGATCACCTGTTTGACCCGCAGGGGATCGCCCATGATGTTGTCCGGCACATCGTTATAGACCAGTGGCACCAGATCGAGATTCTTGGCGTGTGCCGCTGGCGCCAGCATGACCATGACTTCCTCGACGATATCTCGTAACTGGAACGGTACCCGGTCGAGGATCAGCTTGCCGGCCTCAATCTTCGAGAAATCGAGGATGTCGTTGATGATAGTGAGCAGGATCTCCGACGATTTCCTGATGGTGCTCAGGTGGTCCCGTTGCTGGCGTGGCAGCGGACTCTTCAGGAGCAGTTCGGTGAAACCTATGATGCCGTTCAGCGGTGTGCGGATTTCGTGGGACATGTTGGCCAGGAACTCGGATTTGATCCGACTGGCCTCGAGTGCTTCTTTTCGAGCGAAATCGAGCTCGATGTTCTGGATTTCGATGGTCTCCAGCGTTTCCCGCAGATCTTCGGTGGCCTGATCAATGTTCTGCTGCATTTCAGCCTGGGCCTTGCTCAGCTCCTCCGCCATGGCATTAAGGCCGGATTCCAGTTGCTCGAACTCAGGGCCTGCGCCGGTATAGACGCGGGTATCCAGCTTACCTTCCTTGAGCCTGGCTACGGCTTCGTTGAGTTCGAACACCGGATTGGTGAACGCCCGGCTCAGCCGCAGCGCAATGGCCATGCTCAGAATCACGCCGCCGAGAATCAGCAGCAGCGAGATCAGCAGGGCTTTGTAGGTCTCTTTTTCCGTGCGGATATGGGACATTTCCACAACTACCCAGCCCAGAGGCTCCCGCAGATTCGACATCGACTGGCGAGCATCCGGGTCCAGCATGCTCTCGATCATCAGATCCTGGAGAAAAACGGGGGTAATGAAGCGGGTGCTGTTTTCCCGGGATATCCGGGTTGCGTGCTCGGCAGTGAGTTCAGTGGCTTGCACGGTCTCGGAGCTACCCGGCCCGGTATGGAGAAGTCGGGAGCCGTCGCTGCCAAAGAACGTGATGGAGCGGACGTCCTGCTCTTCCAGAAGGGCATTGGAGAGGCTGCTGAGCAGGCTGCGATTGGCGGTAAACAGGCCATATTCGGAACCGGCGGCGAGCTGACGGGAGAGTGATTCGCCCCGATCCTTCAGCAGGCTTTCTATATTGTTAACCCAGCTGTAGGTGAAGAACAGCCCCAGCATCAGGGTGGTCAGCAGGGTGGGAACCAGCGTTACCACCAACACTTTCTTGCGAATGCCCCAACGTCGCATACCGTGATCCTGAATTATTGCTTTTGTCCGCGTCGCAGAGCGGAAAACGTCCGTGTTAAGAATAGCTGATCCGGAAAGGGATAACTGTGGTATCAGTCCCGACAGTACCGGAAAATCCCGTGGCGGATATAGCCGCCGGTCATGGATATAGCGAGAAGCTGTATTGGGAGACCGGGGCGATAACGCGTATCATGCGAAGCCAAAAGTGTACCACAGGGTTATCATATGCATTTTCCCACCATTGAAGATTATGTCGGGCACACCCCTCTGGTTCGCCTGCAGCGTCTCCCCGGTGAGACGAGTAACGTGATTCTGGCCAAGCTGGAGGGCAACAACCCTGCCGGCTCGGTTAAGGATCGCCCGGCCATCAGCATGATTCAGGAAGCGGAGCGCCGGGGCGACATCAAGCCAGGGGATACCCTGATTGAGGCGACCAGCGGCAACACCGGCATCGCTCTGGCCATGGCGGCGGCGATCAAGGGATACCGCATGGTGCTCATCATGCCCGCGAACATGAGTGAGGAGCGCCGGGCATCCATGCGCGCCTATGGTGCGGAGATTGTCACGGTCACCAGGGAAGAAGGCATGGAAACGGCCCGTGACCTGGCCCTCAAGATGCAGGCGGAAGGCAAGGGTACCGTGCTGGACCAGTTCAGCAACCAGGACAACCCCCTGGCGCACTACCGTACCACCGGCCCGGAAATCTGGGAGCAGACCGGTGGGCGGGTTACCCATTTTGTCAGCTCCATGGGCACCACCGGCACCATTATGGGGGTGTCGCGCTACCTCAAGGAGCGCAACCCGGATATCCGCATCATCGGTTTGCAGCCAAAAGAGGGCGCCTCGATCCCCGGTATCCGGCGCTGGCCTGAAGCTTACCTGCCGAAAATCTACGACGCGGCCCGCGTCGACCAGGTGCTGGACGTAGGTCAGGAAGAAGCAGAGACCACGATGAGGGCCCTGGCTTCCGAAGAGGGCATTTTCTGTGGCGTATCCTCCGGCGGTTCGATTGCAGCCGCGCTCAAGCTCTCCCAGCAGGTTGAAAACGCCATCATCGTGGCCATTATCTGTGACCGCGGCGACCGCTATCTTTCCACCGGTGTGTTCCCCGGCGCCTGAATACGACTTTATCAAGAGACCCAAGTATGAGCAGACGACGCAGGAAGGTTCTTCCAAAAGAGCCCGTGCGCTGTGAGATTGAAACCCTGAGCCATGATGGCCGGGGTATTGCCCGTCAGGACGGCAAAACCCAATTTGTCGATGGCGCCCTGCCAGGCGAAACCGTGATGGCGAAAGTGGTGTCCAGTCGAAGCAAGTTCGATGAATTGCGTACCGAAGAGGTTCTGGACGCTGCCCCCGGTCGCCAGACTCCCCCCTGCGAGTTTGCCGACCTGTGTGGTGGTTGCAGCCTTCAGCACATGAGTGGCGATGCCCAGATCGAGTTCAAGGAAAACACCCTGCGGGAACATTTTGCCCATTTCGGGGGCATCGAGCCCGAGGAATGGATTGCCCCCCTGCGCTCGGAAGAGAGTCTGGGGTACCGTCGAAAGGCTCGCCTCGGGGTTCGTTACGTCAAGGCCCGGGAGTCTGTCCTGGTTGGCTTCCGGGAGAAACGCAACAGTTTCCTGACCGACATCGATCGATGCGTGGTGCTGGATCCGCGCATTGGCGAGCGGATATTGCCGCTGCGCAACATGCTTCACGATCTGGAGGCCTACAGCCGAATCCCTCAGGTGGAAATTGCCTGTGGCGACGACGTTGCCGTGATGGTGTTCCGTAACATGGATGAGCTGTCGGTTGGTGACCGGGAAAAACTCATCGCCTTTGGTCAGGCCCACGAATTGCATATTTACCTGCAGCCGAAAGGGCCCGACACCGTCCATCGGATCTGGCCCGAGTCAGCGGGCCGGGATGAGGAACGGCTGAGCTATCGACTGGATGAATTCGACCTGACCATGAGATTTCATCCCATGGACTTTACCCAGGTCAATGCAGGCATCAATCGCGCAATGGTACACAGGGCCGTGGAATGGCTGGATGTCCAGCCTGGCGAGCGAGTCCTGGATCTGTTCTGCGGTCTGGGGAATTTCACTCTGCCGCTGGCCACGCGAGGCGGGCAGGTTGTTGGCGTGGAAGGCGACGAGACCATGGTCGTACGGGGCCGGGAAAACGCGGAACTAAACGGTCTCGACAATGTCGCTTTTCACGGTGCCGACTTGCACGGTGACTTCACGGGCCAGAGCTGGGCCAAAGAAGGGTTCGACAAGATTCTGATTGATCCGCCCCGTTCCGGTGCCGAGGAGATCTGCAAGTACCTCACGGCCTTCGGGGCACAAAAGATAGTCTATGTCTCCTGCAACCCGGCCACCCTGGCGCGCGACGCAGGCGTAATGGTGCGCAACGGCTATCGACTGGTGCGCGCAGGTGTGATGGATATGTTCCCCCACACCACCCATGTGGAATCCATCGCGTTGTTTGAGAAGGATTCCGGCTGACGATGTTGCGGGCAGTCAGGGATGGCTGCGGAAACCATCAGGAATAACAAGACCGATATGGTAAAAGTTCGCGAAGACTACGCAATGACTGGCGATGGCCAGGTGGATATCGAGGGCTGGGTAAACCAGATAGCCTCGCAAACGCACCTGGACGACGCTGACCAGTTCCGGTTGGCCTGCGAAAAGGCAGCGGAAATCGATCTTCAGGCTTTCCGGCAGGATCGCCAGTGGGCACCTGGTTCCAGCAGCTTCCGGATTGGCATCGAGATGGCCCAGGTTCTGGCGGAGCTGCACCTGGATCAGGCCAGTCTGGTGGCGGCGATCCTTTATCGGGCCGTGCGTGAAGAGCGCGTTCCCCTGGAGACAATCCGCAAGGAATTTGGCGATGAGGTGGCAGGCCTGATCAACGGCGTGCAGCAGATGGCGGCCATCTCGTCCATCCACCACCCGCTGAAGGGTAACGTTCTGGGCCAGAGCGAAGGCCAACTGGACAACGTCCGGAAGATGCTCGTCACCATGATTGACGATGTCCGGGTTGCCCTGATCAAGCTGGCGGAGCGTACCTGCGCCATTCGGGCGGTAAAGGATGCTCCGGAAGAAAAGCGCATGCGCGTCGCCCGGGAAGTGTTTGATATCTACGCGCCCCTGGCCCACCGGCTCGGCATTGGTCACATCAAGTGGGAGCTGGAAGATCTTTCTTTCCGGTACCTGCATGGTTCCGCCTACAAAAAGATCGCCAAACTGCTGGACGAAAAGCGCCTGGATCGCGACGGTTACATCAAGCGGGTAATTGAGACCCTGCAGACCGAACTGAAAGCCTATGGCATTGAGGGCGAGCTGTCCGGACGTGCCAAGCACATCTACAGCATCTGGCGAAAGATGCGCCGCAAGGGCATCGACTTTTCCCAGGTTTACGATGTTCGCGCCGTACGTATCCTGGTTCCGGAGGTTCGCGACTGTTACGCCGCACTGGGTATTGTCCACACGCTGTGGCGCCACATCCCCAATGAGTTCGACGATTACATTGCCAACCCGAAGGAAAACGGTTACCAGTCCCTGCATACCGCCGTGATCGGGCCCGAGGGCAAGGTCATGGAAGTGCAGATCCGAACCCACACCATGCATGAGGAGGCGGAACTGGGCGTTTGTGCCCACTGGTTGTACAAGGGCATGGACAAAGGCAACAAGTCGACGGGCTACGATGCCAAGATCAACTGGCTGCGCCAGGTTCTGGAGTGGCAGGAGGAGTTGGGCGACCTGTCCGGGCTGGCCGACCACCTGAAATCCGATGTCGCATCGGATCGGGTGTATGTATTCACACCCGAGGGCCACGTGGTGGATCTGCCCCAGGGGGCAACGCCGGTGGATTTCGCCTACCGGGTTCACACGGAGATCGGCCACGCCTGCCGCGGTGCGCGGGTGAACAGCCGAATCGTTCCGCTGACCTATCCACTGAAAACCGGCGATCAGGTGTTTATCCTGACCTCCAACAATCCGGCCCCAAGCCGCGACTGGCTGAACCCGAGCCTTGGTTACATTCAGACTTCCAGGGCGCGCGCCAAAGTAACCCACTGGTTCAAACAGCAGGATCGTGGTCGCAATATCGTTGACGGTCGTGCCATTCTCGAGGACGAGTTCAGGCGTCTGTCCCTGTACGATGTAGATCTTGGTGAGCTTGCCAGGAAGGTTAATTATCAAAGTGCGGAGGACATGTTTGCAGCTACTGGAGCCGGTGACCTTCGCCCCACGCATGTCGCCAATGTGGCCCAGCAGATGCTGGAGCCCAAGTCCGAACAACTGGATCTGAAACTCAGCGCCCAGCGCCGCAAGCCCTACGATACGGAATCAGACATCCAGATCCTGGGCGTCGGAAAGCTCAAGACTCAGGTGGCGAAATGTTGCAAGCCGCTGCCCGGAGACGCGATCGGTGGCTACATCACGGTTGGCCGTGGGGTTACGGTCCATCGCCAGGACTGCCTGACGTTCCTGAATCTGCGTGAGTTCGAGCCCAACCGGATTATTGAGGTCAGCTGGGGTGGCCGGCAGGCTGCTGTTTATCCTGTCGACATTGAAATTGAAGCCTATGACCGATCCGGGCTGCTGAGAGATATTACCCAGGTGTTGTCGGCCTCCAAGAGTGATGTGCTGTCACTGAATACCCTGAGCAACAAGGACGAGAACACGGCTACCATGACCGTGACGGTGGAAATTTCCAGTCTGGAGCAGTTGGCGCGGTTGCTGGCGCAGATTCGCAACCTGCCCAATATCATTGATGTAAGGCGTAAACGCGGATGAGCTATACCATCGAGGATCTGAAAACCCTGATGGCCAGGCTTCGGGATCCGGAGACGGGCTGTCCATGGGATACCAGGCAATCCTACAGGACCATCGTGCCGCACACGCTGGAGGAGGCCTACGAAGTCGCCGATGCCATTGAGCGAGAGGATTACCCGCATCTGAAAGACGAGCTGGGGGACCTGCTGTTCCAGGTCATTTTCTACACCCAGCTTGGTCGGGAAGATGGCCATTTCGATTTTGACGGTGTGGTCGATCATCTGGTGCGCAAACTGGTAAGGCGGCATCCACACGTTTTTCCGGAAGGGACCCTGGAAAGCAGCATTGATCCGGATAATCGGCCGGATGAGGCCTGGATCAAGGAAAGCTGGGAGCGCATCAAGGCCGAGGAGCGGGCAATGAAGCCGGCACCGGAAGCCAGCGCCCCAGTAAGTCGGCTTGACGGCATTGCCCGGACCCTGCCTGCAATGGCTCGGGCCGAGAAGCTCCAGAAACGGGCAGCCAGGCACGGTTTCGACTGGCCAAATGTTGGCCCGGTTTTCGACAAACTTCACGAGGAAATCGACGAGCTCAAGGAGGCGTGGGAAGCCGCACAGACGGGCGCCGGTGATCCCGATGCCGTTGAAGATGAGCTCGGCGATCTCCTGTTCGTCTGTGTGAACCTGGCACGGTTCATGAAGGTTAACCCAGAGCAGGCACTCAATCGAACCAACCATAAATTCGACGCCCGGTTCCGGGCGATTGAACGTGTGCTGGAACGGGAGGGCCGCGATATGGACGAAGAATCTCTGGAGGCGCTGGATGCCGTGTGGCAGGCGGTGAAAGGCGTGGAGCGGGGAGAGAACGAGCACTGAAAATGGCGGATCGGTAAGTACAATCCGTTACCAATTTTCTCGCCCCCGGACCGACGGCTTCGTCTACACTTCCGGAAACGGATGCACAGTTTTCGTGCGCCGTGCGCCATCAATAAGATGCAGGAGTGAAGGCACCATGAAAATCAAAGATCTGGTCAACTACTGGGACAAGCATGCACGTGGTCGGCTTACCCGAGACGCCTACTTCATGGCGTTGTCTGACCAGCATCACAAGCGTCTCGAGAAACTCGCAGCGCTCTATCCGATGAAGTCACCTCAGGATCTGATGCGGGATCTGATTTCTGCAGCACTGGACGAAATGGAGACCAGCTTTCCGTATGTTCAGGGCACCAAAGTGGTGGCGTACGACGAGGATGGCTTCGAGATCTACGAGGATCAGGGCCTGACTCCCAAGTTTGTCAGCCTGAGCCAGAAGCACATCCAGCGCCTCAAGGCCCGTCAACTGGAATCAGTCGCCTGACGACACGGGCAGCGAAAGCTGCCCGCCGCTATTTACTTGTCTTTCCCTTCCAGCTTGTCCTTCAGTGGGCTCTGGCGTACCAGATCGTCCAGAGCTGCACCAATCATGTCGTTCAGAATATCGCTTTCACTGCGGTCCGGGTAAAGTTCCGCCAGTGCAGCCACGCGTGCGGCATCTTCCAGCGGCAGGCGCAGGTTATAATCGTGGGTACGCTCCACGGGCTCTTTTTGCTGTTCCCAGTGTTTGGGCAAATCAGTGACCTTCATGATAACTCCTTGCAGCTACAGGCTTGAATCGCCAATAGACTTTCTCGACTGTTCCTTAGTATCGTAAGTTTACTTCGCCTCCGTCAATTCAAAAGGACGTCAATGTGACTGAGCTACATCCCGAACTCCGAGAAAACGTACGAATGCTGGGTGAACTTCTGGGCCAGAGCATACGGCGGTATCCCGGACAGGAATGCTACGAGCTGATTGAGGAAATCCGGGCGGCTGCCAAGTCCGACCGTCGCCAGGAAAGCGGGTCCGGCCAGCGACTGGTCAATCTGCTGCGCAAGTTGAGCGATGATGAGCTGCTTCCGGTGACCCGTGCTTTCAACCAGTTCCTGAACCTGGCCAACCTTGCCGAGCAGTACCATGGTATTCGTCGCAAACGCGGGCACCAGTCTGACCTGATGGTCGAATCGCTCGGGGAGGTGTTTGAGCGGCTCAAGCAAGGTGATGTCACGCCGGAGGAACTGCATCAGAGGGTGGCGGATCTGCGAATTGAGTTTGTGCTCACGGCCCACCCCACTGAGGTGGCGCGTCGCACCCTTATTATGAAATACGACGAGATGTCGGACTGCCTGGCGCGTCTGGACCATGACGACCTCATGCCCGCTGAACGGGAGGAAATCGTCAATCGCCTGTCTCAGCTGGTTACTGAAGCCTGGCACACCGACGAGATTCGTCAGGAGCGACCAACCGCAGTGGATGAGGCCAAATGGGGCTTTGCGGTCATTGAAAACAGTCTGTGGCAGGCCCTGCCACAGTTTCTGAGGAGCCTGGATACGTCGCTGGAAGACGCGACCGGAAAGGGCCTTCCCCTGCAGGCATCCCCCATCCGCATTGCATCCTGGATGGGCGGTGATCGTGATGGCAATCCGAATGTCACCCACAAGGTGACCCGCCGGGTCTTCCTGCTTGGCCGCTGGATGGCAGCGGATCTCTATCTTCGTGATATTCAGGCGCTGCGGGCCGAACTGTCCATGTGGCAGGCCAGCGACGAGCTCAAGGCCGTTGTTGGTGACTCCCGGGAACCCTACCGCCATGTGCTCGCCGAACTCCGTGAGCGGCTGATCAGAACCCGGGACTGGGCAGAGGCGAGCGTCAACGGCGAGACCGCGGATGCCAACGGTATTCTCTTTGAGAACGAGGATTTCACCGGTCCCCTGGAGCTCTGTTACCGATCCCTGGTTGAGTGCGGACTCGAGGACATCGCCAATGGTCCGCTGCTGGATACCATCCGCCGGGCGCATACTTTTGGCCTGCCTTTGATTCGTCTGGACATCCGCCAGGAGGCCAGCCGCCACGCGGAGGCGGTTGCCGAAATGGTCGATTATCTTGGCCTGGGGGATTATCTGTCCTGGTCAGAACAGGAACGCCAGGCATTCCTGGTGAAGGAACTTCAGGGCCGGCGCCCACTGGTCCCCCGAAATTGGGAGCCCTCCGAATCGGTCGGCGAGGTGCTGGCAACCTGTGAAGTGGTGGCGCAGCAAACGCCGGAAGCCCTCGGGTCCTATGTTATCTCCATGGCCAGCAAGCCCTCTGATGTATTGAGCGTGATTTTGCTGCTCAGGGAATCCGGAATGAAGTTTCCGATGCGGGTCGTGCCTCTGTTTGAGACCCTGGATGACCTGCGTGGTGCTCCAGACAGCATGTCTGCGCTGTACGAGGTTGAGTGGTATCGGGAGTATTGCCAGGGCAGGCAGGAAGTGATGATCGGTTATTCGGATTCCTCCAAGGATGCCGGCCAGCTGATGGCGGCCTGGGCCCAGTACCAGGCCCAAGAGAAACTTACCCATGTTGCCCGCCAGTATGGCGTACATCTGACCCTGTTCCACGGCCGGGGCGGTACCGTTGGCCGTGGCGGCGGACCAGCCAACAGGGCGATACTGTCCCAGCCGCCGGGCTCGGTAAACGGCAGTTTCCGGATTACCGAGCAGGGCGAAATGATCCGCTTCAAGTTCGGTTTGCCGAGGCTGGCGGTTCAGAGCCTGACGCTCTACACCACGGCGGTTATCGAAGCTACCCTGGCCCCGCCACCCCAGCCCGAAGACAGCTGGCGTGAAACCATGGACTGGCTTACCGAGCGGTCCTTGAAAGCCTACCGCGATGTGGTCCGGGAAAATCCCGACTTCGTGCCCTATTTCCGCCAGGTCACGCCGGAACAGGCGCTGGGGAAACTGGCACTCGGAAGTCGCCCGGCCCGGAGGAAGGCCACCGGTGGCGTGGAAAGCCTTCGGGCCATTCCGTGGATATTCGCCTGGACCCAGATGCGGCTGATGCTGCCCAGTTGGCTGGGCAGTGACGTGGCGCTTGAAGAGGCGGCCCGGGACCACCGGCTTCCGGTATTGCGTGAGATGATGCAGGGCTGGCCGTTCTTCCGTACCTATGTAGATATGCTGGAAATGGTGCTGGCCAAGGCAGACCTGCGCATCGCCAGCTATTATGAGCAGACGCTGCTGGACGATGATCGGTTGAAAGCCCTGGGGGAGAGTCTTCGCGTGCGCCTCCAGGGTTGTATCGAGCGACTTCTGGAACTCAAGGAGCAAACGGATCTGCTGGAGGGAGAACCCGTCTTTGCGCATTCGATGAGGGTGCGTAACCCATACACGGATCCGCTGCACTACCTTCAGGCCGAATTGCTACGGCGGGACCGGGAAAGTGAAGGCAAGGGCGAGGTGCCGGAACTGGTGGAAAGAGCACTGAAAGTCACCATGGCAGGTATCGCTGCGGGCATGCGGAATACTGGCTGACCTTGCAGCAGAATAGAAAAAAGCGCCGGGACAAGGCCGGGTAGTCTGGCCACCGACCAAGAACAAAGGGAGTAAGCTGTGGCTCTGGCTGCACGATTGGAACGTTTTCTCGCCCGCAAGGGCATCACTTATCGGGAGTTGCCGATAGATCAGATCACCAGCCTGGATGCGGCAGTGATTGCCTCGGGGATGTCTCAGGACAGCTTTGTACAGGCCACTCTGCTGATCGACATTACCGGTGTCGTGATGGCCGTGCACAAGTTCGACAGTTCCCTGGACCCGGATGCCGTTCACCAGCTGACCGGTCGCCGTCTCCAGCCGCTGACCGCACGGCAGACCATGCGCCTGTTCAGTGACTGTGATCCCGGCTTCACCCCGCCCATCGGACAGGCTTACGAGCTGCCCGTTATCGTGGACGAGGATGTGATGCTGGCGGATCAGGTCGTGTTTTCCAGTGGCACTGATCATTCCCTGCTAGAGATGGATGGCCGATCCTTCCGTCTGGCCCTGGCCGGTGCCAGGGCGGGCCACCTGGTTATCCGGGGGCCGGGTAACGGCAACCGCGAGGCGCTGACGCTCGAGGAAGTGGCCGACAAGCTACAGAAACTTTACCGTCTGCCCCCCATGCCGGCCCTGGCACTGCGTATTTTGCGGCTGACTGCCAACACCGATGCGACGGCTCGTGAGCTGGCAGAGCTGATCGAGTTTGATCCCAGTCTCACGGCACAGATCATGCGTTACGCCCGTTCTGCACTGTTCAATTATCCCGGCCAGGTCAATTCGGTGCAGGAGGCGGTCACCCGTGTGCTGGGCTTCGATCGTGTGGCCCACATCGCCCTGGGCATCGCCTCCGTTCGTGCCTTTGAAGTACCCCGTCACGGCATTCTGGGCATGGACAATTTCTGGCGCCACTCCCTGTACTGCGCGTTCCTTTGCCAGATCATTGCGCCGCGATGTGGCGCCGAAAAGGGGCTGGGCTATCTCTGCGGCCTGTTGCACAACTTCGGCCTGTTGCTGGTCGGGCATCTGTTCCCGGCCGAATTTGATGAGCTCAATGAGCTTCGCGAAGCGAATCCTGAAGCCAGCATGCACTCGCTTGAGCAGCAGGTGTTCGGGCAGGGCAATGGCCAGGAAATCCTGTCGGTGGGCCATGGCGCTATCGGCGGTATCCTCCACCGTTTATGGCAACTGCCTGATCCTGTGGTCAAGGCGGCCGGTGTGCATCAACAATCAGGTTACCATGGCGAGCACGAGAACTATGTTTTGATGGTACAGCTGGCCAACGCCCTGTTGAAGGACCGCGGTATTGGCGATGAATTCAATGCCGACGACGTGCCCGCTTTGCTGGAAGGCCTGGGACTGACGCCCAATGTTGTGGAAGAACTGAATGCTGAACTGGATCGTGTGGCTCCGGATCTGGACGCACTGGCCAGCTCCCTGTCATCCTGACACCCTGTCGTTATTCGCTGGGAAATACGGACTTCCGGTGCATGATACGGAGGTCGACTTTCTCTGACGTGGCTGACTTCGTATAATGCGCCTTCGCCGATTTCGGCTGACACCTGTTCCGTGCAGGAGAGGCTGTCGCAAAGGCACGGGTTTTTGCCACAGCTTTTCAAATGATAATGACTAAAACGGGAGCACAGCGTTATGCGAATCATCATGTTAGGCGCGCCGGGCGCAGGCAAGGGAACTCAGGCCCAGTTCATTACTGAACGGTTTGATATTCCCCAGATCTCCACCGGTGACATGCTGCGTGCGGCGGTGAAAGCCGAGTCCGAGCTGGGCAAGCAGGTAAAGGAAGTCATGGCAACGGGCGGCCTGGTGTCTGACGACATCATCATTGCGCTGATCGAAGAGCGTATTCAACAGCCTGATTGCAAGAACGGTTTCCTGCTCGACGGTTTCCCGCGGACCATCCCCCAGGCTGAAGCTCTGAAAGACCAGGGAATTGCCATCGACTATGTGGTCGAAATTGCCGTGGATGACGAAGAAATTGTCAGCCGTCTGTCCGGTCGCCGGGTGCACGAGGGAAGCGGTCGTATCTACCACGTGAAATACGATCCGCCCAAGGTCGAGGGTAAGGATGACCAGACCGGAGAACCGCTGGTTCAACGTGAGGACGACAAGGAAGAGACGGTTCGCAAGCGTCTGAAAATCTACCACGACCAGACTGCACCGCTGGTTGGCTACTACCAGGACTGGGCGTCGAAAGAGCCGGCCGCGGCACCGAAATACGTCCGTGTCGAGGGCGTTGGCAGTCTGGACAGCATTCGCGACCAGATCCTGTCTGAACTCAAATAAATTGGCATCCTGACCTGAGGTTTTCACACCGGTGAAACTGTTGGCACTGGATACGTCATCGGAGGGCTGCTCGGCAGCCCTTCTTGTTGATGGCGAAATCTCCGAACGCTTTGAGCTTGCCCCCAGAGGCCATACCCGGCTATTGATGCCGATGGTGCGGGAGCTTCTGGCGGAGAAGAATCTTGCTCCGGCAGAGCTTGATGCCCTGGCCTTTGCCTGCGGGCCGGGCTCTTTTACCGGTGTCAGGATCGCGACCGGTGTTGTGCAGGGTCTTGCCTGGGGGCTGGACATTCCGGTGGTGCCGGTGTCTTCACTGCAGGCCGTGGCGCTGGGTGCCATGGATGCTCTGGATCCTCACGAGGAAACCGGTATTGCGGTAGCCTTTGATGCCCGCATGGGCGAGGTGTATTGGGGCTGCTTCGCTGCCCGGGCAGGACTGCCTGAGGCGTTGGCTTCGGAACAGGTCTGTCCACCCGAGGCAGTCACACTGCCAGCGGGCCCCGAGCGCTGGTGCGGAGCAGGGCCGGGCTGGCAATACCGCTCCGCCATGCCAGCGGAGGTGTCAGGGCGCGTTGATCCCGTCGATGAAACCCTGGTGCTGCGAGCAGCCTGGGTTGCGCGCCTGGCGGTGATCGCATTCGGGCAGGGCAAGGCGGTGCCGGCGGAGCAGGCTCAACCTGTCTACATCAGGGATGAAGTGGCCTGGAAAAAACTGCCTGGTCGATAGTGACCCCGGCCGCCCGGTCTGATCCGGGCAATCCGCTTTGGGTAAAAGCTGACCAGCTGTCTTTTCTTCCGTGCGATAATCTTCCATACTTCCATTTCACGTTTTCCTGTCATCCGGCCAGCGGTATCTGAACATGATTGGCGGAATTAACCCGGGTAACAATTTCAATTTCCAGACCGGCAACAACAGTCTGGTCAGGGAGCGCAGCGATGCGGCCCGTGCGCCGGCATCAACGCCCGAAAAAACACCTGACGCGGCCCGCCGTGACCTTGCCGATGGCAATCAGGGTGTTGTCAGCGACCGCAATGCGACCGAAAGCCTCGAGCGGCGTGTAGAAGCCCGTCGTGCCGCTGAAGACGCCCGTCTGGAGCGGTTCCGAGCAGACGAAGTGTCCCTGCCAGCCGCCAGGGCGCTGTCGACCTTTGCCTCTGTTGCCGCAGCCGGTCAGGAAACTGGCGGCAATGGTAGCCTGGCCGGAATTGATATTCTGGTCTGATGCCTGACTCGTCCCCGTCCGCTCCGTACGCCCGCTCTGAACGTTTCCAGAACATCGTCGCTGTTGCCCGCAGTGCATTGGGTGACCGATTGCAGGCCGATGCTCTTGCCGATTCGCTCGGGGTCCCGAATCTTGGTGTCGTCCGCCCCAGAGACATCCGCGACTTCCCGGTTTTACTGTTCCTGGATGAGCAGGGCCTTGGCCTGCAGATGACTGGCAAAGGTGCGCCGGGACCGGTGCGTGCAGAATTCGTGACCGGCAAGATGGGGTATCGGCGGGAGCACGGCGGTGGCGCGGGCCAGTTGGTGGCCAAGGCGGTCGGCTTGCAGAAAACACGGGCCGCATTGCATATCGTTGATGCGACGGCAGGGCTTGGCCAGGATGCCTTTGTGCTTGCCAGCCTTGGCTGCACGGTTACCCTGTTCGAGCGTAACCCGGTCATTCACGCTCTCTTGGCCGATGGTCTTGCGCGCGCAGCCCTGAATGTGGATTGTGCGGCCATTGTCGAGCGCATGCGACTGCTGGAGGGCAGCAGTATTGACTGGCTGGCCCGACCAGGCACCAAGGCGGCGGATGTTGTCTACCTGGACCCGATGTTTCCGCATCGGGACAAGTCGGCCCTGGTAAAAAAGGAAATGCAGGTTTTCCGCACTATCGTAGGAGACGACGAGGATTCCGCACAATTACTCGCGGCCGCTCTGGAGCGCGCCCGTTACCGGGTGGTGGTCAAGCGGCCCCGTAAGGCATCGGCCATTGAGGGGGCGGAGCCAACCACCCGCATCGAGGGCAAGAGCAGCCGCTACGATGTGTACGCCATCCGGGCGCTGCCACCGCAGTAAATGCCATCAGGCACCCAGCATGGTGACCTGCTGGATTGCCTGTCGCTTCTCGACACTCAGCACCAGGCGGGCATCGTCCGCCACCTCATCCAGCCCCTCCCCATAGCAGAGCAGGCCATTGTCATCGGTGGTGATAACGCCATTGTTCTGCATATTGGCAATGAAGTTGCGGAACAGGCTCTTGTCGAAAAACTCCGGCGCATTCAGGCCGAACAGGATCGACATCCGCTCGGCCAGCAGCGCGCTCTGTTCCTCCAGTTCAGCGGCGCTGATCTTGCCCGAGCCGTATTTGCGGAGAATGCCCAGAGCGATGTGGTAGCGCTCAACCGTCTGGATGATGAAGCGGGACAGAACCCTGAGCCTCAGCATGGCTTCGGTACCTTCCTCGGGTCGACCGATCCGGTCATCTTCCAGGGGCTTCAGCAAGTCATGTTCGATGAGAACATCAATCCACTGATTGATGACCTTCCTGGCTTCATCGGGCTGGTATTTCAGGAACAGTTCCGATTGCAGGTAGGGGTAGGCTACGCTGGCGAGGAACACAATCTTGTCCCGGCCCAGCGAATCCTTGTTCTCGAAAAGGCTGGCGATCAGTGAGGGCAGCGCAAACAGGTGCTGGATGTTGTTCCGGTAATAGGTCATCAGGATTGCGTTGCTGCCTTCGAGGGCAATAATGTCGCCCAGCTTCTGCGGCTGGCGCGTCACCAGGCCCATGCCTTCACAGTAGGCGATCCAGTCTTTGCCGGACCCCTCGGGCAGGGTTACCGTTTCCGCATACGGGAAAGCCTTTAGCAGGGCGGCGTATTGATCCATCAAGCGGATCAACTGTCCCTCGTCCATGGCCAGTCGCTCGGTACCAAGAAGAACCGTGGCGGCCATGCCGATCGGGTTTACCGCAACCGACGCGTTGATGTTCGACGCTACCCGGAAGGACAGCTCTGAAACCGCGCTGTTAAGCCACTTCGGACGATACTCGGCGTCGTAGGCCTCGTCGCGCCAACTACCGTGAACATCGTCCAGAACCTCAGACAAATGAATGGCTTCGCCAAAGTTGACTGAAACCCGACCAAAGGAGTTACTGAGTTTGCGAACGGTCTTGGCAAGACCGAATACGCTTTCTTTTTCCTTTTTCTTGCCACGAAGTTCACCCAGGTAGGAGCGGCCTTCCATCACTTTCTCATAGCCGATGTACACGGGCACGAATACGATGGGTTTGCGATGGTCCCGAAGGAAACTGCGTACGGTCATTGCCAGCATGCCGGGGCGGGGCTGCAGCATGCGGCCTGTGCGGCTTCGGCCGCCTTCGATGAAATACTCGACGGAATAGCCCCGGGAGAACATCACGTGCATGTATTCATTGAACACGGTGGCGTACAGCGGGTTGTCCTTGAAACTGCGGCGCATAAAGAACGCCCCGCCACGGCGCAGGATCGGGCCGACAATGGGCATGTTGAGATTGATCCCTGCGGCGATGTGCGGAGGCATCAGGCCATTCTTGTAAAGCACGTAGGACAGCAGCAGGTAGTCGATGTGTGAACGATGGCAGGGCACGTAAACCACGGCATTGTCTTGCGCCACTTCCTTCACCACCCGGATATTGTTGATGGCAATGCCGTTGTAGATCCGGTTCCAGAGCCATGACAACAGCACCTCCATGAATCGAATCGTGACAACGGACATGCTCGCCGCAATCTCATCCGCATATTTGTAGGCCTTGGCGCGGACTTTCTCAGGTGGTATGTCGTCTCTGGCAGCGGTCTCCCGGATGGCTTCCTTGACCGCCTGGGTGCGCACCAGACCTGCCACCAGGGTACGGCGATGGGACAAGTCTGGCCCCAGTACCGCCTGGCGAACCCGGCGGAAGTGGGTTCTCAGGATCCGGGCCAGCTTGCGGTTGGCCCGCTCCTCGCTGTGCCGGTATTCGTCGATCACCTGTTTCAGTGAGAGCGGCTGGTTAAACTGAACGTAGGTGTTGCGACCATGAACCATGATGATCAGTAACTTCTGAAGCCGGCCGGCGATGGACCAGGTGTCGGACAGCAAAAGTTTTACCAAGGACTTTTCCTTGTCCGGGGAGCGCCCCCAGAACAGGGACACTGGAACAATCTGTACGTCCTGGTCCGGATGTTCGAGACCGTAGCGAACCAGGGCCTGAAACTCGTTCGTGGGTGCCGGCGCCTGACGCCCCCTGAAAAAGCCACCGATCCGGCGATAGAGGAAAAAGAAGGAGTGGGACGGGCCGTTCTTCACCGGAAGGGCTTCGGTGGCGCCAGGAAGTCCTGCACGGATAACTTCCTGCTCCAGAACCAGGCGGCTCGACAGCGAGCTGTATTGCAGCACGTAGCAAACCGGTTTGTCGGGATCCAGAGCGAGGGCTTCAACGCTGTTGCCGCTGACATCAGTCCGGACCCAGATAAACAGTATCTTGCGAAAAAGGGTCAGGATCAGGCTGCGAATGCCCTGGTAAAGACGCATAAATGGCAACTCCGTTGACGAAACAGGTGCCAAGTTTACTTGGTTGAGTAGAGGGCGGAAAGGTGGACCTTTCATTCTTGGCCGGTGCGGCAATGTGGTACATTCTCGATTGATCTTCCAATAACCCAGTTGATGCATCGAATGGTGATCGCAATGACTCAGTGGATACCGGGCTGGACGACCCGCCGGCCGGAAAACGGCGATCTGATCCTCGCGCTGTCGGGTTCGGGTGTGGTCAAGCCCGATAACGGCTGGCTGCACAGCGGCGACAGCAGCCTTTTCCGGGGCGAATTGTCCGATTCCGTATCTCTGGGCAGTTACAATGGGCGCGGTGTATTCGTGACCGAACTGCCGGACACCGACGTCGGTAATCAGGAGGTTGTACCGCTGCGGGATGCGCTTTTGATGGTTAGCGATGCGCCGGCGGATATGCTCAGTACCGGCTTTCAGGTCTGGCAATGGTGGCGCGACCACCGATTCTGTGGCCGCTGCGGCGAGGAAACCGGTTTCCATCCGCGTGAGCGGGCCAAGTGGTGCGAACCCTGTGGCATTCCCTGGTACCCGAGGCTGGCGCCCTGCGTGATTGTCGTCATACGCCGGGATGATCGGCTTCTGCTCGCGAAGTCCTCGCGGGTCAAACGGCACTTCTACAGCCTCATCGCCGGTTTTGTTGAACCGGGCGAGAGTCTGGAAGGCGCTGTGCACCGTGAAGTGAAAGAGGAGACCGGGCTGGACGTCACCAATATCCGCTACCACGCCTCGCAACCCTGGCCATTCCCCCATCAGCTCATGGTCGGCTTCTTCGCCGATTACGCCGGAGGCGAGCTGGTTCTCCAGGAGGACGAGCTTGCCGATGCCGACTGGTTCCTGCCGGGCGATACGCCACCGGTACCACCGGAAACCACCATCTCTGGCCGATTGATCCGGGCCATGGAACACGAGATTTCCCGGGGAGGCATTCCGGTTTGAGCAGGCAGTCACCTCCAAGGGTTCTGGTGTTTGACTCCGGTGTCGGTGGTCTGAGCGTTGCGGCCTGCATTCACCGGCAACTGCCGGGACTGGAGATCGTCTATCTGGCAGACAACGCAGGCTTTCCCTATGGCGAAAAATCCGAGGCGGTTGTGATCGACCGTTGTTGCAGTCTGATCACCAGAGCGCTCGAGCTCTACCCGTCAGACGCCATCGTGGTTGCCTGCAACACCGCCAGTACCGTGGTTCTGCCGCATTTACGTGCGATGACGGCGGTGCCGGTTGTGGGGGTGGTGCCGGCCATCAAACCGGCGGCAGCAAAGTCCGTGAATCGGCGAATGGGGCTGCTGGCGACACCGGCAACGGTTCGCAGGCCTTATCTCGACAGGCTGGTCGAGGAATTCGCTGGCGATTGCAGGATTGAGCGTATTGGCCATCCGGGGCTGGTGCGCTGGGCAGAGGACCTGGTTTCCGGAATCGAGGTTCCGCTTGCCGAGCTGAGCGAAGCCATGAGGCCTTTTAAAGAGGCCGGTGTGGACACCGTGGTGCTTGGTTGCACTCACTATCCACTGTTACTGGAGAGTCTGAGGGCGAGTCTGCCGACGGTTCGTTTCTGGGTGGACTCGGGTGAGGCCATTGCCCGACGGGTAGCCTGGCTGCTGGAACAGACCGGTCGGCTTGATGTTGCTCAAGGCCCAGTTGCCAGCGCAGGGAAACAACCTGTGAGCGCTGCGCTGTTTTCAGGGCCGGCACCGAAGGGCATCGCGCCCTTCATGGCGGGCCTGGGGCTGGAGGCCAAACGGGTGAGCGAACAATGGCCGGGAGAGCCTCTGGGGGCTACAGCAACCGGGTCAGCTTGAACATGGCGAGAAACTCCAGCGCCGGAATCGACCGTTTGTGACAACAGTAGGTCTTGAAGTTGTCTCCCCTAAAGCGCGACTTTGTAAACTCCAAGCCTTTGAAGTTGTATAGAAAATTGCCCTTCTCGTAGAGCCCGTGCAACAGGCGTTTCAACAGCCTGCTCTCCTGATGCTCTGTTGCAGGATCCAGTGAAAGGGGTATCAGTCCGAGATCCAGATAAGGCACGCCTTCCGCCTTGAAGACCTCCATCGCATGAGCCATCAGGGTATAGAAAATGCCCTGTCGGAAATCGGCGTTGGCCCGGGAGATATTGGGCACGTAGCTGATAATCTCGTTGTTGCGATAAATCGGGTCAAAATAGATAAACCCAACGGCCTTGCCGTCCTGATAGGCGTAGAAATGCCGTTCGTTTTCGCGATAGTCCATTTCCATGGGACGTATCAGAAAGCGGATTTCATTGCTCTTGCATTTGCGGGTTCGAATCCAGGCCTCGGATATTTCACGGGTGTGATCGTCACTGAAACGCTCTTTCACCGTAATACCGTTTTTTTCTGCCTGGTTCAAAGCGGTCCGCAGGATCTGTTTTTTCTTTCCGCTGAGGGACCAGCGGCCCAGATCGATACGGGATTCGCTGCCAAACTGGGTGCCGTAGAGACCAAATCGCAGGTGCAGGAAATCGACGACGGGCTTGGAGACCTGGATGTAACTGGCGTTTGGAAAGCGCTGGTGGAAGCTCTCCAGCAGGTTGCCAAAGTCTTCCGGCGCACAGACGGGATCCGAGAGCACGAAGGTGCCGCCCCATTTGCGCATGTAGGCGATATACCCCATGCCCGGTACATCAAAATATTGCATGCCCGGTTGGAGCGTTGAAAACGATTGGGAATGGGTACCGTACTTCTTCAGGAAGCCGACCCGCTCGGTAAACGTGAATGAGCCGCTCTCAAGTGTGCCAACCCTGTCCAGTGCGAGTATCTGATCCGACATGCTGCTGCTCCCTGATTGTTTTTGTTGGGTGAATCTCTAGCAAAGTGCTCAGGCCTGCTTGCGTCCGAGAATGGACCAGTAGCAGTTCATGTTCAGGAGTTTGAAGTGCTTCTTGTCCGTGACCTGAAGGCCCAGCCGCTGCATGTGCTCGGGATAGTTGTAGATTTTGTGGAAGGCATTGTTGGCGAACAGCCAGAAAATGAAGACGGCCATGTACCAGTAAAGCTTCTTGAACATTCTGGAAAGCAGGTTGCCAGTAGGGTAGGAAAAGTCACCAACAACAACCCGGGCGTCGGCTTTGCCCAGCCGTATCAGATGTTCGAGGACCCGGACCATCATGTCTTCATCGAACACGTTCAGGAAGAAATTGGCCACGACCATGTCGTACTGCTCGAACTCATCCACTTTCATGATGTCGCTGTGGATGCGTCGGATCGTGAGGTGTGGCGCCTCTTTTTCCTGAGCTTCGGCAAACTTCCGCAGCATGGTTTCGGACAAATCCACCACGGTCACGTCTGCACCCAGCTCGGCCGCCCGAATGGCGTCCCGGCCATGGCCAACTCCGGCAAACAGAATCCTGTCTCCGGGCCGGACTGTTTCCACATCCAGCATGGCGGTTTTGCAGCGGTGAATATTCTTGCCGCTATAGAGATTGCTGAGAAAATCGTAGACGGGACCGATGTATTTGTACTTGTCGCGCATGATGACTGCTGCCTGTTCTTGTTCCTTGGATGCTGTCACCGTTTTTGTCGTTATTGGTCCGAGAATGTCGGACATTCCGGTAATCAGCGCCTATGGATTCGAGCTTAGAGAACAGGGTGGGAGAAATATGTGCAGTAATGCGCATTTCAGGATACACAACGTAACGTACTGCAATACTTTGCAAACCCTATCGCGCTTTTATATCGGAGTGTCTGACAATCGATAATCGTATGTCAGAATGAGGCAGCTTTGGCTCTGGTGGATCCGAGAGTTCTGGAAATCTCGGCGGCGGGCCTGGCAGGGCCGTAGAAGAAACCCTGGACCTGATGGCAACCCAGGCTCCGCAGATAATCCAGTTGCTCGTCGGTTTCTACGCCCTCAGCAACGATCTCCAGCTTGAGTCCATGGGCCATGGCGACAATGGCGTTTACGATGCACGCACCGTCGTCGCCACTGCGGATGGCTTTCACGAAAGACTGGTCGACTTTGAGGGTGTGAATGGGTAGGCGATGCAGGTAATTCAGTGACGAATAGCCTGTGCCGAAATCGTCGATCGCGATCCGGACACCCAGAGCTGCCAGTTCCCGGAGCTTCTGGGAGATCTGTTCCAGATCGTTCATGATCACGTTTTCAGTGATTTCGATTTCCAGGTTGCCGGCCGGGAAGTTGTGGGCCTTTACCTGCTGCATCAGGGTTTCTACAAACCGCGGATGCTCAACCTGTATGGGGGACAGATTGACGGCCAACCGGAGGTGGGTGTGGCCCTCCTGGATCCAGCGGCCGACATCCTGGCAGGCCTGGTCGAGAACACGCTCACTGAGCTGGCCTATCAATTTGGTTTCCTCCGCCAGGGGCAGGAAGTCTCTCGGGTAAAGCAGTCCCCGCTCCGGGTGCTGCCAGCGAACCAGGGCCTCAAGACCCACGACCCGGTTGGTTGTTGAGCACACCTGGGGCTGATAGAACACTCGCAACTCGTCCCGTTCAAGGGCCTGACGCAGATCCCGCTCGAGGTTCAGCCTGTTGGCTGTATCGATACTCATGCTGTCAGAATAGAAGCGGTAACCGTCCTTGCCCTTGCCTTTGACGTGGTACATGGCAATGTCGGCGTTCTGGATCAGCTGATCCATGGTCTCGCCGGCCTCGGGGAAGATTGCGATGCCGATACTGACACCCACAAAGACTTCGTGATCCCCCAGTTGAAACGGTGCCCGCAGGGCATCAATCAGCTTCTTGGCGATCTGTCTCGCGTCTTCGTGATTGTGGATGGAGGGCAGGAGCAGGGTAAATTCGTCGCCACCGAACCGGGAAAGGGTGTCGCCCTTGCGCAGGCATTTCTCGAGCCGGTGAGTCACTGCCTGCAACAGCCGATCTCCCATCGCGTGGCCGAGGGTGTCGTTGATGACCTTGAAACGGTCAAGGTCCAGAAACATAACCGCCAGCTTCTGGCCACCACGGTTGGCGTGGGTGATCGCCAGCTCAAGTCGGTCCTTGAAAAGTGCACGGTTCGGCAATCGCGTTAAAAGGTCATGGTAGGCCTGGAAATTGATGAAGGCCTCGGCTTCCTTCCTCTCGGTAACGTCACGAGCGGTCCCATAATAGGTGGCGCCGTTGCCACTGCCGCCTCCTTGCGTGTTACCGGAGTGCGGCCAGGTTTGCGGATCGATGGGAAAAGCGGTTATCTCGAAATGACGGGTTGCTCGCCGGCTGCCACGGGTTTTAAGGCGGACTTCCAGGGTTCGAGGGTTATCTGCAGTGATGTTTGGTCCCTTCAGGGCCAGTGTCCCACGGGTCACGTCCCGGTCGTCGAGAATGTGGCGGAAATGCTGGCCGCAAAGTTCCGCTGGCTTATATCCGAGCAGGCTTTCTACCTTGCTGTTCACGAAGCAAAAGTGACCGTCCTGATCAAGCATGAACACGATGTCAGGAGAGCTGTTAACGATGTAACGATGCAGCGCCTCGGATTTCTCCAGCCGCATCTGGATATGCTCGTGGGCTTCGAGGAGTGACTTTTTTCCGATCACGCTCTCAACGGTGGCCAGCAGTTCCTCAGGATCAAAGGGTTTACGGATGTAGTCCAGGGCGCCCCGCCGCAGTGCGCGGCTCACAGCACTGAACGAACTTTCGCCGCTGACCACGATCACGCCGCAATCCGGCTGCCCGATGGCAAGGTGTGCCATAACGTCGAAACCTGTGACCTCGGGCATCCGGAGATCCAGCAAGGCCAGGTCGAAGGTTTGCTGGTCGATTAGCTCGCAGGCTTTTCGGCCCCCGTGAGCTTCCGCAACGTCATAACCCCGGCTACGCAGCAGCGAAGCCAGTGTATTGAGCAGGCGGGGTTCGTCATCTGCTACCAGTATCCGTGCCGTTAACCCGTGACTGAAAGGCTGATCAGTATGTTCAGGTGCCATCGGTCTGTGTCCGTTGTTTCTGCGTCAGTCGGTCTCATTCTTTTTGTGGCTGGCCGCTGGCAGCAGAATCCTGAAGGTGGTCCCTTCCTGCCCCGTGCGACAAGCAATGATGCCCTCCATGTCATCAACGAGCTGTTTCACAATGCTCAGGCCCAAACCGCTGTGGCCCTCTCCCTTTGTGGTTTTCACCGGTGAAAACAGGGCGTCCCTGACCTCACCGGGTATTCCTCTGCCTGTGTCCGAGATTTCCAACTCAACCCAGGTTCGGTGGTTCTGCCACACTGGCGAAGACGTCCGTATTTCAACCGTGCCGCCATCATCCGCCAGGCTCTCCGCCGCATTTCGAACCAGATTGATCACAATCTGCCGAATCCTTGTGGGGCCAGCCGCAACCCGCGTTGGCTCGCTGCAAAGCGATAACCGAAGGCTGCGGCTATCTGAGCTGAACAGACTATCTTCAAGGATACGAGCCAGACTTTCCAGTTCGGCATTTAGCTCAACCCCGTCATCGCCCTGATCCACGGTGTCAGTATGGCTCATTTGCAGTAAAAGATTGCCCGCCCGATCCAGCTCATCCCGGATTACGTCCAGCTCCTGCTGGACACCCGCATCTTCAAGCCTGCCTCGCAGCTGGTAAATATACTGTCGGATTATGGTCAGTGGGTTGCTGACTTCGTGAACCTGTTTACGCAGCCGGTCGCGGGCGATCTCCTGATCCAGGCTCTCTGTACTGGCTTCGGCACCGGTTTGGGCCGGCACCCGGTCTGCCAGTACCGATGCCAACTGAGCCGTGAAGATATCGGCCAGTTCCAGGGTTGTTGGCAGATGCTCGTTGTCTGTGCCCAGGGCGAAGACACCAGGGCAGTCCCCGCCATTGTTAACCGGTACTGCAAGTATGGAGGGCGTATGGAGCAGTGACAGCAACTGTCGGTCGAGTACTGTCGGGGATCGATCACCAAGGCTGACTGGCAGGCCAGAAATAAAGGCTTCCGTAAGGACGCTGCCGCCGGGCTTGGCGGTGACCGCCAGGTCAGGAATGTCGCCAATGGTCCCGGACAGGAGCACAAGGTTTTCACCTGTGTGCCCAAAGCACAGCGCCGGCAGGCCGGTGATCAGCGTTAGACTGTTGACCGTCTCGGCGAGAATGTCCTCGGTTTCTCCGGTCAGATCGGCAAGGTTGATCGCCTGGTTCGCCATGGCCTGGCGCAGAATTGTCTGTTTCAGCTGTCGAGAGGCGCTCTCGCCGCAATAATTCTCGTCCAGAGGAATCCCCAGCGATGCAGCCATACCCGAGACTTCGTGGCCGATGCGGCGATTTATCTCCCGGGTCAGCTCCTCGTTCAGCCCGAATACCGTGCCTGCCGCTGCAATGCCGGCGGCATCGGAGAGTGCCAGTCGGGTGGCCAGGCTGATCAGCTTCACCAGATGTCCGGCATCCCGTAGCTCCGAGGGCAGTGCCTGCTGGTAGCGCATGGCATCGGAGGCCATTGGCCCGAGGCCCCAGGAGGCAACGAGTTCGGCTGCGATGTCGGACTGATGATCAAGATAGTGTTGCTTCGCCTCGGTGGCTGGCGTTTTAATAGCGATCAGCTCGCCAATGTTGTGAAGCATGCCCAACATAAAGGCTTCGTCAGGCTCCGGATAACGGGTCAGCGTTGCCAGGGCCCGGGCGGTCAACGCGGTGGTCAGCGAGTGTCGCCAGAAATCTCTGAGTTGTTGCCATTCGTCACCGCCCAGTTCGAAAAGCAGTTGGCGCAGGGCTGCGGTCAGCACCAGCGTGTGGAAACGTCGGGTGCCGAGTCTCAGGAGTGCCTGGTCAACAGAGCGGATCGGAGTAGAAGGGCCATAAAGTGCGGAATTGGCCAGCGCAAGAATACGAGCTACCAGCGCGGTATCAGCAGAGACAATTTCGCTGATTTTTCTGTAGCTCTCGTCCTGATGACAAGCATCGAGCGCCCGCAAGGTAACTTCCGGGAGACTCGGGAGCTGTAAATCAGGCGCAATGTGCATGGGCTTACCTGCCGTGCTGCGAAACAAGTCAGTAACTGACGGAGCGTTCATTCTTATTGTCCGAAAAGAGCTTAGACAATAATCCGTCGTTATTAAATACTTATTGCTCTTTTTTTAAGCAATATATTATCTGATTCGTGATATGTGTAGAATTTTTACAGGTTAAAATACAGAAAACCGAAAAATCAGGGACCTAGATTGCCGGTGATGAACGCCAGAGAACCTGTCAAGCACAATCCGAACCAACCTCGCACCATGGCCATAACGGGTGGCAAGGGCGGGTGGGCAAGACCTCGGTCGCCCTGAATCTTGCGCTCACCCTCGCAAGGCAGGATAACCGCGTTCTGTTGCTGGATGGCGACACCGATCTGGCCAACGTCAGCATCATGGTTGGCCTTTATCCGAGAAAAACCCTTGCCAATGTGATGGCCGGAGAGTGCCGTCTTGAGGATATCATCCTGGAGACCGACTACGGCCTGCATATTGTTCCGGGGGCCTCCGGCGTGCAGGAATGCATGGATATGGGGCCAACGGAGAGCCTTCGCATACTCCGGGCACTGTATAACCTGGAAAACCGCTACGATTACGTCATTACCGACACGGCTGCCGGGCTGCAGGCTGCCGGGCTGCATATGATTGCCGCGACAGAGCTGGCCTGCATGGTCGTGACCCCGGACCCCGCGTCCCTGACCGACGCCTTCTCCCTGATCAAGGTTCTCCGGCGCAGGGGCTATAACCGGATTCCGAGCATTCTGGTTAATATGGCCCAGGGCGCCAGCCAGGCACGGTCCGTGTTCCAGCGCCTGGACGCCGCTGCCCAGCGCCACCTGGGAATCTCGCTCCACTACATGGGTGGGATCTGGCGGGACGAGACCCTTCGGCAGTCGGTTCTCAACCAGAAGCCGGTCGCGCTTCTGCCAGTTTCAGACCCTTCCTGCCGCCAGTTTCATACCCTCGCAGATATGCTTGATGTGCGGCTGTCCCAGTTGCCGAGACGAAAGGCTGGCATTGCAGCCTACTGGCATAAGGTGTCCAAACGAGGATCCGAGAGCCCGCTCAAAACAGTGACCAAGCCGGAGCCTGAAACCGAAAGTGAGGCTCATACCCTGAAAGATCGGTGCCTGCAGGCCGTAGGCGAGATTGAGTCTGTTTTCAATGCAGGGCCGATCGATCCCATGCTGCGTTATGAAGCATTTACCCGTCTTTTTGCACTGCTGGGGAGCACGCTGGACAGTGATGCCGTCGAGATTGTGCAAACCGGTCTCGGGTCGTTCCAGTGGGAGAGTCTCAGCCCCGAGCGAAAGAATCATCTGGCCATTCATCTTCGCGAGCTGGCGGACCAGATTTCACCCCTCGAACATAAAGCGGAGCCTGCCGAGCCGCCCCAATCACTACTCCGCGAGCCGTTTTACGATCGGATCAGCTTTGGTGAGCAGGATCGCCTGGTGCGCGTACTGAAGGAACAGCCTGCAGATATCTCGCTGGATCAGCTTCTGCGATCTCTCTCCGGCAATGACCAGGGCGGCTCCCGATAGGCAGAAATACCCACCCTTTTTTCCGTCATTTTTTTACGTTTTTGTAGCGTAACTTTGCTGTGTGTCACCGCTCTGTCACCGAAGTTGTGCAAGGATTGAGCATAAATCTGAATCGTGGCCCGCAATATGCAGCACATCTGTCGAATCTGATTCGCAAACTTTCCTCTGGTTGGCGGGTGTGCGGCGACAACGAATTGAAATGAGAAGGAGTTCTCCCATGGCAACACAGCAGCTGAATCCCGATGCATCATCAAAAGTACTTGAGCGGCTCCGGGGCAAGCACGTTCTGATTACCGGCACCACGGGCTTTCTCGGCAAGGTGGTTCTGGAAAAGCTCATTCGCGCCGTTCCGGACATAGGCGGCATTCATCTGCTGATCCGTGGAAACAAACGTCACCCCGATGCGCGGGATCGTTTTTTTGAGGAGATCGCCACGTCGTCAGTCTTCGATCGTCTGCGCCAGGACGATAACGAGGCTTTTGAAACCTTCATTGAAGATCGTGTGCATTGCGTAACCGGGGAAGTGACCGAGCCTTTGTTTGGTCTGTCCGCTGACCGTTTCCGCAAGCTGGCTGGCGGCATCGATGTGGTTGTCAACTCCGCAGCCAGTGTGAACTTCCGGGAAGAGCTTGATAAAGCGCTTGCCATCAATACCCGTTGCCTCGACAACGTGGCCGAGCTTGCGCGACAGAACAAGTCGCTGGCGGTGCTGCAGGTTTCCACCTGCTATGTAAACGGCATGAATTCCGGACAGATCACGGAGACCGTGATCAAGCCGGCAGGTGAGGCCATACCCCGGAGCACTGAAGGTTACTATGAGATCGAAGAACTTGTCCGGCTGCTGGAGGACAAGATAGCGGACGTGCGTTCCCGCTACTCCGGCAAGGCACTGGAAAAGAAGCTGGTGGACCTTGGCATCCGTGAAGCCAACCATTATGGCTGGAGCGATACCTATACCTTTACCAAATGGCTCGGTGAGCAACTCCTGCTCAAGGCCCTGTCCGGGCGGGCACTGACCATTGTGCGCCCATCCATTATTGAAAGTGCACTCGAGGAACCCGCGCCAGGCTGGATTGAAGGTGTGAAGGTGGCGGATGCCATTATCCTTGCGTATGCCCGCGAGAAGGTCACGCTCTTCCCTGGCAAACGCGCTGGCGTCATCGATGTTATTCCCGTGGATCTGGTGGCCAATGCCATCATCCTGGCGGCGGCTGAAGCCGTTGCTGATTCGCCACGTCACCGGATTTACCAGTGTTGCAGTGGCAGCTCCAACCCGGTTTCTCTCGGGCAGTTTATTGACCACCTCATGGCGGAATCCAAAGCCAACTTCGCCGAATACGATCAGCTGTTCTACCGACAGCCGACCAAACCCTTCATTGCAGTCAACCGCCGGCTGTTCGATGCCGTCGTAGGCGGGGTGCGCATTCCACTGAGCATTACCGGGAAGGTTTTGCGCATGCTGGGCCAAAATCGCGAGTTGAAAGTGCTCCGGAATCTGGACACGACACGCTCGCTGGCGACCATTTTCGGTTTCTACACCGCGCCAGACTATATCTTCCGGAATGATGATCTGCTGGCCCTGGCATCGAGGATGGGTGAGCTGGACAAGGTGCTGTTCCCGGTAGATGCCCGCCAGATTGACTGGTCGGTCTATCTGCGCAAGATCCACCTGGCAGGCCTGAACCGATACGCCCTCAAGGAGCGCAAGGTATACAGCCTGCGCTCTGCCAAGGCCCGAAAAAAGGCAGCGTGAACCCAGGAGCCCGGTCGCAACGACCGGGCTTTTTTATGCGTGGTCGTTTCCTTCCCGGGTTTGCCATCGGCTCCAATCCAACTATCCTTTAAAAAGCTTCTCGTTCGGCGCAATTTACCGTTGTTTTCTTGCGGGTTACCGACCTTTTTGGGCTAAAAGTTCAGGCGGATTAGGACGTTAGTCTAATTCATTGTGTAGTGGCTAGCATGGTGAACTACCACTATCCGTCTAAAGGGCCGGAGAGGCCTCAACGTCTGAATTCCAAAACCGACAATGACAACAGACTCTGACTAAAGGGGGAGCACAATGACTGGTAAACAGGTATATCCGGTAAGCCCGGAAGTGGCCAAACAGGCCCTTCTGAACCGGGAACAGTATGAAGAAATGTATCGTCAGTCAGTCGAAGACCCGGATACCTTCTGGGGTGAGCACGGCAAGCGCCTTGAGTGGATCAAGCCTTACACCAAGGTGAAAAACACGACCTACGATTACAACAATCTGTCCATCAAATGGTTCGAAGATGGCCAGTTGAACGCCTCAGCCAACTGCCTGGACCGTCATCTGGAAAAGCGCGGCGACCAGACAGCCATCATTTTTGAGGGCGATGATCCCGCCGATTCACGCAACGTGACCTACCGCGAACTGCACGAGGAAACCAGCAAGTTCGCCAACGTCCTTAAAGGCCTGGGCGTGAAGAAGGGCGATGTTGTTACCATTTACATGCCGATGATTGTTGAGACAGCCGTCGCCATGCTGGCCTGCGCACGTATCGGCGCGATTCACTCGGTGGTGTTCGGCGGTTTTTCTCCGGAAGCGCTTGGTGCCCGGATTGTGAACGGCAAATCCCGCTTCGTAGTCACCGCTGACGAAGGCGTTCGTGGCGGCCGCAAGATTCCGCTGAAGAAGAACGTGGATGCGGCCCTGAAGAATGAAGATGCCGCCAATGTCGAGAAGGTGGTGGTTGTTACCCGGACCGGCAATTCCGAAGTGCCCTGGAATGAGGCCCGCGACGAGCGTTACGAAGACCTGATGAAGTCCGCCTCTGCCGACTGCCAGCCAGAGCCGATGAACGCCGAAGATCCGCTGTTCATGCTGTATACTTCGGGTTCCACTGGTGCGCCCAAGGGCGTTCTGCATACCACCGGTGGCTACATGGTCTATGCCTCCATGACCCACGAGTACGTGTTCGATTATCATGAAGGTGACGTGTACTGGTGTACTGCCGATTTCGGCTGGGTCACAGGCCACAGCTATATCCTGTACGGCCCGCTGGCTAACGGTGCCATCACCGTTCTGTTCGAGGGTGTGCCCAACTATCCGGACAGCTCTCGTATGGGGCAGGTTGTCGACAAGCACAAGGTCAACATCCTGTACACCGCTCCGACCGCAATTCGCGCCCTGATGGCGGAAGGCGAGTCCTGCATGAACGGCACTACCCGTGAAAGCCTGAAACTGCTGGGCTCCGTGGGCGAGCCGATCAACCCCGAAGCCTGGGAGTGGTATCACCGGGTTATCGGCAACAGCAAGTGCCCCATCGTGGATACCTGGTGGCAGACTGAAACCGGTGGCATCCTGATTTCCCCGCTTCCGGGCGCGATTGATCTGAAACCCGGCTCAGCCACGGTACCGTTCTTCGGTGTTCAGCCGGCACTGGTAGACAATGACGGCAACATCCTTGAGGGCAAGACCGAGGGTAACCTCGTCATCCTGGACAGCTGGCCGGGCCAGATGCGGACGATCTATGGGGATCACGAGCGTTTCGCTCAGACCTATTTCAGCACTTACAAGGGCATGTACTTTACCGGTGACGGCGCCCGTCGCGATGAAGACGGCTACTACTGGATCACAGGTCGTGTCGACGATGTTCTGAACGTGTCAGGTCACCGTCTGGGTACCGCCGAAGTCGAAAGCGCCCTGGTTTCCCACGAGAAGGTCGCAGAAGCTGCCGTTGTTGGCTATCCGCATGACATCAAGGGTCAGGGCATCTATGTCTATGTAACCCTGGTACATGGACAGGAACCTTCTGACGAGCTGAAGAAAGAGCTTGTCCAGTGGGTGCGCAAGGAGATTGGCCCCATCGCCTCTCCAGATGTGATCCAGTGGGCACCTGGACTGCCTAAAACGCGTTCTGGCAAGATTATGCGGCGTATTTTGCGTAAGATTGCCGCTAACGAACACGACCAGTTGGGTGATACCTCTACGCTGGCAGATCCGGGTGTAGTCGATGACCTGATCAGCGGTCGTGCGAACCAGTAACGCCTGTGTGTTACCAGGCCATGTACCTGTAAGGAATCTGTTGAATGGCACAAACAATTATCGTCGCTGATGATCACCCGCTGTTTCGCGCAGCATTGAAGCAGGCGGTCAGTCAGGCGGTGCCCGATGCCGAGACGGTGGAAGTCGACAGCATCAAGGCACTGCAGGCGGCGGTAGAGTCGCACCCGGATGCGGATCTGGTTCTGCTGGATCTCAATATGCCGGGTGCCCACGGCTTCTCGGGGCTCGTCTTCATGCGAGGCCAGTACCCGGGGCTGCCGGTGGTGGTTGTGTCAGGATCCGAGGAATTGCAGGTAATGCGTCGCTCGATTGACTACGGTGCTTCCGGTTTCATACCGAAGTCAGCGCCGCTGCCAACCATTACCGAGGCGATTCAGGCGGTTCTGGAAGGCGACGTCTGGTTGCCGCAGGGAGTGGCCGACAAGATCGAGCGAATGCATTCAGATGCCACCGACTTTTCCGAGAAGCTGGCATCGCTGACGCCTCAACAGTTCCGGGTGCTGGGTATGCTGGCCGAGGGGCTTCTGAACAAACAGATCGCCTATGATCTGGATGTGTCGGAAGCCACCATCAAGGCCCATATCACGGCGGTGTTCCGGAAGCTTGGGGTGCGGAACCGCACTCAGGCGGTGATTGCGATCCAGCAGATGGAGATTGATCCATCGGATCAGTCCTTGTCTGGTAGCTGATTGGTTTTGATGGTTCGAATATAAAACGGGAGCCCTTTGGCTCCCGTTTTGTTTTGGATGAGTGCCAGGCACGGTTATTTGCTGCCAGCGTAACCCAATTCCTTGTCGACCAAATTGAACAGCTCGTCACCCTTGTGCCAGCGGTCGAAGTTCTCCAGGAACTGATCCGTCAATGCACGTTTCCAGCCGATGAAGTCGCCGGCCATATGGGCGGTCATGGTGACATTCTCCATGTCCCAGAGCGGATGATCTTCTGCCAGCGGTTCCTCTTCGAAGACATCGAGTCCTGCGCCGGCAATTTCGCCATTTTCGAGGGCCGTGATCAGGTCATCGGTTTTGACGATCGGGCCACGTCCAATGTTGATCAGACGGGCAGAATTTTTCATGGCCTTGAAGGCTTTTTCGTCAAACAGGCCTTCGGTCTGGGGTGTTAGTGGCGCCGCAATCACTACAAAGTCCGCATGCCCGAGCTGCTCGTAAAGATCGTCATTGCCGTGTACCGCCACAAAATCGGGGTCCTCCTTCCTGGGCTTGCGAGCGATGCCGTGTGCTTTTAAACCGGCGGCGCCGACCAGGCGGCCGATCTGCCGGCCGATCGAACCTGCGCCAACAACCAGAACCTGCTTGCCCTCTGCCCGCTCTGTGTCCCGATGTTTCCACTGGTGCTTCATTTGCAGCCGGATGGAATTCGGGAAATCCTTGGCGAACATGAGGATGGTGCACAGCACGTATTCGGCAATGGTACGGTCGAAAATGCCCCGCGCGTTGGTGACGGTTACATCGCCCCTGATCAGATCGGGGAACATCAGGGCATCGACGCCGGCACTGGTGGCGTGGATCCATTGGAGCTTATCTGCGGTGTGCCAGGCGGCCGCGAGGGCCTCCGTGCGAAAGTCCGTCACCATCATGATATCGGTGCCCGGCAGGGTGTCGCGAAGGGTTGGCTCGTCACAGGCAAAGCGCACATCGGCGCGGGCCCTGACTGCGTCCATTCCCGGCGGTTCCTGCTCTCCCGGCGCGGTGAGAACGGTAACAACAGGTTTGCTGTGCTGAGTCATTGAGCCTCCGCCTTTTTGATGAATGACTTCGTTGAACTGGTCGTTGCCCCGAGGGGTAATAACAGTCTGGTCGGCAGGCTCTGTCGGGTCAACTTGCGAGGCACCGGAATTTCCACTCACAGCGTTGATGGCGGTACTTTCACGTACATCATCTATATGATTTTTTGTCTTGTAGAGGCCATCCATACTGACTAACCTGCAGGGGTAGATCTTATTTGCCCCGTTTGCAGGAGGTGTTTATGGCAGAAGCCGCCAACAAAGAAACTGGTCAGGAAAAACCGCGTAGAGTGAAGTACCGGAAAACCAAGGCCAGTTGGAACCCTGCCATGCAGGCGATCCCGGTGCCGGGTATCCGTCGCATGGTGAATATGGCGGCCACCATGAAGGATGTTATTCATCTTTCCATCGGTCAGCCTGATCTGCCGACCCCAAAGCACGTCATCGATGCCTACATCGATGCGCTCAACGCGGGGCAGACCGGCTATACCATGGATGCCGGCCTGCCTGAATTGCTGGTTGCCCTGCGCGACTACTACGGCAAGCGCTACAACCGGAAACTGACCCGGGACAATATCCTGATCACCAGTGGCGCTACAGAAGCCATGTACCTGGCTATTTCAGCCACCTCTGCGCCCGGGCGGCAGTTTATCGTGACGGACCCGTCGTTTTTGCTCTATGCGCCCCTGATTCGCATGAACGGTGGTGAAGTAAAGTTTGTGCAGACCCGGGCAGAGAATAACCACCAGCTGGATCCGGATGAGGTCATCAAGGCCATGGGGCCCAGGACTTATGCGCTGATCCTGAACAACCCCAACAACCCGACCGGAGCGGTTTACCCGCGTAGCACCGTGGAGACCATCCTGGAGGAATGTGCCTATCGGGGAATTCAGGTGTATGCCGATGAAGTCTACGACCACCTGATCTTTGATGACGAAGACTTCGCCAGCGTGCTGAACTGCTCGATGGATCTGGACAACATCATGTGCATCAGCAGCTTTTCAAAAACCTACAGCATGGCGGGGCTGCGGGTTGGCTGGGTGATTGCCAGTCAGGCGGCCATCAAGTCTCTGCGTCGCTTCCACATGTTCACCACCTCCGTGGCTAACACGCCGTCCCAGTTTGCCGGCGTCGCTGCACTGACCGGTGACCAGCAGTGCGTTCGCGATATGGTAGATATCTACCGTGAGCGCCGGGACAAGGTGGTCGAGCTGGTCGATCAGACCCCCTACATGACCGGTTATAAGCCTGGCGGTGCCTTCTTTGCTTTCCCTGACCTTCCACCTCATGTCGATGGCTCTGATCTGGCCTTGCGAATGCTGAAGGAAACCGGCGTCTGCATGGTGCCCGGTGACGCCTTTGGCGAGGGATGCACCAACGCCGTTCGGATCAGTTTCTCCACGACCTGCGAGAAGCTGGAAGAGGCGTTCGATCGCGTCATCCCCTGGATGGCCAAGCAACAGTTCTGAGGTGATGCCATGTCCGCCCTGGATTCGGTACTGATTCAGTGCCCGTACTGCTGGGAGACGCTGGATGTCAGCGTCGACCCGTCGGTACCGGAACAGGAGTATGTCGAGGATTGCCAGGTCTGCTGCAGACCCATCTTGATACACGTGGTTTTTGACGACACTCTTACGCCTCATGTCGAGGCCCGGGCCGAAAATGAATAGAACGCCGATTTACGCCCTCCGTGCGCTTCTGGCCCTGCTGCTGGTGCTCGCCAGCGGTTGCGCCAGTCTGTCGCCCTATTCCATCTCCGAAGGCGAGCTGGAACGGCACCTTCAGGATGTGGTTCGCGACTTCGACCGCAACCAGCTGAATAGTGGTTCGCCATTGAGTCTGAGTCTCGACGACGCCGACATTACCCTTGGGCCAGATGGTCGCGATGTGGCGGTGATCGATGTGAGAGGTCAGGTGGCACTGAATGCGCTGATGGCGAAGCTGCCCGTGGACATTGCCTTGAAGGTCGAAGGGGCGCCGGTTTACGACAGCACTGAGAAAGCCATCTTTATCCGGCGGTTGCAGCTTCTTGAAAGCAGTATTGACTCTCCGTTCTTCAAAGGGGATTTGAAGCCTGTAACCGATACGGTCATGCGGCTGGTTGCCCAGATGCTGGAGACCATGCCGGTGTACCGACTGGACGAAACCGACTTCGCCCAGCGTATGTTCGGTATGATGCCGGTAGATGTGCGGGTAGCGCCTGGCCGGCTCGAGTTTGTCATGGCCGACCAGTAACCCGGATCTATCGGGACAGCCGCTCGCAGATCGCAGAGCCGATTTCGTGGGTGCCTCGTCGGCTGCCTGAGTTTTCGGCAAGGTCTGCAGCCACTGCATCGAACAGCTCCTTGCCAGCTGCGGCAATGGCAGGGTCCTTGCGGCCCAGCCACTCGAGCATGCGGGCGGCGGTAAAGAGCATGGCGGTGGGGTCAGCCAGGCCCTGGCCGGCAATATCCGGCGCGCTGCCATGGGTAGGTTCGAACATAGACGGCATATCCGGATCCGTCGGGTTCAGGTTGCAGGAGGGTGCCACGCCCATGCCACCTGACAGAACCGCAGCTAGGTCGGTAAGAATGTCCCCCTGGAGGTTGCTCGCGACGACCACGTCAAAGGCCCAGGGGCTTTGCACGAACTTCATGCAGGCCGCGTCCACCAGCTCATGATGCGTGGCCACGTCCGGGTATTCCTTGCTTATCTCGTCGAACGCTTCGGTGTACATGTCGCCCCAGTAGCGCAAGGCATTGCGCTTGGTGACCAGGCACACCTGGCTTTCACAGGTTCTGCCATCCAGGGTCCGGAATGTCCGTGTGCGGCCCTCCGAAACCCGGTCCGCGGCTCGGTTTCGGGCCTGTTCAAACCCATAGCGGATGATCCGGTCGGTTGCCTTGCGTGTGAACACCTCCATCTGGGTGGCCACTTCATCCGGCGTGCCCTTGCGCAGACGTCCACCCTGGCTGACGTACTCACCCTCGGAGTTTTCCCGAATCACCAGCATGTCGATGTCCTTGGCGCGCTCATCGGCCAGGTACTGGCGGGCACCGGGCAGAAGCCGGGCCGGACGTTCGCAGACCCACTGGTCGAACCCTTTGCGCATGTCCAGCAGTGGCGCCAGTGAGATGCTGTCTGGAAGCAGGTATCGGTCCGGATCGTCCATAGGGCCCGGATCGCCAAGGGCACCCAGAAGGATGGCATCGTACTTCTGTAACTGCGCCAGGGCATCCGCGGGCATGGATTCGCCATGCTCCTCGTGCCAGGCGTGGGATGGCCAGGGGAATCGAGTCCACTCAAGGTCCAGGCCGTGTTTGGCGCGCAGGGTCTCGAGGCAGCGCACAGCCTCGGCCACCACTTCAGGACCTATGCCGTCGCCCGGGGTTACAGCGATGCGGGTAGTTTGGGCCATTAGGGAAACTCCTTTTGTGGACAGACACGTATAAACGACAAACCCCAGTTTAGTCATGTAGGCAGGGGATGCCACCGTTTGACACGCTTTAACCAGAAAGTGGTTTTACCGGGGAGGGGATCGCGGCTATATTGGGTGAAAAATACGCCATATAAACATAGCAAAACCGCCAGAAGTGAATTCAGGAGTTGAAGTGAACCAACCCGCCGTACTGTTTGACGAGTCTCATTGCGAGCAATGTGCATGTGGAGAGGGGTTGGATTTTTCCTTTACCTTCGCGTTCCAGCCCATTGTTGACGTTCTCAACAAATCTGTTTACGCCTACGAGGCGCTGGTGCGAGGCACCGAGGGTCAGGGGGCGATGAGTGTCCTCTCGAAGGTAACCGAGCAGAATCGCTACGCCTTCGATCAGGTTTGTCGGGTCAAGGCGGTCAAGCTTGCCGCCAGGCTGAACATGGAGCCGATGCTCAGCATTAATTTTATGCCCAACGCGGTGTACCGGGCCGAGTACTGTATTCGCACGACCCTGGCGGCTGCCAAGACCTACAATTTCGATACCCGGAAAATCATTTTCGAGCTTACTGAGGACGAACAGCTGACCTCCACATCTGTCGACCACCTCGTGTCGATTATCGAGGCTTATCAGGAGATGGGTTTCAGCACCGCCATTGATGATTTCGGGGCCGGTTTCTCACGGTACAATGTCATGATGGCCAGCCCACCCGATCTGTTGAAGCTGGATATGGCATTGATCCGTGATATTGATCGGCAGCCGAACAAGCAGGCCGTTGTTGCAGGCATCATTACCATGATGACTCAGCTTGGCGGTCAGATCATCGCTGAGGGCGTCGAAACCAAGGAAGAATACTTCTGGTTGCGCTCCCAGGGGATCAATCTCTACCAGGGCTATCTATTCGCCAAACCGGGGTTCGAGTGCCTTCCGGAGCCCGTGTTTCCGGCCTGACGGGCCTCTAAACTGACAGGAACGACACCTTGCTATACCGAATGATCACCATTGTCGGCGGACTGGTTTTTGTCATCATCCTGTTCGCCCTGATCTGGTTTTTCTGCAAGAAATTTCTTGAGCACCACGGTGTTACCGACCAGGTCAAAGACCGGGCCATGGTTCTGGCCACCTGGACCTTTGCCGGTATCAGCGTCGGACTGGTATTTGCGGTGGTTGGTGCATTTGTCCTGGGCCCCTGGGCTTTCTACCGAACCCTGAGGGGCCACGATGTGGAGATATCCGATGGTGCCGCCGTCTGGTGGGGCCTCGGCATCGTAATGGCGTCCCTGGGGATCACGGCTATCGGATTCTTCGGTTTCCTGATGGTGGTTGGCGCCTACTGAGGCTCAACTGATTGCCTTCAACTGCTCCCGGAACCAGATCAGCGCCGGCTCCCGCTCGTAAGCCTTGTGCCAATACAGGTGTACGTCGATAGACGGCAGGTCCGCCGGCGGATCCATAATCCGGATGTTGGCCCGCTCGGCGATAATTCTGGCGTAAGCTTCCGGCATGGTCAGCAGCAGATCGGTCTCTTCCACCACTCTGCAGGCGGCATAGTAGTGCTGACACCTCAAGCGGATACTCCGTTGTACCCCCAGTCGCGATAGTTCAAAGTCCTCGATCCCGGGTCCTTCGGTCCGCGAGGATACCAGCACGTGTTTTGCGGACAGGTACCCCTCCATATCCAGCGACTCTGTTGCCAGCGGGTGCCCCTCCCGGGCCAGAACCACCAGGCGGTCGCGCCTCAGCAGTTCGTGGGACGTCTGGTTACTGACGGGCAACAGCACATCCACGGCAAAATCCAGTTTTCCGGCCGCCAGTTGCGTCTCCATGTCGCGCCTCGCGATCCTCTGGCTGACAATTTCCAGTTCCGGATAGGCGTCCAGGCGCGCCATCAGGCGGGGCAGGAAGGTCGATTCCAGAATGTCACGTAGCCCGAGCGAATAGGTTTTACGCTGGGTGGCCGGATCAAAGGCATGAAACTGGTTTACCGCGCCCTGGATCTGGGTGAGGCCCGGCCGCATGGACTCAAGGAATCGCCGGGCCAGTGGTGTTGGCACCATCTGGTTGCCCTGACGGGTAAACAGGGGGTCGTCAAAATGGTCCCTTAGCCTCGACAGGGAATGACTGACAGCCGGCTGAGTGAGATGCAGTGACCTGGCTGCACGAGTCAGGCTTCCCTCCCGGTAGATGGTGTCGAACACGTGCAACAGGTTCAGGTCCAGGCGGTTGAGGGCCATGAGCGGGATCCGTTTCTGGAGAATTTGAATAAGTTTGGTTAATAATAAACGATAAGAATAATTCAGTCGCGTAATAGTTAAGTCATCCCTAGACTGGTCTCAACGTGATGATTCCGTGCACGCCACCGTGCAACCGTTAGCGAGGAGACGGCGATGGATTTCAATATTTCCGAGAAAGGGCAGGATTATCTCAACCGCGTGAAGCAGTTCATGAAGGATGAGATTTTTCCCATCGAAGAGCAGTACCACAAGGAGCTTGCTTCTCTGGATAACCGCTGGGTTGTGCTGCCGATCATCCGGGAGCTAAAGGAAAAAGCCAAAGCCCAGGGCCTCTGGAACATGTTTTTCCCGGATGAAAAATACGGCTGTGGCCTGTTGAACTCCGACTACGCCCTGATTGCCGAGGAAACCGGCCGTAGCTTCATTGCCCCGGAGATTTTTAACTGCAACGCGCCAGACACCGGCAATATGGAAGTATTGATCCACTATGGCTCTCAAGAGCAAAAAGCCGAGTGGTTACCGCGTCTGCTGAGCGGCGAGATCCGCTCCGCCTTCTGTATGACTGAGCCGGCGGTTGCCTCTTCCGATGCCACCAATATGGAGGCAACGGCCGTTGTTGAAGGCGACGAAGTGGTTCTGAACGGTCGCAAGTGGTGGAGCACCGGTATCGGGCATCCCGACTGTAAGGTTGCCATCTTCATGGGTCTGACGGATCCGGATGCGCACAAGCATCGCCGTCATTCCATGGTGCTGGTGCCTCTGGACACGCCTGGCGTCAAGATCGAGCGTATGCTGCCGGTATTCGGTGAATATGATGAGCCCTATGGCCATGGCGAGGTGCTTTTCGACAACGTGCGTTTGCCCAAGAGCGCATTCATTGCCGGTCCGGGTCGGGGATTCGAGATTGCCCAGGGCCGTCTTGGGCCGGGCCGAGTGCACCACTGTATGCGGGCGATTGGTGCGGCAGAGCGCACGCTGGAGATTCTGATCAAGCGGGCAACGACTCGTGAGGCCTTCGGGCGGCCGATCGCCAAGCTGGGCGGCAATCCGGATATCATTGCCAATGCCCGCATGGCCATTGAGCAGGCCCGTCTGCTCACGCTGAAATGCGCCTGGGCACTGGATACCAAGGGCATCATGGGGGCGCTTCAAGAGGTCTCCATGATCAAGGCGGTGATTCCATCCATGCTGCAGACCATTGTGGATCAGGCCATTCAGATTCACGGTGGTGCCGGAGTCAGTGATGACGATTTCCCGCTGACACAGCTGTTTGCCTATGCCCGTGTTTTACGCCTGGCGGATGGCCCGGATGAGGTGCATCGGGCTATGGTGGCCCGTCTTGAGCTGCGTAAATATAAAAATTGAGAATCTGAATCGGGAGTCTGGATTCGGCGGAAGGGTGTTTCTGAAACACGCTCCTTGCGGCACGTCCCTGTGACGCTTGGGCTCCGCCATCCATCGCTCCGCACAGTTTCAGAAACACCCTTCCGCCAAATCCGTCGTACTTCGGAGTTGGTTTCAGTTTTTAGCAAGATAACAGCGGGGAAGCATTGATGACTCAGAGAGTATTCATAACCGGAGGCGCCAGCGGACTTGGCCGCGCCATAGCACTGCGTTATGCCAAAGAAGGCGCCAAAGTCTGCATCGGCGACATTAACCCGGAGCAGGGTGTTGGCGTCGAGAAAGAGATTAATGCGGCCGGAGGCGAAGGCTATTTCGTCGAATGCGATGTTCGACGCCTGACCGATTTCGAAAAGGTCCGGGATGATCTGGTGAAGAAGTGGGGTGGCGTTGATGTGGTGGTGAACAACGCTGGCGTTGCCTCTGCCGGTTCCATTGAAGATACCACAATGGCGGATTGGGAGTGGATTCTCGATATCAATGTGCTGGGGGTGGTTCGCGGCTGTAAGGCGTTCACGCCGCAGTTCAAGCAGCAGGGCTCCGGGGCATTTGTGAATGTGGCCTCCATGGCCGGGCTGATGCTGGCGCCGTTGATGGATAGCTACAATGTGACCAAGGCCGGGGTGATTGCCCTGTCTGAAACCCTGAGTCAGGAGCTTCGGGATGCCGGTATTCATGTGAGCTGTGTGTGCCCCGCATTTTTCCAGACCAATCTGACCAGCAGCATGCGTTCAGATATCCCTGGCATTCAGCAGAATGTGAACAAGCTGATGAAGCGCTCCACGGTAACCGCCGAGGACGTGGCCGAGGATATTTTCCGGTCGGTGGAGAACAAGAGCTTCTGGGTATTGCCCCATGCCAAGGAGCGCCGCATGTGGATGCTCAAACGCCATGCGCCCAAGGCCTTCGACTGGCTGATGCATCAGGAAAGCAAGCGCTGGATGAGCAAGATGGGTGGCAGCAAGGCCTGAGGGCGCGGTTTTTTACTGTTTTAAACTGAAGATTCAAAAGGAGAGTCCTGAATGACCCAGATCGACGAGGCCGTGGACATCCGGGAAGGCGAGGAACTGGACACTGGCGCCGTAGACCGGTTCATGAAAGAGGCGATCCCGGATCTGCAAGGCGAGCCAGAGATTCGTCAATACCCGGGTGGCGCCTCAAACCTGACCTATCAGGTGGATTACGGCGACCGGTCCTACGTCTTGCGCCGGCCGCCGTTTGGCAAGATTGCCAAGTCTGCCCACGACATGCTGCGTGAGGCGAAGGTCATGCGGGCGCTCAAACCGGTTTATCCCTACGTACCCAACATCATTGCCATTTGCGATGATCACGACGTGCTGGGTTGCGATTTCTACGTGATGGAACGGTTGAAGGGCATTATCCTGCGCCAGGACTTTCCCAAGGATTTCGAGCTCAGTGAAGCCGATACCCGCAAGCTTTGCCTGAACGTGATCGACAAACTGGTGGATCTTCACCGTGTGGATGCCAAGGCAGCAGGCCTGGACAAGCTGGGCAAGGGCGAGGGCTACGTTCAGCGCCAGATTGGCGGTTGGAGTGACCGTTTCCGCAAGGCCCGCACCGACGATGTGGGTGACTTTGAGCAGGTAATGAGCTGGCTCAATGACAAGATGCCAGAAGACATTGCCCAGGTGGTGATCCACAATGATTTCCGCTTCGACAACGTGGTGCTGAACCCGGACAACCCGTTCGAGGTTATTGGCGTACTGGACTGGGAGATGGCCACCATCGGTGATCCGCTGATGGATCTTGGAAACAGCCTGGCCTACTGGATTGAGGCGGACGACGAAGGCCCGTTCCAGATGCTGCGCCGCCAACCGACCCATCGCCCGGGCATGCTTACCCGCAAGGAAGTGGTGGCATATTACATGGAGCAGTCCGGCTTCAAGGTCGACAACTTCGACTTCTATGAGATCTACGGCCTGTTCCGGCTGGCAGTGATCATCCAGCAGATCTATTACCGTTTCTACCATGGCCAGACCAAGGACAAGCGTTTCGCCGCCTTTGGCCATGCCGCTAATTATCTCGAAAAGCGCTGCCAGCGGTTGATTGCGGAGAGCTCCCTGTAATGGCGACGATTTATCTGGTTCGTCACGGCCAGGCCAGTTTCGGGAAAGAAAACTACGATCAACTGTCTCCCACGGGCTGGGAGCAGGGTAGGGTGCTTGGCCGCTGGCTGGCGGGCAAAGTGGAACCGGCAGCGGTTTTCGGAGGCGATCTGGAACGCCACCGCGAAACCGTTGAAGCCATCGCCACCGGGTACGGATCCAAACTGCCCGATATGCAGGTGGTTCCCGGCTTCAACGAGTTTGATCACACCACTGTGGTGGCCCGGTACCGCCCGGAGTGGAGTGACCGCGCGGTGATGGCGCGGGACCTCAAGGCGTTTCCCAAACCGGCCAAAGCGTTCCAGGAGGCCTTTGTGCACGCGGTGCATCGCTGGGCCTCGGGCGAGTTTGACCACGAGTACGAGGAAAGCTGGCCGGACTTCAAGGCCCGCGTTCTGGCGGCCTTCGAGGAAATGATTGACTACGCCGATGGCGGCGATGTGCTGGTGGCGACCTCCGGCGGACCAATTTCCGTGATCGCCCAGCACCTGCTCGGTCTTGATGACGCCCGGGCACTCGGTCTGAACGAGGTGATCGCCAACACCAGCGTGTCGCGGGTCCTGTATTCCGGCCCCCGGCGAAGCCTGGCCGTTTTTAATAACTACAGCCACCTGGAAGCGGATGATCCCGCCCTGGTGACATTCCGATAGTGAATCGAGGTGAACGAATGAGCAGCAAGAACCTGTTTGATCTGACTGGCAAGGTTGCCCTGATTACCGGTGCCAGCCGCGGCATCGGCGAGAGCATTGCCCGGACCCTGGCCGAGTATGGCGCCCACGTAATCGTCAGCAGCCGCAAGATTGATGGTTGCGAAGCGGTTGCCAGCAGCATCCGGGATGCCGGCGGTAGCGCCGAAGCCTATGCTTGTCACATTGGCGATATGGATCAGATCGAAAGCATCTGGGCGCACATTGACCAGACCCACGGCAAGCTGGATATTCTGGTGAACAATGCTGCTGCCAACCCTTATTTCGGGCCGGTGGAAGACACCGACCTGGGCGCGTTCAACAAGACCGTGGATGTGAATATCCGGGGCTATTTCTTCATGTGCGCCCGCGGCGCCCAGATGATGAAAAAAGCCGGTGGTGGCTCTATCGTGAACGTGGCTTCCGTGAACGGCGTCAATCCGGGGCACTATCAGGGCATTTACTCGGTCACCAAGGCCGCCGTAATCTCCATGACCAAGTCCTTTGCCATGGAGCTGGGTCAGCAGAAAATCCGCGTGAACGCGCTGTTGCCAGGGCTGACCGATACCAAGTTTGCCAGCGCCCTGACCACCAACGAAGCCATCAAGAAGCAGGCCATGGCCCATATCCCCATGAAGCGGGTGGCCGATCCGGGCGAGATGGCGGGTACGGTGCTGTATCTGGTTTCCGATGCTTCCAGCTACACCACGGGCGCCTGCATCAATGCCGACGGTGGCTACCTGACAGTCTGAGTAATCGTTGGGGTCGGATGACCGCTTTCATCCGACCCCGCTTTCACTACGTCCGAGCCTGTCAGGCCGGCGAACAGGTCAGTGCCGCGAAGTCATCGTTCAGCTCCACCGCCCGATCCTGGAGCTGGGCCAGTGTTTCCCTGTCACCTGCCATAATCAACTCGTGCATCAGGGAGGACATGGCAGCCCGACTTTCTGCCATCATGACTTTATAGGCCTCACCACGCACCTCTTCGGAATTCAGAATCAGGTATTCCAGCTCCGCCTCGAACGTCGGCGCGTTTCTTTTTTCCAGCAGTTCCAGCAAGACCAGTTGCCAGTTCCTTCGACCCCGCAGCCAGATCTCAGTCTGCTCGCCCCGATTGGCGGACCATTGCCGCACGATGTCGCGCTGCTCGCTGTTCAGGTCCCCCAGCCATTGCTCAACCCGCTCTGCGGTTCTCTCTGCGCGTGCTTCGGCTGTTGCCTCCGGGGAGTCGGCCAGGAATTCGTCTTCCATTTCCCGCTGGCTTTGCGCCATGTTGTTCGCCAACTCCTGCACCTGTTCATCGCTCAGGCTTGAGAGAAGGTTTACCGCGACAGGCGTTGCCTTTTCCAGAAGACTCGGGAAGAAACTGAAAAGCTGTTGTTGATGGTAGTCGACGGTGGCCTTGTCGGGTGGGTTGCTGGAAACATCAGACTCGAGTTCATCCAGCCAGGCCTGGTAGCGGGGCAATTCGGCACTGCAATGCCATTGCCGCAATTGAACAATGTCGCTGTTGAGCTGCTGTTTCTGGTCGGCCGTCAGTGTCACGTAGTCTTCTACCCACCACACGATGCCCCAGTCCGCGTATCGATAAGCCATCTTGGTCGAACTGCAGCCAACCAGTCCAAGGGCCAGTAACAGAATGAGGACAAACGGTTTGATAAAGCCGGGTGTCCAGTCTTTGGCAGTATTCATGGCGCACCTGTCTTGGTAAAAAGGCTTATCGAAAAAAGATTGCAAGCTCACTATCATTTCAGCTTTGAGTGATATCAGTGTACGACATATCACGCCTTTCAGATGCTGCTCCGGGGAACCCTGGAGCATTGTTCAGGAGAAGTCATGAGCAAAATGAGACTTTCACGTCTACGCCAGCTGATCTTTGGCTTTTACATGTCCGGAATTATGTCGCTGCTGATGTCCGGGGTGATCACCTTCATCAACACGGGCATCGACGGCGAATTCCACTACCGGTGGGGGCCGGCTTTTCTCGTTGCCTGGGCCGTTGCTTTTCCTCTCGTGACCTTCATCGCGCCGCTTGCCGGGAAGATGACTGAGTTCACCATGCGCCGGTTTGATTAATTGCGTACATCTGTAAGCTTAAATGTCAAAAGATGCAAATCCGTTCTTTCTGACTCCCCGTAAATGCATTGACGCATGATTCATGGACGGAAATTGTGCAGGTTCGAACCACTCAAATCCTGGTAAACAACCTCAAAAGTGGGGAGTTTGAAAAATGAAGACAAAATATGCTTTACCGATGGTTTTGGCGGGTAGCGTTGTGCTATCCGGGTGTTGGCTTGATGACGATGATGATCCAGCAACAACCAGTGTTCGGGTCCTGCATGCGTCCTCTGATGCACCTGCGGTGAATGTACGGGTGAACGGTGATGTTGTCGTTTCAGGTGCTGATTATAAGCAGGCTGCCGTCCTCACTCCGGGTGCCGGTCTTGCCGATATCGCGGTTGATGGATTGCTGCCGGGCGGCGCGACCGCGACTGTAATTTCCGCTGACGGCGTGTCGCTGCGTGCGGATACCAACTATGACGTGATCGCAGTTGGCAAAGTTGGTGACGAGACCATTGAGCCGCTGATCTTGACGGATGATGGTGCTCGTGACGATGCCAACAGTGCGCGCCTGAGGGTAGCGCATTTGTCGCCTGATGCTCAGACAGCTGCAGGCGGTCCAGTGGATGTATATGTGACTGCGTCCGGTGATCCGCTTCCTGCCGAAGCTACCTTTAGCTTCTCCTTCAAGGAAAGTGTAGGTCCACTGGAGCTTCCCGCTTCAGACGATTACCAGATTCGGGTTACCCCTGCGGGTTCCAGTACCGTTGTTTACGACAGTGGCCAAATTGGCTTGCCAGCCGGGTCTGATCTTCTGGTCGGCGCCGTTGACAACACGGGTGCAAACGGCGATGCAAGCCCAATCAGTCTGGTCGTACTGAATGGCAGTGAAGTTGCGGAGATTTTCGACGCAGGTCAGGACGCAGGAGTACGCGTTGTGCATGCCTCTTCTGATGCACCTAACGTAGATGTTTTTGTTGGTGAAACAGGTCCGGCGGCATTGTCCGATATCCCGTTCGGCAGTGTTTCTCCGTTTGCCTTCCTTGATGGTTATGCTGCTTTGCCGGCCGGGGATACCCGGGTTCGGGTAGCGGCTGCTGGAACCGGCCTAGGTGGCGGACAGGTTGTCATTGATGAGACATTGCCCCTTGCCAACGGCCAGGGTTATAGCGTTCTTGCGGTCGGTCAGTTGGCGAACATCGAGGCGCTTGTCGCAGAGGATACGGTGCGCAGCATTGCTACCCAAGCCTCCCTGAGAATCGTTCATGCTTCAACTGCGGCCGGCAATGTCGACATCTATCTGGTTCCGGGCACTCAGAACGGTATCGGTAACTCAGCCCCGGCGTTGTCAGACGTTCCCTTCAAAGCGGTAACTGACTATCTTCCGATAGCTGAGGGCACGTATAACGTCTACATTGCACCGACAGGAACGGGCACACCGGCAATCACCGCCGAAGGTGTTGAGCTTAATGCAGGTGGAGTCTACACGGTAGTTGCACGGGATGCGGATCCAGCTAATGCAGATCCGGCATTGCAAGCGCTAGGGCTGATCTTGTTCGATGATTTCGTTGGGCAACCTCAGTAAGGCACACTGTTAAATCTTTGAAAAAGCCCCGGCCACGGCCGGGGCTTTTTATTGAATGCTAGTCTCAGAAGTGCCGGAAGCCGCATGTGAAATAGCGGTCCCGGTCGGCGGCCTGAAATGCAGCGAATACAGAATGCGGTCCAGCACGGCCTGGCCATTCCAGGCAGGATCGTTATTGACCATCCCGACCACGGCCCAGGTGGTGTTATTGGAATCGCGGGTGAATCCGGCGATCGATCTCACATTTTCCAGGTAACCGGTCTTGATGCGACCCTCGCCATCCATGCCGGTGTTGCGCAGGCGGCGTGCCATGGTTCCATCCATCGCGATGATAGGCATTGAGGCCATGAGGTCTGCCGAGTAGGCGCTGTTCCAGGCGTGTTCCAGTATTTGAGCGCCCTGGCGTGCGGTGATCCGCCCGTGTCGGGTGAGGCCAGCGCCGTTGTCGATCACCATGCCGGCGGTATTGATGCCCTTGTTTTCAAGCCAGTCGTAGATCACCCGTATACCGGCAACCCGGTCATCGCTTTCATCTTCCTGGCGGTTTTCCGCACCAATGGTGAGGAGCAGTTGGCGCGCCATCACGTTGCTGCTCCACTTGTTGATGTCCCTCACCATGGTAACCAGGTCCGGCGAGGTGGTTTTCATCACCAGTCGGGCATCCTCAGGCGTTACGCCATTCAGGTCTCCACCTGACACTACGACGCCAAGGTCTGCCAGCAAGGAGCGAATCAACGAGGCGCTGTACTGATCATGGGACAGCAATGAAAGATAGGTGGTGGTTCGGCAGCCCTGGGGAAGTTCACCGATTACCCGAACGGTCACCCGGTGGTCTTCATGAATGATGGGCTCCCATTCAAAGTTTCTTCGTGATGGGCACGGGCCTTCTGCAGTGGCAACCACACGGTTGTCGATGACAACTTCGCCCAGGGAGGGCGTGCTCCAGGCCTGGGTGCCACGCTCATCGGCACGAACCTGGAAATGCATCAGGTTCAGGTTGGTCAGATAGGCGGACGGTTCCACCAGAAACGGCGCGTGGGGGTTGTCGCCGTTGTCTTCAAACGCAGGAAAACCACCGTCTACCTGAAAGTAGGAACCATCAAGGATCAGGTCTCCCTCGATTCTGGTAATTCCCATGCTGCGAAGCTCACCCAGTGTGGTCCAGAGGCGTTCAATAGTGAGCTTGGGATCGCCTCCGAAGCGGACGTAGAGATTACCCTTGAGAGTGTCGCCGACCATGACACCGTCGGTCAGGAAATCGGTATCCCAATGGTGGTTGGGCCCGAGAACCTCCAGCGCCGCAAAGGTTGTCACCAGCTTCATGATGGAACCGGGGCTCATCAGCGCATCGGCATTGATGTACTGATTAATGCCGGGACCATTCAGCGGAATGGCGGCCATGCTCATGGCATCTTCATTGTGGAGGGACTTGAGCGCGTAATCCTGAAGCTGGTTCGTCCAGAGGCGATTTCCCGAGAAACCGGAATTATCGTCTTCGGCGAATACAACGGACGGGGTGGTAATCACGGCAAGGGCCGTGAGGGATGCCAAAAGAGACCGTCTGAATCCAGAACCTGTTTTTTCTCTACTTTCAGAACGCCGCATACCCGGGGCTACCATGATCGCTATCCAGTGAGTTCCTATAGTCCAACAATAGCCCATCCTGCCGGTTTGTACTATGCAGAAAAGCTCTACATGACGTTAAAAAATGGCAGTAGTGTCGTTGTTTGTATTGAACTTTTGTGACGCGATGTAAGTGCCCTTGCGAATCATGGAGTTAGGTGGATAAAAATTAACCTTCGGGTTGTCAATGACTTTGCTATCGGATTTATGGGTCCTTTTTCCGGCGTTTGAGTCATGGAATTCGCGGCCGAAAAGGCGTTTCCTGATGAATGTGTAACCAAGTGTTCCGAAAACAACAAAAGGAGGACACCATGATTGGTATTCCACTGGGTCTTTTGACCGCCAATGGCGTGGAATGGGTATTCCATAAACACGTTCTTCATGAGCTGGGCCGGAACCGGGCAAGTTTCTGGTCGTTTCACTGGCATGATCATCACCGAAACGTACGCCGGAATGGCTTCCTGGATGATGACTATCGCAGACCGCCCCTGACCTGGAATGCCCAAACCAAGGAGGTGGCTGCCCTCGTTGCGGGGGCTGCAGCAGTCACCCCGCTGCTGCCATTCGCACCATTTTTTGTGGGTACTCTCTACTACAGCGCCTGGAATTACTACCGGGTACATAAGCGCTCACATCTGGACCCGGAATGGGCGAGAAAGAACCTGCCCTGGCACTATGATCATCATATGGGACCCAACCCCAATGCCAACTGGTGCGTGACCAAACCCTGGTTTGATCACATCATGGGTACCCGGGAGCCAATGGAAAATCGTCAGATTGCGTGATAATGGCGTGGTCTCCAAAAAAAGGTTTGTTTATGTCGAATATGCTTTCTCATAACGTCCACGTGCTGGGCTCGGTCGCCACATCGTCGCTCACTGCCTGGCGTGGTTGCCTGGTGGTAAAAAATGTTCCCCAGCCGGAAAAGCCGATCGTGCTCTATGACATGGAGGGCTGTCCGTACTGCCGTCGTGTTCGTGAAGCCCTGACTGCCCTTAACCTGGATGTGGAAATCCGGCCCTGTCCGAAGGGCGGGTCGGTTTTCCGGGCCCAGGCGGAGGCGCTGGGAGGCCGGCAACAGTTCCCTTTGCTGGCGGACCAGAACACGGGCATGGTCATGTACGAATCCGAGGAGATCATCGAGTATCTGTTCCGGCAATATGCCGGCCGGTCGGTACCGTCCTACTATCGTGGTCGGGTCTGGCAGCCGGTCCTGGGCTCAGTAGCCTCGGTAACCAGCGCCATGCGGGGGCTGAGGGTCAGCCAGGGCAAGCGGCCGGAGCGGCCTTTGCACCTCTGGAGTTTCGAGGGCAGCCCGTTTTCACGTTTGGTGCGTGAGCGGCTGTGTGAGCTGGAAATTCCGTATACCTTGCACAACCTCGGGAAGGAGCACTGGACAGAGATCGGGCCAGCGAAGCAGCGCATCAAGCCGGGGCCTTTTACGCCGATTCCCGGTGGCAAGCGGGATGCGTTTTTCCAGGTGCACAAGCGGGTTCAGGTGCCCTATCTTGAAGACCCCAATACCGGGGAAGGCCTGTTCGAGTCTGCCCGTATTCTGAAATATCTTGATGCCCACTACGGGAACTGAGTTGTTGGTAAGACTGTCAGCCATGTAGCTGCCGCCCGGGTGGGTCATCCCTTCTCCAGACACGCCGTAAATACTTCCATGTAGGCTCGGTCGGGCCATCCGTGGCCCTTCACGGTCTGGAGAAGGGATGACCCACCCGCGCTGTTTGAACATCATGCTATTCGCACTGAAATTTCTGTCAGTGGGGGCGCTATGGCGAATCAGATTACTCGAAGGAAGTTCCTGATCAGTTCCGGCCTCGCCGGAATTGCTCTCAAAGCCCCGATGCTGTTCGCAAACACATCGGGAAGCACTGCATTATCTCCCATCATGCGCCGGATTCCCGGCACAGACGAATCCATCCCTGCAATCGGTATGGGCACGTGGATCACCTTCAACGTTGGTGGTGACGAACAATTAATCACCCAGCGCACTGAGGTTTTGAAAACCTTTTTCGAGCTCGGAGGCACGGTGGTCGATGGCTCGCCGATGTATGGCAGCGCTGCAGATGTAATGGGCGAGGCGCTGAACGCTCTGGACGGCCACGACCGGATTTTTGCAGCTACCAAGATCTGGACCGGCGATGAATCAGCAACCCGGGCGGAGGCGGCGCGTTCGAGCAGGCGTTGGGGTGTTGATCGGTTCGATTTGTTGCAGGTGCACAATCTGTTGGGGTGGCAGGGGCATCTTGAAACGCTCAAGCAGATGAAGGCGAACGGTGAGGTTCGGTATATCGGCATCACCACATCCCATGGTCGTCGGCATCGGGAATTCGCGCAGATTATGGAGCGGGAGCCTCTGGATTTTGTGCAGCTGACCTACAACGTTCTGGACCGGGAGGTTGAGGACCGGCTGCTGCCATTGGCCCAGGAGCGCGGAATCGGGGTGATCGTCAATCGTCCATTCCAGGGCGGTTCGCTGTTTCGGCGATTCCAGTCGGAGCCACTGCCCGATTGGGCCGGGGAGGCCGGTGCTGGCAACTGGGCGGAGTTTTTCCTCAAGTACATTATTTCCCACCCGGCGGTGACCTGTGCCATTCCGGCGACCAGTAAGGTCGAGCACATGAAGGAAAACATGGGGGCGATGTACGGTGCATTGCCTGATGCCAGCCAGCGCCAGCGGATGGCGGGTTACGTGAGGTCGCTGTGAGTGGGGCTGACTGGCTGAGCTACTCGCTACAGGATTTTGTGATGTTCGGGCCGCAGGTGTTTCTGCGGCTGTTTGTCCGGATCAACCAGGATCTATGGCCCTGGCAGTTGCTGGCGGTGGTGATCGCCATTTTTATACCGGTGCTGATCTCCAGACAGAGCAGGGTGGCACGGCGTTTGGCCGTCGGCCTGATGTCGCTTGCCTGGATTGTCAGCGGTTACGGGTTTCTGGTGGGCTATTTCGGCCCCATTAACTGGCCGGCGGCGTGGTTTGGGTGGGCCTTCGTGGCCCAGGGCGCGTTGCTTGCGGCTGCCGTGTTTTCAGGCGGGGTTCATGACAGCAGGCTAGCGATCGGAAGACTTGCCGTACTCTGGCTGCTTGCTGTCTGTGTCTTGCCCTGGTTTGCAATGGCTGATTCCGGCCAGTGGGAGGCCGTCGGATTGTTTGGCGTAGCACCCGGCACCACCGCAGCGGCTGGCGCGCTCGCTCTGGCACTCGTGACCAGGACCTGGCGCTGGGTCTACCTGCCGCTGCTGGTGTTGTGGAGTCTGTTCAGTGCCGCCCTCTTATGGGTGCTTCAGACCTGGTGGTTGCTTGTCACCCCGGTGGCTACGCTCTTGCTGGTTGGAGCCGGGTTCTGGCTCAGTCCCAGGACGGCGCAAAGTCCGGATTAGCGATGCGTTCGTTACGGTCCAGTTCGTCAATCGCGCGGATTTCCTCCTCGCTCAACTCAACCTCCAGCGCCTCCAGGTTAGCCTTCTGGTGGCCGGGCCGTGTTGAGGAGGGGATCGGCACAACGCCTCTCGATGCCACCCAGGCAATAGCCACCTGGGCCGGCGTCAGGTTTCGCTCAGCGGCAATGCGCTGCAGTGTTTCGTCCTCCATCACCTTACCGACTGCCAGCGGCATATAGCCGGTCACGGTAATGCCGAGCTTCTGGGCATGTGCCACCACCTTGCGGTTGGCCAGGAACGGATGCACTTCTACCTGGTTGGTGAAGATGGGCGTGTCGCCCAGTATGGCTTTCGCCTCATCCATCTGGGCACAGGTAAAGTTCGAAATGCCGATGTGCTCTGCCAGACCCTCGCGCTGGGAATCCCTCAAGGCACCCAGATACTCCTTCATGGGCACTTCGTCACCGGGCGATGGCCAGTGGATCAGCGCCAGATCCACATGGTCGGTTTTGAGCCGTGCGAGGCTGTCATGGAGGCTGTTGATCAGGTCACTTGCGTGCAGCTGGTCGTGCCAGATTTTGGTGGTCAGGAAAATTTCCCGGCGCGGAATACCACTGGAGGTAATGCCATCACCAACTTCCGCTTCGTTTCCATACATCTGGGCAGTATCGATATGGCGGTAGCCCAGGGACAGGGCGCTCTTGACGGCGTCCCGGGCGTCGTTGCCCTTGAGCCGGAACGTTCCCATGCCGATCTTCGGAAGTGCGCTGAATGACATAATGTCCTCCTTAGCGAGTGGTGTGTTCTTAAAGTGGTGCCGGCAGACTGGTTCTTCAAGTGGCCGCCCGGTATCATCGCGCCTGAATAAACCTCTGAGCCGAACCAGTGAGGCCCGCACCATGTACACCGGTCGTTGCCTGTGTGGCGATATCTGTTTTGAATACGATGGCCCTATCGGCCCGGTTGCCCTATGCCACTGCAGCCAGTGCCGGCGCGCCCACGGTAGCGCGTTCTCGGCCAGCGCGCCGGTGCAGAAGGTGAGGTTCCGGTTCGTAACCGGCGAAGACAAGATTACCGAGTTCGAATCGCGTCCCGGCAAGTACCGGGGCTTCTGCAGCCGTTGCGGCAGCCAGCTTTACAGCCGTGTTGACGCCATTCCCGGCATACTGCGCCTGCGGGTTGGCTGTATCAACGAACCCCTGAATAAGGGGGCGGCCCACCATGTGTTTGTGGGCTCAAAATCCGACTGGTTCGAGATTACCGACGAGCTGCCACAGTTTGAAAAGACTGAACGAACCAACGATCCTCACTGAAGCGGTACCATCCGATAGACCTTTCCCCTTGGTGAATCTGTCAGTAACCAAAGGGCGCCGTCGGGGCCCATGCGTACGTCACGAATACGCTCGCCGAGATCGGTCAGCAGATCTTCCTCTTCTGTCACTTTGCCATCCTGAATGCGCAGGCGAACCAGCTTGCGCATTTTGAGTGCTCCCACGAACAGATCCCCCTGCCATTCCGGGAACAGGTCACCGGTATAAAACGCCATGCCAGATGGCGCAATGGACGGATCCCAGTAATGAAGTGGCTGGGCCATGCCTTCCTTTTCGGTGTCGTCAGTGATGGGCAGGCCAGAATAGTCGATGCCGAAGGTGATTGTCGGCCAGCCGTAATCGGTTCCTGCCCGGATGATGTTGATTTCGTCGCCACCTCGGGGACCATGTTCGTGGCTCCATATTTCGCCCGTTTCCGGGTGGATCGTCATGCCCTGGATATTGCGGTTACCGGTTGTATAGAAGGTATCGTTAACGCCGCTGGTGTCGAGGAAAGGATTGCCGGGCGCGGGACCGCCGTCAGTCGTAATCCGGTGAACGCCACCGGCATCATCACCATTGTTCTGGGCCCGGTCCATCTCGCCACGGTCTCCAACGGAGATGTAAAGATTGCCTTCCCGATCAAATTCCATCCGACCTGCAAAGTGCCTGCTGGTGTTCGAGCGGGGTAGCGCTTCAAAGATGACGTCAACGCCGGTAAGGCGCTCTCCGTCCAGTCGGGCGCGTGCCACGCGGGTGGTCATGCCGTCCCGGTTTCGATGGGCATAGCTCAGGAATAGAATCTGATTCTGTTCAAATTCCGGGTGCAGAATCACGTCCAGCAGCCCGCCCTGGCCGGATACAACGAGCTCTGGTAGCCCGCTGATAGGGGTACTCAACAGCGCACCGTTACGGATCATTCGCAGCCGTCCTTCCCGCTCCGTCACCAGCATGGAGCCATCCGGCAGGAACGCCAGGCTCCAGGGATGCTCGAGGCCTTGTGCAATGGTCTCGAGCCGGAAATCGGTTTTGTCGGAGGAAAAGGTCGGGTTTGCCATGCTGGTAACGGCAACCAGCATTAAACTGCCTGTCAGTACAAGGTGTTTGAGTATACCCATTGGAGCCTCCGTTCCTACCGGTGCCGTGTGAACATTGAGAGTAGCAGTTGAAGCGGGCTTCGCCGAAGCGTGTCCCATTACCAAGAGTATAGGGCTTCCTTTGGATTACAGATCAGTGGCCTTCTATTTCAAATAATAATGATTCGCAATAAAGTAAAGGCCACTGGGTTCACCTCAAACGGGAGAAAAAGGAATGGCACCCGAACAGGAAATGATCGAAGGGTTGAAACTGGCGGCAGGGGCTGGTGTGCTTATTGGCCTGGCTGCCATTGGCCTGGTGTTGTCGTCCGCTCTTGGGGCATGAGTGCGGCGAATCGTTCCTTGCGATGTACGCCACAGGTACCGCAGTAACCGCCCTCCGGCAGCAGGTATTTCAGGCAACACCCCTTTCGCTGGGGGATTGCCGTGGCCTGCTCACCGAACACCGCAGGAATCCAGTCAATAAACTGGTTTGCATCGTTTTGAAATTGCTCCAGCCAGCCTTGCGCCAATTGGCAAAGCGCTTGCGGTTCGACCCGGTTCCACACGGCTGAAAACGGCGCCCCCAGTCCAAGACCTGTACTGCTCCAGTAGGCGCCCGGGCTGACTCCCAACTGGCGCCGGAAGACAGGGTACCACTCAGCTGTCAGAGCTCCTGCTGACCTGACAAACGTTTCTTCATCAACACCCTCGCCACCCGGCAGCTGAAACCAACGGGATACCGGTTGTTTCGATTGGTCGGCCGGAGCCAGGAAGATTCGTTTGGCATCCGGTAAAGGCGCGTGGCCGTCGCGAAATAGCCTTAGAGTCAGAGGTGCAATCACGCTGAGCGCCAGATCCTGCTGAAGCACAGAAACAAACGCGCGCACGGCCCGGGGCCCGGCATTGTGGGGGTATTCGATGCCAACCTGGCGTCGCAGTAGCGACGGTTGCTCCAGGCACTGGGCCAGAGAAAAGAGGCCGCTTCGCGCACCAGCTTGCGTTTGGAGAGCCTCGCCAAGAACTGTTTCACCATCCAGCCCTGACTGACTCAGCAGACGGTAGTATTCCCGACCCCGGGGACCGACTCCCGGGTTACGCTCAGGCTCTGCCATGGCGACTCAGCCCCCAGAGGAAATACAGGCCACCGACCAGAGCTGCCAGAAGTCCCGCCGGAAGCTGATTGGGGTAAACCACAATCCTGGACAGGTAGTCTGCCATGCCGAGCAGAAGACCGCCGGCAAGGGCAGCAACAACGAGCTGCCGCCCAACGGTCTGCTGGCCCAGAACACGGGCCAGGTGGGGTGCAATAAGGCCCACAAAACTCAGTGGGCCGATCACGACCGTCGCCGAAGCGGTCAGCAGCGCTGCCAACAGAAGCAACATCAGACGGACTTTCGTCACCGGCAAGCCCAGTGAGCTGGCCGATGTTTCTCCCAGGGGAAGAATGCTCAGGGGCCGGATAATCACCAGAAGGCCGGCCGAAATCAGCACAATGAGTGCCAAAAGCCCCAGGGCTTCGACTTCTGAAACCAGCCAGGTGGACCCGTACATCCAGTTGAGAAGCTGCGAGGCGACCGTGCCACCGGAAGCCATGACCAGGCGAAGGCCCGCGTCCATGAACACGTATAACGCGAGCCCGCCAAGCAGGAGCTGGTTGCCGGCAAACCGGTGCTTGCGGGCAAGCATAATCAGCAACCCCAGCGCAGCTGCCGCACCCAGGGTGGCCGCGCCCAGCTGTCCAGCGCGCCCAATATCGGCACCAAGCAGCACGATTAGAACCATGACCACCGCCGCGCCGCCGCTGATGCCGAGCATCTCCGGGCTGGCCATGGGGTTGCCTGTCATGCGTTGGATCAGTGTGCCCGCAAGGCCCAGGGCCACGCCGGCAAGAATGGCGGCCAGTAATCTGGGGCCGCGCCAGACCCACGCCTCGTGCCACTGGGCGGTCGGAGTCCAGCTCCATTCGTCCAGTCCCGGAGACCACCCCATGGAGATTACAATGGTGGCCAGCAGAAGAGCCGCTATGCCCCCAGCAGTCAGAAAAATAGAGCGCCTCTTTGGCAGGAAACCGGCGGGGCTGTCATCCTGCCCTGGCATATGATGGGTGTTCTTCAAACTCTGCAGGGCCAGCAGGATAATCGGCCCGCCGATCAGGGCGGTGGTCGTGCCGGTTGGCACCAGCGATCCGTCGCCCCGGGTGGATGCCCAATGGGCGAGGGTATCTGCCAGCAACAGCAGACCCGCGCCTAGGAGACTGCTCCAGATCAGGCGCTCAGAGAGGGTGCGAGCGCCCAGGAGCCTTGCCAGCACCGGTGCCGCAAGACCGATAAAGGCCACGACACCGACCCGGCTGACGACGGTAGCACTCATCAGGACCACCAGAAATAGCGCCAGCACCCGAATCAGACCGACCTTGGCACCGAGGGACCGGGCAGAGGTCTGCCCCAGTTGCATGATCTGCAGCGGGCGCATCAACAGGACCATGAATACGCCCAGCACCAGCACCCGGGGCCAGAGTTCCATAAACGGTTGCCAGTTGTTCTGGACCAGCGAACCCGCGCCCCAGATAAACAAGTTCCCCAGCCATTCGCCTTTGAGTAACAGGAACGCCATGTTTACGGCGCCGAGGAAAAAGGTGACAACAAGCCCGGCCAGTATCACGGTGACCGGTGAAAAGCCCAGGCGCCAGGTGAGCGCGATGACCAGCCCGATGGCCAGTAGCCCGCCGGAAACCGCCACAAGGTCTGGACTGAAGGCGAGCAGGCCGGGAAAGAACATGGTCGCCACCGTTATACCGAACTGGCCGCCTGCCTCCACGCCCAGGGTTGTGGGGGAGGCGAGAGGGTTACCAAGGATCTGTTGGGTAACCGCGCCGGCGAGACCAAGACCAAAGCCAATGAGGACCGCAATGGCGACCCGGGGGGCCCAGCTGTAATGGGCCAGTACCGAAGCGTAATCGCTGCCCTCAAACGTCCAGAAGGCGGCGATGAGAGCGCCCGGGTTGAGCTGACCAAGCCAGGGTGCCGCACTCGCGAGAAATGCGCCACACCAGATCAGTGCTGCCGCCACTGGTAGTCTTGCCGGTAGAGAAGGCTTTGCGACCGGGTTGTTGGCAGACTCAGCGTACATTGTCTGATCCTCCTGCCAGCAGGCCTTCGGCGAGTAGTGTCGCCAGTCGCTTGACCGGGAATACCCCGCCAAACGGCCAGACCGGATCAATCTGGTACACCTGATTGCGTTGGACCGGTGGCAGATAAGTCCAGAAAGGGCTGTTGGCCAGGGTGTCAGACAACCCGGGCAGGGTCGGAGAAATCACCACAATCCGGCTGTCCTGATAGGGCGCAATTGCCTCAAGCCCGACGACCGAGAACCCCCAGTAATTCCCGGTATGGGGCCAGGCGTTCTCAAGGCCAAGGGCGTCCAGGGCACTCTGGAAAAGGCCGTTGGGTGCGTATACGCGAACGTGGCGGACGTCCAGAAAGTTTACGAGTGCTACCGGTCGTTCGGTGAGGCCGGCATTTTCAAGACGACGGCGTTGGGTCTGAAGTGTCTGGTCAATGTCGTTAAGAACTGCCTTTGCGCGTTCCTCCCGGTTCAGCATCTCACCGAGAGTTGTAAGCATACCGCTGGCCTTTTCGAACGGTCGGGAGCCCTGCTTGTAAACGCTGACAACATAGGTGGGCGCAATGCGCTCTAACAGGTTGGCTGCGGGCGCCATCTCGGAGCTGGTGACGATCAAATCCGGTTTGAGCTCGGCAATGGCTTCCAGACTTGGCGCCACGCGGGTGCCGATGTTGGCGACCCCCTCTGGCAGTTCCGGTTCCCTGACCCAGACGTTATAGCCATCCCGATCGGCAACGCCGATGGGCGTGACACCGAGTAACAAGAGCGCCTCGGTGGCGGCCCAGTTGAGAGCGATCACCCGTTCCGGAGTCTTGTTCAGGGTCAGGGTGCCCTGTTCGTGCTGCCAGCTTGCAGCGCCGGCAAAGACCGGCAGCAGACTCAGCAGCAGCGCCGCGCCGTATCGCCAGGAGCGTTCAGACCTAGTGAACATAGGAGACCCACTGTCCGGGCGCGCGCTCCATCACGCCCATGGGCACGCCATATATGGATTCCAGGATGCCGGAATCCATGATGTCCCGGGGGCTGCCATCGGCAACCAGTTGCCCGGATTTCAGAGCGACCAGACGGTCGCAGAACCGGGCCGCCAGATCCACGTCGTGCAGCACCACGATAACCGTAAGATCCCGCTGTTCTGCGAGACGATGGACCAGGCGCAGGGTTTCCACCTGATGTTTTACATCCAGGGCGGATATGGGCTCATCCAGCAGCAGGCATCGTGTTTGCTGAGCCAGCAGCATGGCAATCCACGCGCGCTGGCGTTCACCACCGGAGAGCGTGTCGACAGAGCGATGCTGGAACTGGCCGAGTCCGGTGTCCTCAATGGCCCGGGTTATCAGCCGGTGGTCTTCCTCGTTATAGCGTCCCAGCGGTCCGCGCCAGGGGTAGCGCCCCAGGGCAACCAGCTCGCGAACCGTCAAACCGTCGGTTCCTGGCGGATGCTGGGGCAGGTAGCCCACATTGCGGGCAAATTCCCGTGCACCCGTGCTCCGGAAGGATTTGCCCAGAAGCCGGACATTGCCGGTTGAGGGTGCAAGCTGGCGGGCAAGCACCTTGAGCAGAGTGGACTTGCCGGAGCCGTTATGCCCGAGCAGGGCTGTTACCTCACCCTCACCGAAACCGAGGTTCAGGTTCTGAAGTATGGTGGTGTCTCCAATGCGGACATCAAGATTGGAAACGTCGAAGAAAACAGGCATGCAGGCTCCCGAAATGCTGAGGGCCTGCAGAATAATTTAAATGCGAATCACTATCAATATATATTGCGTTAAATGGCTGCCTGTATTTGCCCGGTCTGCACCCGCCATTGGTTGGCATAAGCGCCGTCCTGGTCGAGCAGCTCCCGGTGAGTTCCCTGTTCCAGCACTTTGCCGCCTTCGATGACCGCGATGGAGTCGGCATCAACGATGGTGGAGAGCCGATGGGCAATCATGATCACGGTCCGGTTATGGCCGATACGCTTCAGTGACCGCTGGATGGCGGCTTCTGTTTCGTTGTCCACCGCGCTGGTGGCTTCATCAAGCACCAGTATCGGCGGATTTTTCAGCAGTGCACGGGCGAGGGACAGTCGCTGGCGCTGTCCCCCGGACAGACGAACGCCCCGTTCACCCACCGGTGTGTTCAGGCCCTCGGGCAGCGCTTCAATAAACGACCAGGCTTCCGCGGTTTTCGCTGCATCTATGATCTCGGTATCGGACGCCGCCGGATTTCCATAGGCAAGGTTTTCCCGAATGGTGCCCTCGAACAGGTAAACATCCTGACTCACCAGCCCAATTGCGCCGCGCAGGGATTGCAGGTTGAGATCCCGAATGGGTTGTCCATCGATTCGGATTTGGCCGTTGCTCGGATCGTAGAACCGCAGCAACAACTTGATCAGAGTGGATTTGCCGGAACCGGTTGCGCCGACCAGCGCAAGGGTATTACCAGCTGGCACGGTCAGGCTGATATCCTGGATTCCTGCGCCGCTGGAGGGATAGTGAAAGCTTACTTTGTCCAGCTCAACATCGCCTTTCACCGGCTCTGCCAGTGCCTTGCCACCCTCGTCACGCACGTGCACGGGCTCGGCCAGAAGGTCCAGAATCCGACGGGTGCTTGCCATGGCCCGTTCGAACAAATCAATCACTTCGGCAAGCCCGGTCAGGGGCCACAGCAAGCGCTGGGTAAGAAAGACCAGAACGCCATAGGCACCCACGTTCAGGTTTCCTTCAAGGGCCATCATGCCCCCCACCGTGAAGGTGGCCAGGAAGCCGGCCAGAATGGCCATCCGGATCACCGGAATAAACGCAGAGCTGATGCGGATGGCCCGGCGGTTGGCCTCCACGTAGGCTTCGCTGCTTTCTTTCAGACGCTTTGCCTCTCGCTGTTCAGCGGTAAAGCTCTTGATGGTGGCGATGCCGCCCAGATTGTTGGCCAGCCGGCTGGACAGGTCACCCACTTTTTCACGAACGTCGGCGTAGAGCGGCCCCGCTTTGCGCTGGAAGTAGAAGGCGCCCCAGATAATCAGGGGAATGGGGGTGAATGCGAGCAGTGCAATGAGCGGCGAGAGCACGAAGAATACGGCGCCGACGGCGACCACGGTTACCAGCACCTGAATCATGGCGTTGGCGCCGCCGTCGAGGAAGCGCTCGAGCTGGTTCACGTCGTCGTTCATGGTGGCCACCAGTTGGCCGGAGCTGCGGGCCTCGAAGAAGCTCATGTCGAGGCGCTGGGCATGTTCGTAGGCATCCTGCCGGAGGTCCGACTGCAAACGCTGGGCGAGGTTGCGCCACAGGATCTGGAACAGGTATTCGAACAGGGATTCGCCGGCCCAGATGAAAAAGGTGAGTACGGCCAGAATGGTGATTTGCTCCTGGGCCGTTTCAAAGCCGAGGCCAGCCACAAAGCTCTCTTCCTGGTTGACGACCACATCAATGGCGACACCGATCAGGATTTCCGGGGCAATATCAAAGAGTTTGTTGATGATCGAGCAGGTGGTGGCAGCGATGATCTGTCGGCGATATCCCCGGGCGTATCTCAGCAGGCGGGCCAGCGCAGCAAAGCTGCTGGTGGTTTGGTGGCTGTGTGAGGACATACTCCGCTTCTCTCCCTTGAATCAGGCAGGCCCGCGTTGAGCCTGAAAATAATAAGGCGGGAAGGGTAGCGGATCTGCCCGGGTTTTAAAATAGAATCATTATCAACTGCGTTTGTTTCTTTGCAGCCAGCGGTCAAGCTTGTCGGCAAATTCCTTGCGGTCGGTCTGCCTGAAAGGGGCGGGGCCTCCGGTGACCTGGCCGGCATTGCGCATTTCTTCCATAAAGTTGCGCATGGCCAGGCGCTGGCGAATATTCTCTTTGGTGAAGGCCTGGCCGCGTGGATTGAATACGTCGGCGCCTTTTTCAATGGCTTCGGCGGCCAGGGGGATGTCCTGCGTGATCACGAGATCGCCTTCGTGCATCTGGTCCATGATTTCGTTGTCGGCCACATCAAAGCCCTGGGGGACCTGTCGGCGCTTGATGTAAGGGCTCGGTGGCAGGGTGATGGCGTGGTTGGCAATGAAGGTGGTGTCGATTTGCCAGCGGGTGGCGGCGCGGCAGAGGATCTCCCGGATTGGAACGGGGCAGGCGTCGGCGTCGACCCAGATTGGCATTATGGTTCCTTCTTTTGGCTTGGCTCTGCTGGGAGTTTACCTTTTGTTTATATGAGCCTGATAGGTATTGTCCGCGTATCTCTTGGTAAGCCTTCGAGGTTGGTGCTGGAGGCATTGGGAGAGCCCTTCCAAAAACCGCTACGAGCACGTCCATGTGCGCTTGTTTCAGGCCATCCTTGGCCTTCAACATTTTTGGAAGGGCTCTCCCAATGCCTCAAGCGGACATCGTCAGTTCATCCGCGCATTGCACAGCTGCATAGGATTTTTTTCAGGAGGTAACAATTATGCTTGCCAGATCTATCCTAACCGCATTTCTGGCGGTCGCCATGTGTTTCAGCGTTTCCGCCGCCGATAACAACGAAGAAGCCTGGGAGGCTCTGAGAGACGGGCGGGCTGTTCTGATGCTCCGCCATGCCTTGGCGCCTGGAACCGGTGATCCGGGCAACTTTGATATCAACGATTGCAGCACCCAGCGGAATCTGAACGACGTCGGTCGTGAGCAGGCTCGGGCGTGGAAGCCGTTTCTGGCGGACCATGGTATTACGGAGGCGCGGGTGTTCAGCAGTCAGTGGTGCCGTTGCATGGATACCGCAACCGGGATGGACATGGGGAAGGTAACGGAGTGGCCGTCGCTGAATTCTTTCTTTCGCAATCGTGGCGATGGTCCGGCGCAGACGCGGCAGACGATTGCTCTGGTGAATGAGTTGGAGGACGGGGCACCGGTGATCATGGTGTCGCATCAGGTGAACATTACTGGCCTGACCGGGATTTTCCCATCGTCGAACGAGGGCGCGATTATCGCTTTGCCTCTGTCGGAAGATCCGACGGTGCTGGCGAGGGTCTCGCCCGGGCGTTGATGGTATAATCCGGCGCCCATTCAATTAACAGGAAATGATAATGTCGCAGCTTCCGCCATGCCCGCAGTGCAGTTCCGAGTACACCTATGAGGACGGCGTTCAACTGGTTTGTCCCGAATGCGGGCATGAGTGGTCTGAGGCGGAGGCTGCGGCGGCTGACGCCGCGAAGATGATTCGCGACGCCAACGGCAATGAGCTTCAGGATGGTGATACGGTTACGGTCATCAAGGATCTGAAGGTTAAGGGCTCCAGTTCCGTGGTTAAAGTTGGCACCAAGGTGAAGAATATCCGCCTGGTAGACGGCGATCATGATATCGACTGCAAGATCGACGGTATTGGTGCCATGAAACTGAAATCGGAGTTCGTCAAGAAAGCCTGACGACTACCCCGCTGTTGCGCTCCGGATCTGTTGTTCCAGTTCCCTGGCAAGACCCGGGTCGAGCTGGAGGGCGCTGGCGAGTTGATCCAGCCAGGCCCGCTCCATGGGGTTCTGTTCGTCGATCATGACCGCGCTGACGATGTAGATTTCCCGGCTGGCCTGGGGCGAGTCGGCATTGCGTGCCAGGGCAGTGGCGTCCAGCGGGGCGTCGAACTGCTGCTGAATCCAGGCGTGAAGTTCGTCATCTGGCCCCAGTTTTTCAATCTCCTGGGTAAGCAGCGCGCGTTCGTTGGCGTCTATGTGGCCGTCAGCGCGGGCTGCCATGATCATGGCCTGGAGTATTTCAAGTCCCCGTTGTTCCTGCGCCTGGCCCTGCAGTTGCTCCAGTGGCTGGCCCTGCTGTGCCAATGCCGGTTGCGCCGGGCTCTGACTGTTGGTCTGATAGTTCTGATAGGCTTTCCAGGCAAGGACACCCACGCCTGCAAGGGCACCGTATTTGAGGGCTTTGCCGCCCATCTTTCGGCCGCGCTTGGAACCCAGCATCATGCCGAGGGCTCCGCCGCCCAGCAGGCTCTTTACGTCGATGCCTGAACCGGATCCCTGGCTGCCCTTGAGTTGACTGCCAAGGCTGTTCATCATTTTGTTGACGTCCATGCCACTGCCCTGGGACTGGCCACCCTGAGCCTGCTTCATTACCTGGTTCAGTACAGACATCACGTTCATAAACACACTCCTGTAAGATCGACAGCCGTTCAGCTTTTCAGAATAGTACACCCGATACCCTGATCGGTGATGGACGCGGAATTACTCTGTTGTCACGAATCGACGCATTTAGTTCCATGGGAATTAACAGCCTACAAATTAGCGGTAAATAGTAATGCGCTTTTCAGGCTCTCCCGTATACTGACGCGAAGCCGTTGTTCAACCTCCTGAATTTCTGGAACTGCTTTTGGCAATTCTCAAACGCAATCTTTGGACACTCTTCGCTCTTATCCTCCTCGGTGGTGTGTTGCTCCTCAGTGCCGTTCTGTTCTTTCGTTGGCAGGGCCTTATTTCGGACGAGAAGCTTTACCAGACCGCCCGTGTCGAGCTGGTTGCTCAGTCTGTCGACAGTATCCTGAGAACCCAGGAGCTGGTTCTCGATGTAATTGGCCGCGAGTTGCTCAATCAGGACAACCTCCTGTCAGGTAGTCGACAGATCCCCTTGCTCGACAGCATCCTCGCCGCCAACCCCATGCTCGTGGGCTTTGGATTGGCCAGGCCGGACGGCACGCTGGTTCGTGTCAGCACCAACCTCGATCTGTCGACTCTTCCAAATCTGAGAACCGATCCCGAGACCCGTGACAGTTTCCTGGGAGCACTGTCTTCCGATGCGATGGTCGTGGGCCGGACCTATTTCGTAGACGCCCTGGGCGCGTGGGTTATACCGATCCGAAAAGCGATACGTTCCCCGAGTGGGGAAGTCGTTGCCGTCATGACAGCCGGCATGCGGCTTGATGGCCGTGGTTCGGTTTTCGGCAAGACACTGCATGACGGCGACTCTGACACCGTAATGTTGTTCCGGGAAACCGATGGCTATGTTCAGTTCATGTCGGCTGACGGCATTGGCCCGCAACAGTATTCGCAAATCCGGGTGCCGATGGACCAGAGGGAGATAAATCGGGCAGCGTTTGAAAAGGAGCTCGGCAAGAGCGTAGAGGAGGTCATGCAGGGCAGTGATTCAGTGGTTATCCGAACCCGACGCCAGGGTGAGGATTATCTGACGGCTGCTGTCTTCAACGCCCGTTACCAGTTGTGGTCCATCTCGGAAACCCGGTTCGCTCCGCTTTACCGGGAATTTCTCCAATCCCTGTTGCAGTATCTGCTGACTTTCCTGGTTTTCGGGATTGTTTTCTACAAGGGGTTCCGGATTATCGACAACGCCGAGAAGAAGCGGCGTCTGGAGCTTTCTTACCTCTCACGGCACGATGATTTGACCGGGCTGTTGAATCGCAATGGGCTGCTGGACCGCCTCGACAACCTGGTTCCGGATAGAAAACCGTTCTGCCTCATTGTGATCAACATTGATAACTTTAAAGGCATCAATGACCGGTTTGGGCTGGAGACCGGCGATGAAACCCTTCTGGAGTTCGGTCGTCGGCTCGCCGAACTGGTTGAAAGCCGGGACGATCTTGCCCGGCTCGGTGGCGACGAGTACGCCATTGTGACCCCGAACACCAATCTCGACGATGTTGAAAAAGCCTGTGTGTCGCTGGCCGGCAACCTGTCCCGCACCTTCGAGGTGGGCCGACTGAGGTTGCAGGTAACGGCGAGTATTGGTGTGGCCTGTTTTCCGAATGACGGAGATTCCCTCAGCAAGCTGATTCGAAGTGCCCATCTTGCGCTGTACGAGGCGAAGCAGAGCCGGAACGACGTCTGCATTTACCGCAGCGAGATGGAAATGGCCTATCTTCGCAGGCTGTCGGTCGAGCAGCGTCTCAGGTATGGCCTGGCATCGGGCTCACTGTACATGGTCTACCAGCCTCAGGTAGATCAGACCGGAAAAGCGGTCGGGCTGGAAGCGCTTGTTCGCTGGCAGGATGAGGAACTCGGCTTTGTTTCGCCCGCGGAATTTGTCGAGGTCGCTGAGAAAAGCGGGCTGATGGTTCCGCTCGGGCGCTTTGTGCTTGAAACCAGTATTCGGGAATACAGCCTGTTTCGTAACGAGGTCGGCGGTTCCGTGGACCTGTCTATCAACATCTCTGTTATCCAGTTTCGCCAGCCAGACTTTGTTGAAACAGTGCTTGAGGTTCTGGCAATGCACCGTGTGTCGCCTGGAGAGCTGGTTCTTGAGATCACCGAGAGCCTGTTCATGAGTGACTTTGAGAGGGTGCTGAAAACGATCGAACGATTGCGAGAGAAAGGGATACGGATCTCGATGGACGATTTCGGAACGGGTTACTCCTCGCTCAGTCTGTTGCGTAAGCTGCCGCTTGACGAGTTGAAAATCGACAAGAGCTTTGTCGACACCATTCTGGAAGACGAAAAAGCCGCGAACATGATCCGGAGTATTATTGCCATTGCCCGGAGCCATAATATGGAGCTGGTTGCCGAGGGTGTTGAAGAGGAGGCCCAGGCCAGCGCCCTGGTCGAGATGGGCTGTCGACGTTTTCAGGGTTATTACTTCAGTCGTCCGGAGACCCTGGACAGACTGAAAGCGAACCCGGCTCTCGCCATCGGGCATTGACCCGGTCTGCGACCATTCGTCGCACTGAAAAGCTTGGATCCGGGACCTACCCTTTCTATCCTTTGGTTTTGAACCATCGACAAGGAACACTGGACATGAAGTATTGCCTGAGCGTGTTTGTGCTGGCACTGGCCCTGGTTGCCCCGACAGCATTTGCCCATGATTACAGCCATGGCCCGGTCACGGTCGATCATCCCTGGAGTCGGCCTACACCGCCTGGCACGCCCATGGGCGTGGGTTACATGAGTATCTCCAACAGCGGCAGCAGTGATATCACCCTGGTTGGGGCCGCAACCCCGAGGGCAGGTAACGTATCGATCCATGAGACCAGCATGCACGATGGTGTAATGCGAATGGCACCGGTCAAGGGCGGGCTCGCCATACCGGCAGGTACCACCGTGGAGTTGAAGCCCCACAGCTTTCACCTGATGCTGGAGAAACTGAAAAGTCCGTTGCGCGAGGGTGAGAGCATTCCCTTGACCCTGACTTTTGAGGGTGCCGACGAAATGCAGGTTGAGCTGAATGTCGAGTCGCTGGATGGCGAGATGATGAAAAGCGAGAGCATGGATCACTCGGGCAAAAGTATGGACCACAGCGGACACTGATCGAACCTGCCCGGGGCAGTCTTTGCGGCTGCCCCCAAACCTACCACTCTCTGTCTTCGGCGCTCTCCTCGGCCTCGATCTCCGCCTTCCGGGCCTGGATTTTCTTCATCTTTTCATCGGAGATTTTCATGCTGTGGGCATTGTCACGCAGTATCATCAGGCTGCCCACGATCAAGGCAAGGGCAACAACTATGAATATCCATCCTATGGCTGGCATGTATACCTCCACCAACTGATCCGCTTTCCTACATAGTGGACCACGCATTGATTTGCCACAACTGTCATGCATCCTCCCAGAAAGCCGTTGGATCGAGCCGGTAATACCCTTGCAGGGCCTTGTAGACCTCGGGCTGTTCTCGCTTGAGATGGCGCGGCTGCTGGAAAAATGCCTCGGTCAGCACTGCGAAAAATTCTGCCGGTTCGGTAGCGCCGTATGGATCAAGCCAGGATCTATGGTGGTGCCGGAGGGAATGCCTGAGGTCTTCGTAGGCCGTCGTCATGGAACTTTGCCAGTGCCGGGCCTGCTCTCCACTCAGCGGCGGTGCCCCGTCTGCGGTGCCGTCCAGGTAGTCCAGCTGGTGTGCAAACTCATGGAGCATGACGTTATGGCCGCTGTGCGGGTTCCGGCTGGCCTCCTGACATTCTCGCCAGGCCAGCACTACCTGGCCCCTGCTTGAGGCCTCGCCGGCCCGTATTTCATTACTTTCGCTGACAATCATGCCATCGCTTTCAATGTCTCTGACGTGATAGGCATCGGGATAGACCAGAATGCTGCTTACCTCGTCAAAATCTGAATAGGGGCGGGCAAGAATCAGTAAACAGGCGTGGCCGGCAATGGTCACTCTCACCGCGTCGTCCACCTCAAATCCGTCACAGCCATAGAATTCCTTCTCGGAGAGAAAAAGCTGGACCCGTTGCTCCAAGGTTTGCTTGAGGGCTTCAGGAAACCGTCGGTAAAGCGGCACGTTCGCATCAAGATGCTCGCGCCAGGATGTTGGAAAGGGGGCTCTCAGTTCCCGTTCCCTCCGCCAGGCGCGGTAGAAGAAGAGGTAGAATACGGTTGCTGCGATCAGGGTCACTGCGAAGACTGCGAAAACAAGTGCTGCTGACATGCTGCTCCCGGCGACCATTGATTGAATTACCCCGTATCTTACAGAAAAATTGGATCTGCACGCAGTCAGGGCCCGTATTGCTGGTTGTTCTACATTGCAGGGGATGTGAAGCTGCATGAACCGTATTGATCGTTGAGGAGGCTGATATGTCCGATAATTCCACTGTTGTAATCACCGGGGCAAACCGGGGCATTGGTCTGGAGCTCGCCCGGCTCTATGCAGGCCGCGGCTGCTCGGTAATCGGCGTGTGCCGGGAGGCCTCGCCGGAGCTGGAAGAGGTTGCGGCGAGGATCATCGACAGTGTCGACGTGACGACCAATGAGGGTGTGGCAAGGCTCCTGGCCGGTCTTGAGGGCCAGTCCATTGATCTGCTGATCAACAATGCCGGTCTGCTGCAGGACGAGAAACTGGGCAGTATCGATTTTGATTCCATCCGTACGCAGATGGAAATCAACGCCTACGCTCCACTGAAAATCGCTGAAGCCCTGTTTGAAAAAATCCCCTCCGGAGGCAAAATCGCCAACATCACCAGCCGCATGGGCTCTATCGCCGACAACGACTCTGGCGGCCGCTATGGGTACCGTGCTTCAAAGGCGGCGTTGAATGCCTTTGGCAAGTCCCTCGCGATGGATCTGAAACCGAGGGGTATCGCGGTGGCCCAGCTGCACCCGGGTTATGTTCAGACCCGAATGGTGAATTTTGGTGGGTTGATTACTCCGGAAGAATCGGCAAAAGGCCTGGCAGAGCGGATTGATGGCCTTACCCTGGAGAATACGGGATCGTTCTGGCACAGCAACGGCGACGAGCTGCCGTGGTGATCCTGAAAACATTTTCATTTGTTTGCATTGGAGTGAGGCAGGATTCTGTTTTAACGAGTACTCTTGTTACCTAAAAAAGGAATTCTGCTGTCGATGAAAAGTGCGAGTGCTCCAATGAATTATGAGCCTGAGCGGGAACGCAGGCCCCAGTTCTGGCGTTTGGCCATGCGATGTGCCCAGATCGCCGGGACTGTAGATGTCATCTTTTTCTTTCTTTTTCATGCATTGGGTTCGCCGGTTCTGGCATGGATCAACGTGGTTAGCGTGGCCATGTATGCCGGCGCCTACTACGCACTCAAATACCATAAGAACAAGATTGCGGTCGTACTGATCTGGGCGGAAGTGCTCGGGCACGCCGGCCTCGGTACCGTTCTCATCGGCTGGGAGAGCGGTTTCCATTATTACCTTCTGATGTTCATACCGGCGATCTGCGTTTCCGCGTCCCGAAGATGGGCGGTTTATGCGCTACTCACTCTCTGGGGATACTACGTCGCGCTCGATGCCTTGATGTGGTACATCGAACCGTTGCAGCCAATCCCGCAGACAGCCCTGAACATAGTCCATCTGTTCAATCTGAGCGTGGTCTTTGCAATGTTCAGTTACCTGGCTTCCTATTACCTCAGCATGGTTGTTTCGGCACAGCGCAAGCTTCGCGAAATGGCAACAACGGACTCATTAACCGGGCTTTTCAATCGTCGTCATATGACCTATCTGGCTGAAAAAGAGGTATCGCGGTTCCGGCGCAGCGGACACCCGGTCGGTTTCCTCCTGCTGGATGTCGATCATTTTAAGTCGATCAATGATGCCTTCGGACATGAAGCCGGTGACAGGGTACTCGGCTGTGTTGCCGATGTGATCCGGGAAGAATTAAGGGCTCAGGATCTGATAGGTCGATGGGGTGGTGAGGAGTTTCTGGTCATTCTTCCGGATACGAATGCTGATAAAGCGCAAGCAAGCGCGGAGCGGATACGAAAAGCGTTTTTGGCAAGGGACTGGCGCGCAGTTATCGGCGGTGATATCGATGTTACGATCAGCATCGGCGTAAGTGAGCTGCGAACTGGCGAAGACCTGAGTGCCGCGGTCAGCAGGGCTGATGAAGCGCTTTACCGCGGTAAAACGGGCGGCCGTAACCGGGTAGAACTGGAAACCATCTGAAGGCCAAAGCAAGGGGGTAGGTTTATGAGTCTGGCAATTGCACTGCATGTTCTGGCTGCGGTTATCTGGGTTGGCGGTATGTTCTTCGCCTACATGGCGATGCGTCCGGCCGTGGTTGAGGTGGTAGAGGCCTCCCAGCGTGGCCATCTTTGGTCGAAGACGCTTGAACGGTTTTTCCGCTGGGTCTGGCTCGCGGTTGTGCTGCTCCTGGTTACCGGCTACTGGATGATTTTCAGTGTGTTTGGCGGTATGGCCGGTGCTGGCTGGCACATTCATGCCATGCAGACGCTCGGGCTGGTGATGATGCTGCTCTACTTTCACGTGTATTTTGCGCCTTTCCGACGGCTCAAGCAGGCGGTTGCAGACAAGGATCCGCAAGCTGGTGGTGTTCAGGTGGGAAAGATTCGCCGTCTGGTCGGTATCAATCTGATTCTCGGCCTGATTGTGGTCGCCATAGGGTCTGGCGGTCGGTACCTGTAAGGCTGAGCGATCGGGGACCGATACCATGTCTGATATTCGAAAGAGAGCCATTGCCGGCCTGAAAGCCGGCGACTCGTTTACCCTGGTACGAACGTTCACCGAGGATGAGACCCTGTCCTTTGGCGAAATCAGCCGCGATCAGAATCCGGTTCACTACAGCGATGAGTTCGCCCAGGCCAAGAACATGCAGGGCAGGATCTGCCATGGCTTGCTGGTTGGCGGGATGATCACGGAGGTGGGTGGGCAGATTGGCTGGCTGGCGTCCGGGATGAATTTTCGCTTCCGCCGGCCAGTGTATTTCGGGGATACCGTCACCTGTGTGTTCACCATCACCGAAGTGGACTCAAGGAATAGGGCCCGGGCCGAAGCGGTGCTCTCGAATCAGCATGGTGAGCCGGTTATCGAAGCCACGTTAACGGGTGTTCTACCCGGGCCGAAGGAACAGCAGTTGATGTCAGCAATGATCAGCGAAGAGAAAACCACGTCTGCCGGCTGACCAGCGCCGGCTAAGGCGTCAGTCCTCCTCGGCGTCCCTCATCCGTTCCTGTCGCTCCCACTCTTCCTCTTTTGCCGCATCGATGATTTCCATCAGTTCGTCGACGTTGGCAGCGGTGTCATCGTGCTGGAAGCAGCCCGTGAGCTTGCTGTCCGGGTGCAGGTCGCCGGACTCGTAGAGCGCCCAGATCTCCTTGCCATAATCGGTGTTCAGCAGTTCCGGCGCGAAGCGTCCGAAATAGCGGCGCATATTGTCGACGTCGCGCTCCAGCATGCGTTCCGCGTTGTTATTGCCGGAGGCATTGACGGCCTGGGGAAGATCAATAATGACAGGTCCGCTGGCATCGACCAGAACATTGAATTCCGACAGATCCCCATGGATCAGACCGGCACTCAACATACGGACAACCTCTCGGATGACCTGATCGTGGAAGTCGCGGGCCTGTTCCGGGGACAGGATGACATCATCCAGCCTGGGTGCAGCCTTGCCATCTTCGTCCGCCACCAGTTCCATCAACAGCACACCGTCCACGAAGCCCAGAGGCTCGGGAACCCGGACACCGGCAGCGGCAAGCCGGTACAGGGCATCCACCTCGGAGTTGAGCCAGGCTTCTTCCTGTTCCTTCTGGCCGTATTTGGTTTTTTTGCTCATGGCCCGGGCGCGCCGGCTGTTCCGTACCTTGCGGCCTTCCTGGTATTCCACCGCCTGCTTGAAGCTTCGCTTGGAGGCTTCCTTGAAGACCTTGGCGCATCGTGTCTGATCGCCACAACGCACCACATAAACCTGGGCTTCCTTGCCGCTCATGAGCTGGTAGAGCACTTCGTCCACCATGCCGTCATCGACAAGTGGTTGTAATCTTTTCGGTACTTTCATAAAACCTTTCAGACGGACAGTGAGTCGGCCAGCCACGTTCATTGATCTGGAACAAGACTGGATGCGGACAGGGCAGGGACAATGACTGCTACGGAGCATAGCTTACATGAAAATCTTTTTCCTGATCCTGTTGATTCTGGTGGTGGCGGTCACTTTAGCTCTGTGGTTCTGGCGACAGGCCGACCACAATGCGGACCAAGCCGCCATGGCGAAGTTGGCGGCTCTGCAGCCAGCTTCACCGGAACGGTTCGATCTTTCTCTCCTTGAGGGGCTGCCGGAGCCCGCCCGGCGGTATTTCCGATACACCATTCAGCCCGGTACACCGCTTTATACTGTCGCCCGGATATCAATGACCGGAAAATTCGGCATGGGCAATCGGGAATCGCCCGACTACATGGACATGCAGGCCACGCAGATGCTGGCCATGCCCGAAGGCTTTATCTGGAAGATGAGCGCCAGCCGCGGCGCCCTCCGGGTTTCCGGCTCAGACACCGGGCAGTGGACGCGGTTCTGGCTGATGGGATTGCTGCCGGTGGCCCGGATGGGCGGCGACCCGGATCACACCCGTTCGGCATTCGGCCGATATGTGGCGGAAGCGGTTTTCTGGACGCCAGCCGCCCTGCTGCCAGGCCCGGGGGTCGCGTGGCAGCTTGTGGATGTAAATACGGCCAGGGTGATTGTCCGCCACGAGGGTATGGAGCAGGCGGTGGATGTTGTGGTGGCCGAAGACGGTCGTCCCCTTCAGGTAAGTTTCGACCGCTGGAGCAATGCGAATGCGGAAAAAATCCATCGTTTGCAGCCGTTCGGTGGATACCTGTCAGAGTTTCGGGAGTTCGAAGGCTTTATCTTGCCGACCCACGTGGAAGCCGGGAACTTCTTTGCCACGGAAGATTACTTTCCTTTCTTCATTGCCGAAGTGACCAATGTAGAATTCCCTCGATCCAATTTGATCCCGAGTGGTGATTGATGTCGCTGATGGTAATGCTTACCCAGATTGTTTTACCGGTTGTCCTGCTGGTTTGGCTGGCAAGGTTCCCTGCCCGGGGATGGCTTGCACTTGGCGTGCAGGCACTGTCGGTGGCAGGCGTGCTCGTTGGTCTCGGTCTGGCCGCCCTGTGGGTCATGCCGCCGTTCTGGGTGCCGTATCTTTATTACGGCGGGTTCCTGTTCATCGTGGTGCGCCATCTATGGAATGGACGGTTCCAGCGCGACGGCTTATGGCAAGTCTCGGCCGGGCAAACCCTACTTGTCCTTCTTGGGTTTGCCCTTGGCTGCCTGGGCGGGTACATGGCGTATATGGCATACCAGGGTAGGGCTTTGCCGGCGGTTGAAACTGTCGATATCGCCCCACCGTTCGGGCCTGGCACCTATCTGGTGGCCCATGGTGGTTCCAACGCCATGGTGAATGTGCATTTGAAAACGCTGGATACTGCGCTTGAGCGTTTCAGACCCTGGCGGGGACAAAGTCGCGCCCTCGATATTTTCCGGATTTCGCCGTTGGGCATCCACAAGCATGGCTGGCTGCCATCCGATCCGGCCCGTTATACAACGTTCGGCACCCCGGTGCTGGCGCCCTGCGATGGGGAGATCGCGAAGGTTGTCGATGGCCTGGAGGATATGCCGGTTCCAGTGATGGATCGGGAACACATGGCGGGAAATTATGTGGCGATCAATTGTGGCCAGTTCTTCGTGATTTTAGCCCATCTTAGGAAAGGTAGCGTCTCGGTCTCTGCTGGCGATCGGGTGGATGTCGGTGGTTTTCTGGGAGAAATGGGTAACTCCGGCAACAGTTCAGAGCCCCACCTGCACGTTCACGCCCAGCGAGGGCTGCCGGAGCAGGCGGCATTCGGAGGTGAGCCTCTGGCGCTAACTATCGATGATGCTTTTCCGGTGAGGAACGACAGGATACGGGTTGCAGTGCCTGTCGACCGATAGCTTTCTTTACCGCACAACGAATACCGAAATATCACTGTGTCTGACGATATTGGCGCCGTTGGAGTGGAGAATGTGGAGCCTGTCGCCGATTCCCGGCGGATGAGAAGCCATCACCACCAGGTCTGCACCTGTGGTTTTAATAGCTTCAAGCAACTTGTCTTCAAGTTCCACTGCCGTATCGGCGGTCTCCATGACGATGCTGTCCGTACTGATGCCGTGGGATTTCCCCTGCTCCTCCGCGAAGACGGCGAGTTTCTCCCTGAGCTCTTTAGGATTGTGGGCGGCCGCTCCCGGTGTGCTGTTGGTGACGGTGACGTAGCACAGGGTGGCGTTGTAATGCTTGGCAATATCAATGGAGGTATTGAGCGCCTTCACCATTTTATCGGTATGGGCGAGGTCGACCGGAACGAGGATCTTGGTGTACATAAGAGTTCTCCTTTTCCGCATGCGATACAGACATAGGTCTGTTGTCCTGAATTCAGATTGGCAGTGCCCTGTTGGGTATGTCAAAAAAAGCCCGGTGAAGTTCACCGGGCTTTTGCGGTTGGAGAAGCCGGGATGGCCTTACAACAGGTTGTAGAGGAAAACCACGGCGATACCGGCAGGCGTCAGATACCGGAGTACGAACATGAATGCCTTATAGCTGCTTCCTTGCAGACCAATATCGGCCGGCAGACTCTCACGTTTCATCGCCCATCCGGCAAACAGCGCAATGGCGAGTCCGCCGAGAGGCATCATCAGGTTGGAGACGAGGAAGTCGAGCAGGTCGAAGACCGTCTTGCCCTCGAAGAACGGAATAAAGCCAAGCGGGTGCACACTTTCCCAGACGTTGAAGGACAACACGGTACCGATACCGATAAACCAGATGGCGAGCCCGCCACCAATGGCGCTTTTCGCTCGACTCACGCCTTTGTGTTCTTCCAGCCATTCGACCACCGGTTCCAGCATGGAAATGGCCGAGGTGATGGCTGCTACCAGTAGCAAAGCGAAGAAAATGGTGCCGAACAGCGCACCACCACTCATCTGGCCAAAGGCCAATGGCAGGGTCACGAAGATCAGGCCGGGCCCTGCCCCTGGCTCAAGGCCATTGGCAAATACCAGGGGAAAGATGGCCAGCCCCGCGAGAAGCGCAACGCTGGTGTCCACGACGGCAATGGTCATGGCGGTCCGCGCAATGTTTACGGTTTTTGGCAGGTAGGAGCCATAGGCCATCAGAACACCAATACCGATACTGAGCGTAAAGGCGGCGTGCCCCAGGGCAGTCAGAACCCCCGCCGTTGTCAGTTTGCTGAAATCCGGCGAGAACATGAAACTCACGGCCCGGCCAAAGCTGCCGCTGTTCATGGCATAGATCACCATGGCAACCAACAGCACGAACAACAGAGGCATCAGCATATTCACAGCTTTCTCAAGCCCCGAGCGAATGCCCCTGCCAACGATGAACACCACAATCACCATGAACACCGAGTGCCACATGAGCAGTTCCCAGGGGTTGGCAAGGAGCCCGCCGAACTGGCCGCCGATGGCTTCGGCATCTGCTCCGGTAAACAGCCCGGTTGCGGCCTTGCCGATATAGACCAGGGCCCAGCCGCCAATCACGGCGTAAAAAGAAAGCACCAGGAAGGATGCAATTACCCCGTTCCAGCCGATGGCTCGCCAGCCCCTGGCTGTGCCTTCGGTTTTGGTCAGGGTGCGCATGGTGGCCACAGGGCTCTGGCCGCCGCGCCGACCAATCATGGTTTCGGCAATCAGTACCGGCACGCCGATCAGGAAGATACAGGCCAGGTAGATCAGAACGAAGGCGCCGCCGCCGTTCTCGCCAGTAATGTACGGAAACTTCCAGATGTTCCCGAGGCCAACGGCTGAACCAGCCGCAGCCAGGATAAAGGCCATCCGTGAGGACCAGAGGTTATTGGCCTGCTGGTGTGGTTGGGTACTCTCACTCATTCTTCTCTCCGGCTAATTGTTTTTGTCGGATTGATTGGTTGTTGTCGAAAAAGTATTTACTTGCCGAGCACCTCGCGCAGGGCGGAAGCGACTTGTGGCAAGACGTGGTCGTTCAAACCGGCAACGTTTACGCGGCTGCTTTCCAGCATGTGGATGCCGTGTTCCTTCCGTAACCGGCCCACCTGCTCCGGACTGATTCCGAGGAACGAGAACATGCCCCGCTGACGGGCGATGAAGTCGAAGTCGCCTACTGGCGAGAGTGCATCCGCAAAAGCGTGACGCAGATGCAGGATGCGCTTACACATACCGTTTAGCTCCTGTTGCCACTGGGCTCGCAGGTCGTCATCGCCAAGGATGGTCTCCACGATTGAGGCGCCGTGGGCCGGTGGCATTGAGTAATGCGACCGGATGACGCTCAGCAGCTGGCTGGTGGCGGCGGCATTCACGGTTGCGGTTTCCGAAACCAGGGCGAGGGCGCCGGTGCGCTCCCGGTAGAGGCCAAAGTTCTTGGAGCACGAGGCTGCGATCAGCATTTCAGGTACCGCACTGGCCAGGTGCCTCAGGCCAGCTGCATCCGCGTCCAGGCCTTCGCCAAGGCCCTGATAGGCCATGTCCACGAAGGGCAGCAGGCCTTTGCGCTGGATCAGGCTGGTCACTTCCTGCCACTGGGCCAGGCTCAGGTCCGCGCCCGAGGGGTTGTGGCAGCACCCGTGTAGCAACACCACGTCGCCCGCATCCGCCCGTTCCAGGGTTTCCAGCATGGCGCCGAAGTCTACCTGCAGGGTCTCTGGATTGAGGTACGGATATTCGCGAATAGTCAGGCCGGCGCCACCGAGCAACGGCAAGTGGTTGGCCCAGGTGGGCGTGCTGACCCAGACTTTTGTATCGGCCTTGCACAGACGCAGAAACTCGGCCGCCATACGCAGGGCGCCGCAGCCGCCCGGTGTCTGGATGACCGATACGCGACCGTCGCGGACCAGTGGGCTGTTGCTTCCCAGGATCAGCTCCGCCATGGCGCTGTTGAAGCCGGCGGAACCGGCAGGGCCCACGTAGCTCTTGGTGGTTTCGCCCTCAAGCAGGCGACGCTCGGCTTCGTGAACGGCGGCCATGATAGGCGTATTGCCGGCGTCATCCTTATAGACACCGATGCCCAGATCCACTTTGTCCGGTCGATCGTCTTCAAGGAAGGTCTGCATCAACTGCAGGATCGGATCCTGGGGCAGGGGCTGGAGTGCTTCAAACATGATTGGCCTCCTCGTTAGCCTGTTGGGTGCGAATCAACGTCGGGCGACCGGTATCCAGCGCCTTGATCAGTTGCGTCTGCTTTTCACGAATGCTTTCTGCCGCTTGCTCCCGCACAGGGCCGTACCCGCGGACATCGGCAGGCAACTCGGCAAGCTGCAGGAAGGTTTCGTAGTTGCTGGCGTTGAGCTCACGACCGATCCGGTCTACCAGGCTCTGATAATCCTTCAGCATGGCCCGATCCAGCTTGCGGTCGGCGGAATAGCGGAACGGATCGATTGCGGTTCCGCGCAGGCCGCGAAGTTTCGCCAGCAGCCGGAAGGCCCGGAACATCCAGGGGCCGAACCGGCGTTTTTTCGGGCGGCCCTGGGCATCGGTCTCGCCGCTGAGCAGGGGCGGGGCCAGATGGAAGTGGACTTTGAAGTCACCCTCGAAGGTTTCATTCACCTCTTTCATGAAGTCGGTTTCGGCAAACAGTCGCGCGACTTCGTATTCGTCCTTGTAGGCCATGAACCGGTACAGCTGCTGGGCTACTGCACGAGTCAGCAGCAGGTTGGTTTCACCGAGGGACTCCTCAGCCTTCCGGACCCCTGCAACTGCATCCCGGTATTGGTCGGCCCAGCGCTGGTTCTGATAGTTGACCAGATGCTTGTGACGGGTGTTGATGAGCTCGTCCAGGGTTGGTTCGGGTTTGACCTCAACAACCTGAGCATTACTGTCGTCCAGCAGATCCGTGACTGCGCTCGGATCCACGGCCGACAACCGTCCCCAGCCGAAGGCTTCCTTGTTCCGGTCGATGGCGACGCCGTTCAGCTCAATCGCCTTCATCAAAGCCGCTTCGGACAGGGGCAGCAGGCCTTTCTGCCAGGCAAAACCGAGCATCATCACGTTGGAGAACACGGTATCGCCCATTAGCTTTTCGGCGATGCCATTGGCGTCCAGCTGATCAAAATGATCCTCGCCAACGGCATTCTTCAGTAGCCCAAGGCGCTTGTCGGCCTTCATATCGGCGTCGCGGAAGAGCACGTAGTCGGCAGTGGGCAGTTCCGCTTCGTTGGCAACGATCCGGGTGTGGTTTGGCCGGAGAACGCTCAGGGCCTTCTGGGAAGACGCTACGACCAGATCGCAGGCGATGACCGCATCGGCCTGGCCATTGCTGATCCGAACCTGATGGAGCTTGTCCGGGGACGGTGCCATACGAACGTAGCTCAGCACCGTGCCGCCTTTCTGGGCGAAGCCCATGAAATCCAGTACCGAGGCGCCGCGCGACTCCAGGTGGGCCGCCATGGTGATCAGCTGGCCAACCGTCACCACGCCCGTACCGCCAACGCCGCCCACCAGCAGATCATAGGAGCCGGTCATTTCCGGCAATTTGGGAGCTGGAATATCAGCCAGCTTGCGGGTGAGTACGGAGCCGGTGTCAACGCCGCGGGATTTGCGCAGCTGGCCGCCTTCGATGGTCACGAAGCTTGGGCAGAAACCGTTAACGCAGGAAAAGTCCTTGTTGCAGGATGACTGGTCGATCTTCCGCTTGCGTCCCAGCTCCGTCTTGCGGGGAACCACCGAGAGGCAGTTGGACTGCACCGAGCAGTCGCCACAGCCTTCACACACGTGATGGTTGATAAAGGCCCGCTTGGCCGGATCCGGGAACTGCTTGCGCTTGCGACGGCGGCGTTTCTCGGCGGCACAGGTCTGGTCGTAGATCAGTACGGTACAGCCGGGGATATCACGCAATTCCCGCTGCACCTGGTCGAGCTCGGACCGATCGTGGAAGGTGACGTCCTTGGGAAACAGGTCATGATGGCCATCGTATTTCTCGGGCTCGTCGCTGAGAACAACAACCCGATTGACCCCTTCTGCGGCCATTTGCTGGGCAATCCTGTCGACGGTGATCTGCCCGTCGACGGGCTGACCGCCGGTCATGGCGACGGCGTCATTGAACAGAATCTTGTAGGTAATATTGATGCCGGCAGCTACCGCCTGACGGATAGCCATGGAACCGGAGTGGAAATACGTGCCTTCACCCAGGTTCTGGAACACGTGGGGGTTGCCGGTGTACCGGCTCTTGCCAATCCAGTTGACGCCTTCGCCACCCATCTGGATGAGGGATTCGGTGTTCCGGCCCATCCAGGACGCCATGAAGTGACAGCCAATGCCGGCCAGGGCCTTGCTCCCCTCCGGGACCTTGGTGGAGGTGTTGTGTGGGCAGCCCGAGCAGAAATAGGGCATACGCTTGACGCCGCCCGGATCCTGGGCGGTGGTCATGGCACTGATTTCAGCCATGCGCTCGCTGAAGTCCACCTCGAAGAAGCGACCAAGACGGGCTGCGAGGAAGCCGGCAACCAGTTTGGGGCTCAATTCGCCAACGTACGGGATCAGCGGGCGGCCCAGCTCATCCTGTTTGCCGGTAATCAGAACCTCGCCGGGACGGTCCGGCTCGGACATGTACTCCTTGATCTGGCTCTCGATAATGCCGCGCTTTTCCTCGATCACGAGGACTTCTTCCTTGCCGTGCACGAAGTCCAGGATGCCGCGGCGCTCCAGGGGCCAGACCATGCCCACCTTGTAGATATCCAGACCCATGTCCCGGGCCTTGTCTTCGTCAATACCGAGCAGATCGAGGGCTTCCAGCAGGTCAAGGTGCCCCTTGCCGGTGGTGACAATACCAAAGCGGGCTTCCTTGTTGTCGAACAGGCACCGGTCAATGCGGTTGGCCCGGGCAAAGGCCTGAACGGCCGCGAGCTTGTGTTCGATGCGGGTTTCCAGCTGGGGGCCGGGCAGATCCGGCCAGCGGTAATGAAGGCCGCTTTCCGGCGCGGTGAAATCGTCCGGAGTGACAAAATCCGGTGCTGGCGGAATTTCCACAGAAGCCGCGCTTTCCACGGTTTCCGATATGGCCTTGAAGCCGACCCAGCAGCCACTGTAGCGGGAAAGGGCATAACCCCAGAGACCGAATTCCAGGTATTCCGCGATGTTGGCCGGGTTGATGGTGGGCATGAAGAAGCTCATGAATGCCACATCGGACTGGTGGGGCATGGACGATGACACGCAGCCATGGTCGTCGCCCGCTACCACCAGCACACCGCCATGGGGGGAGGATCCGTAAGTGGTGCCATGTTTCAGGGCGTCGCCGGCTCGGTCCACGCCCGGGCCCTTGCCATACCAGAGGCCGAATACGCCCTCTACCTGACGGTCTTCATCGGTTTCTACCTGCTGGGTACCCAGCAGGATCGTCGCGGCAAGATCCTCGTTGATGGCGGGAACAAAATCGATCCGGTTCTCGTCCAGCAGGTCTTTCGCCTGCCAGAGCGCCTGGTCGACCGCACCGAGGGGGGAACCACGGTATCCACTGACCAGGCCGGCGGTATTCAGGCCTTGCTTGCGATCCAGGGCAGCCTGCATCAACGGAATTCGGACCAGGGCCTGTGTGCCGGTCAGGAACACCCGACCGGATTCCCGCAGGTAGCGGTCTTCGAGTTTGTAATCGTCGAGTTGTGGGGTATCGGCGGACATGGCGCCCTCCTTTTTGTCGATTTTATGACCAAAATTCTAGAGGGAAGTCCGCAAAAGGTGCTTGCTTATTGGAAGGAGGTTTTCAGGGTTTGCGAAAGAATGTTTGATAAAAGACAATAAAGAGAAAGAACCTTTGATAAAAATCAGGTGTTACCAAATGAAACAGGTGGAGCTGGACAAGCTGGATCGGAAAATCCTATCGGTGCTGCAGCAGGATGGGCGCATCAGTAACCAGTTACTGGCCGAACAGGTGGGTTTGTCACCGGCTGCTTGCTGGCGCCGGGTGCGCACACTTGAGGAAAGCGGTGTGATTCAGGGATACAGCGCAAGAGTGGATCCGGAACGCATTGGTCAGGGGCTGTGTGTGCTCGTCAATCTGTCACTGCAGCGGCACAACATCGACAGCACGGCGGAGATTGAGCAGCAGGTGAGCAGTTATCCGGAGGTGCTTCAGTGCTTTGCGGTGACCGGTAATGCCGATTTCGTGCTCAGGGTAATCGTGCCGGATATGGCCAGTTACGACAGGTTCCTGAACGAAAAAATCTTTACCCTGCAGGGCATTGCCCAGGTGAATTCGAACTTTGCGTTGCGGGAGATAAAAAATACCGAGACGATCCCGGTGGAAGGTATTCTGTAGTTTCGGCAGGGAGCAACAACGAAAAAAGGCAGCCGAAGCTGCCTTTTTCTGAACGTGTCGTCTGTTATTTACAGAGCGACAACGTTTTCCGCCTGAGGACCTTTCTGGCCCTGGGTAACGGTGAACTCGACCTGCTGGCCTTCAGCCAGAGTCTTGAAACCGCCGCCCTGAATAGCGCTGTAGTGAACAAAAACGTCCGGGCCGCTTTCGCGAGTGATAAAGCCAAAACCTTTTGCTTCGTTGAAAAACTTAACGTTGCCGGTAACTGTAGACATAGTATTCTTCCTGATTTCAATCATTTAATGTGCCGTCACGTCATCTTATTGATGGCTGATCGGCGGTATGCGGAAACAAAAAACTGGCGTGATCAAAAACAGGACGTGCTACTTATTACAGCTGAGCGGTCTTATTGATGAAATGCTTTGCTAAATCTTTCCAACGAGGCCCACTGTACTCCTGCCACGGGGAAAAGCAAAGCTATTTCTTGTAGGCATAAACCGGGGGAGTGGAATTCGCGGTTCCAAGGCTGTCCAGCCTGCGCGGCTTGGCAATGGCGAAGCCCTGAGCGTAGTCCACCTGGATCTCTCTCAGGGTGTCCATGATTTCCATGTCTTCCACGTATTCGGCGATGGTCTGAAGATCCAGAAAATGACAGAGCTCGTTGATCGACCTCACCATGGCGTAGTTCGTGAGGTTGGTCGCCATGTCCTTTACAAATATGCCGTCAATTTTCACGAAGTCCACTGGCAGTTTCTGGAGGTACGCATAGGAAGACAGGCCGGTGCCGAAATCATCCAGTGCGAACCGGCAGTTCAGCCGCTTCATCTCGCGCATGAAATCCGAGGCAAAATGGAGGTTGGCGACGGCAGAGGTCTCGGTTACTTCAAAGCAGAGCTTGTGGGCCAGCTCCGGATTCGCCCTGAGATTGGATTCCAGGCCGAGCATGAAGCTGTCATCGCTCAACGACGAGCCTGACAGGTTCACGTTCAGAGTGGCAATCCTGGCGAGCGCCGCGGGATTATCTCGCATCCACGTCAGCACCTCGGAAATGACCCACAAATCAACCCGCGTGCTGCGTTTGAACTGTTCGGCTGCCTCGATATAGCCCTGGGGCGAGATCTCCTTGCCAGAACTGTCTTTCAGGCCGAGCAAGACTTCATACATCGTGCCTTCGCCGTCTTCCGGTTCGAGGGCAACGATGGGCTGGGCCCGAAGGTAGAGGCTGCCATCACGGATGGTCCGGTCTATTTCGGTAACCCATTGGGGGGTGCCGAGCCGGGACTGGTCCCGGTTTTCCCTGGCCAGTTCAATCCGGTTCCCGCCCAGCTTCTTGGCTGCTTTAAGCGAGAGGCTCGCAAGGTTGAGAAGGTCTCCAGGTGACTGTCCCGCCCCGGTTACCGGCCGGATACTGATGCTGACGGTTGCCCGATATTCCGCCTGCCCATGCCGGAACACATGTTGCTCGAAGTTGCGCCGCAGGGACTCTGCAAAATCCAGGCAGTCTTCTGTACTGATGTTATTGATGAGCACCGCAAACTCATTGCCGCTGATCCGGCCAACGTGGGACTCCGAGAATCGGGATTCGCTCTGCTTACGGAGTGTGTCGGCGACGTGCCTCAACAGGGCGTCGCCGGCGTCCGCGCCATAGGAGGCGTTGATGACACTGAACTCGTCTATATCCAGAACCATAAGGGCGGCGGCATGGTCTTCAGCAGATGACGGCAGGATGCTGATCAGCTGAGAAACCTGTTTCTCGAAGTCATGGCGGTGCATACACCCCGTCAGGGCATCGTGGGTTGCCTGAAAATTGAGCTTCCGGTAAACATCTTCAACGATGCTGAAGAGACTTTGGTCAAGGAATGGGACGTCTCCGCTCTCAACCAGCCAGGCTTCGCCTTCAGCGAGTTTCTGCACAAACTCGGGAAATCCGTAACTGACCTCGCTCATGCCTTTGGGCGAAAGAAAAACAAACCTGAGTGAATCCTCGCTGCCCCACACCAGCCGCAACCGGCGGGTCTCGCCGGTATCCAGACGAACCTCAACCCAGTCGCCTACGGAAATCTCCTTTGCCCTTGAGGCCCAACGACTGTCTTCAAGCTCCGGTGGCAGCGGGGCCGGCGCTTCATCGGCGTCACCGTACTCATCAACCCATGTGGTTTCTGCTTCCCCGTTGCCCTCGAGAATTCCGGATAGCTCGTCAATAACCGGCCTTACGCGCGAGAATTCCCCGGCGGTTTTCAGCTCCCGCTCGATGAACTGCAGCATGACGCTGCTCTCCAGCTCCCGTTCAAATGCCAGCTCTTCGGAGGTGTCGGCAGGCGAAAGCCAGGCCTGGAGCTGTGCAACCACATCAAGCAGTTCCTCACAATGCCGGCTTTCCGGACCTTCTCTCAGCATGGTCAGTACGATCAACTGCTCCCAGCCCGCCTGAAGAATGCGGATCAGAATGTTCGGAACCTGTCTGTTGCTCAAGAGCGAGTTCAGCCTCTGCCTTGCCTCCTTGCGGGTAAGGCGCAGGCGCTCCTTGCCCTCCAGGGTTTTTGCCAGCCGTTCCGAGTTGCGGAGAAACGATTGGTCCTGACGCTCGACAAGCTGTTTCAGGCGTTCGCCCAGGCTTCCCATCAGGTCCGGATCCGATACCTCGATCTCTGTCAGCTCCTCAACGATATCGGCAACCGTTGCTTCCAGCTTCTTGCTTGAGGCTCTCTCGGCAAGACAGATGTGCATCAGGTTATTGATGATATCCCGGGCCGGGTGGTCGCCGGCATTCAGAAAATCCGGTGTTTCAACCAGCGTCTCGAATACGGGTAGTCGAAGCTTTTGCAGTTGGTGGCGAAGCGAGCCCGAGAGTTCATCGTGGGTTTTCAGAGGCTCGAACAGTCGGTCCACCAGGTTGGCCTTCTCAACGGCCGTGTGATCCAGGGAGCTGGCCAGGTCGGAGTCCGAGTTGGCCAGTTCCCGAAGCAGTCCCGCCATATCGGGCTCGTCGCCGTGCAACCGGTCCAGCAGTTCCCGGCGCCGGGAGCGGAGGTTTTCCGAAAGCCTTGGATTGGGCTCCTCCCAGTCTGAAACTTCAGACGAGGGGTTTGACTCCAGTGCCATCAATTGAAAAAGGGAACGACCAACCGAAGGCGGCCCGGACGCCTCGTGCCTGGCGTGATTGGTTTCCGGAGTTTCTTCGGATGAGTCTTCTGTGGCTGCCGTCGCTGAACCCGAGTCGTCCGTTGCGTGCTCCCGGTCGCGGAGTGACCAGTTTGCGGGTAGCTCGGTGATATCTATGGCCTCAAGGCCAGCTCGTCGGCAGTCATTGATCAGTGACCGGATGGCCGCGGGCCAGACCCGGACCAGAGCATTTTCCCAGGCGCGATAGATGGTCAGGCGGTGCTCCCGCGCAATGCCCAGATGATCGACCATATACTGCAGGCAGACGCACAGGGCCCGGGGCGTCAGAGGATTGTTGTCATCGTTGACGTCCTGTCGGAAAATCTGGTTGAGAAACTGGTTGAGCAGGAAGTTGGCCCCGGTATTTGCTTTGTTTACGCGGGTGGCGATGGCCTGCAGGTCCAGCCAGTCTTCGAACTCGTGCTGTTGCAGCAGGTGCAACTCCTTGTTGCCGGCCCGGGACTCGGCGGCGGGCTCAAGGGTTGCCTGATTGGCCTGGAACTGGGCCTGGAAATCCTGGAGCATTCGTTGCTGGCGACTCTGAAAAATGAAGCGCATGTCCTTGAGCCGGGTAATCTCACGCAGCTCTGCAGCCTCTTCCAGGTCGGCTTCAATGCCCTCGAAGGTGCCTTCCATAAATTCCGGAAGCAACTGTTCCAGAAGCCGACGGCAATGCTGGTGGTAGAGCTGTTTCAGTGAAGGATCCGGAGTCGCGGCTTCGAGCCGATTCGTTCCAGTGTGCTGTAACAAACGCTCAATGTCGTTGCTGAGTTCCTCGGTGTTCCCAGCTATGTCCAGCGAAATGCCGCTACTGCGGCCAACCTGAACCGTGCCTCTGTAATGGATATGCTGTTTTTCACGGTCATTATCGAGGAAAACATGAAGATCGGTCTGTGCAGCGGCAGACGATGACAGCTGGTCGAGTACCGCGGGCGACGAAAAGTGCTTCAGGGTGAGGCGCAGCCCTTCTTTACCCAGAGCCACGCTGTCAATGACACAGCCACAGGGAATGAGGCCGGGCGCGACGACAACCGCATCCTTGCTGAGTCTGGAGTGTTTTGCGTTGAGCCGGGTCATTGACCGCCTTCCTGAGCAGTGAAAAATGAATCGTTGTTCAATTTATTGTGGGTTCAGTTTAATTTGAACTTCAGCAAACGCAAAGTGAATCTATAAAAGCGACACATATAAGCTTGGGCGGCTCGTTTAATCCACGCCTGTATTATAGACGCTCGATGGGCTTCAGCATCAGATCCCTGTTGAGCTCATAACAGGCAAAATCCTTTGCCAGATAAAGGTTTCCCCGATAAATGCCTTTGGCTTCGGATTCGATCTCACCAATGTGCGGATAAGCATCCGGATTGAACTGGTAACGGGAACTGAAGTGGGTAAGGACGAGATTGGGAACGCCTGCGGCCTCGGCGAAGCGGGCTACCTGGGCAGCGGAGCTGTGTTGCGGCCAGGGTCCGACCCGGTCAGAGACTTCCTGGGTGTAGGTCGCTTCGTGGATGACCACCTGAACACCCGTGCACGCTGCCAGAAGCAGGTCGGGCTGGTCGTTGTCGCCGGCTACGATAACCTTGCGAGGTTTTCTGGCAATTCGGGTGTAATCATCACAACGGGCGAGGCGCCCATCTTCCAGTACCACGTCGTCGCCCTGTTGCAGGCGGCCCCAGGCGGGACCGGCCTCAATACCATCCGCTTCGAGCCTGTCCCGGACCAGCTGGCGTTCCAGATTCTTTTCCGTGAACACAAAGGCCCTGCAGGAGACACGATGGGACAGGGGGACTGCAGTTACCGACAGGGAGTCGTCTTCCCAGTGGAAGTTCTCTGCTTCGGAATCGAAAAATCTCAATTCAAAACTGAGGCTGGAGTCACTATTACCGATGGCGGCCTCTATGAAGGTTTTTACCGGTCTTGGCGCAACCAGGTACAAAGGAGCGGTGCGGCCGAGCATGGAGGCGCTGGTCAGCAGTCCCGGCAGCCCGAACGTATGGTCGCCATGGATGTGGGTGATAAATATTGCCTGCAGCTGCATCACGGAATGATGGGTTCTCAGCAACTGGTGCTGGGTGCCTTCACCGCAGTCAATCAGGTACCAGTGTTTTGGTCCGCCGTGGCTCAGCGCCAGACCGGTTACGTTGCGCGATTTTGTCGGCGTTCCGGCTGACGTGCCGAGGAAGGTGAATTCCATACCAGGCCTTTTCGGGTTAACGTGTCGTCTCTCTGTTCGCCATAATACGAAGGTAGCAGAATTGACGATACATTAGCCGGGGCGACCGCTAATGAGCCGGTTAGCGACATTTATATAAGGAGTGCTGTCTTGTCTGAGTTGTCCAGTTACGAGAGTTTTTCGATTGAGGTTAAAGACTACATCGCCCACGTTCAGTTCAGTCGTCCGGAGGCCCTGAACACCATGAACAAGGCGTTCTGGCTCGAGTTGCCCCGGTGCATGCAGGATATTGAGGCCAACACCGATGCCCGCGTGATCGTCATTTCCTCCACCGGCAAACACTTCTCTGCGGGCATGGATCTGGGTGTATTCAGCGATCCCAAAGCCGTGCCCATGAACGGTGACCCCGGGCGCATGGCGGAAAACCTTCGCAGAGTTGTGCTGCAGTTGCAGGATACTCTCACCTCTCTGGAAAAAATCCGGCTTCCCGTGCTGGCAGCCATCCACGGTGGCTGTATCGGTGGCGCTCTGGATCTGGTGTGTGCCGCCGATAGCCGTTATTGCACGGAAGATGCCTACTTCACCATCAAGGAAACCGAGCTGGGCATGACCGCCGACGTCGGCACGCTCCAGCGCCTGCCCAAACTGATGCCCGAGGGCGTGGTTCGTGAATTGGCCTACACCGGCCGAAAATTCTCCGCCACTGAAGCGCAGAATCTAGGCTTCGTGAACGCCGTTTACGCCGACCAGGAATCCATGCTGGCAGGCGTTATGGCCATTGCCGGCCAGATTGCGGCGAACTCTCCTCTGGCCGTAACTGGCTGCAAGGAAATGCTCAATTACAGTCGCGACCACAGTGTGGAAGACAGCCTCAAGTATATGGCCACCTGGCAGGCCGGCATGTTCCGCCCGACGGACATGATGAAATCGTTCCAGGCCAAAGCCCAGAAGCAGGCGCCAAAATACGATGCGCTGTTTCCAGTGAAGCCCTTGTTCGACCAGTAAATGGCGTTGGGTAAACGACGAAACTCGGGTATGTCCTCCAATGCCGCTCTGTTATTCCAGGGCGCCATTGGCGTTATCGGATTAGTGGCGATACTGCTATTCGGAATTCCGGTGCTGCATGTTGGGCCAGGCCTGTGGCCCAGCATCTTCCTGGGGACGGTTGGAGCCGCTCTTACCTACGCCGTTTTGCTGTTGCTTACGCGGGTGCCCGGCTTGTTCCCGGAGAACCTCGAGCGGCAGATGCAGGGTTTGTATGACTTTGCCTCCAGCTACTCCCCGGCTGTACTCATTCTGCTATCCCTCCTGGCCGGAGTCGGTGAGGAACTGTTATTCAGGGGCGCAATCCAGGGCTGGCTGATGACAAAGACGGACCCTGTAACGGCCGTGCTTGCGGCATCGGTGTTGTTCGGTCTGGTGCACTATGTCTCATTTACCTATTTTCTGGTGGCTACCGGCCTTGGCATGGTTCTGGGGGCGGCCTACCTGTTATCCGAAAGCCTTGCTCTGGTCATGGTCTGGCACGCCCTTTACGACATGATTGCCCTGTTTTGTCTGCTCCGGTTTCCGCGCTGGTTTGGTGTCCGGGTCGTGAATTCCGGCGCAAACAGGCCTCACGAATAGTCGACATCTTCCCGGCCGGCACTCTTGCGGGCCTCAAAGCTGGCCAGCTCGACATTGATGGCATTGGTTGAGATCTGGATTTCGTACAGCGAGTACAGCAGCGAGAAAGACAGCAGTACCAGGCTGGCGCCAAACGCGATCACCCCCGGCAGGTCGGCACCCAGGAAAAGCAGGAACATGGAAACCGTACACAGGAAGAAACTGAGTACGCCGAACGCCTGCATGCGTTTGGTCAGCACAATCCGTTTGCGCAGCATGCCGATCTGTCGGGCAATCAGGGCGTGGTCTTCCTCGGTGTCCATCTGCTTGAGTTGGCGGATCAGCTGCGCCAACACCAGAAACCGGTTGGTGAAGGCCAGCAACAGCAGTGAAATCGCCGGGAAGAGCAGGGCAGGCGTTGTCAGGTCCAATCTGGTGTCCTTATGGTGAAGGTGTGTGGGCTATGGTCTACCAGCTCCCGGAGCGCAGCCGCTGGATCGTTTTAACCGGCCGATTGTAAATGTACACCCAGGCAGACCCGTGGCGAGTGTCCATGGTCTGGCGGATATACAGGCTGCTTTGCGGGCGTTCAGGAAAGAAGTCTTCCAGTTCGTCCAGTGCTTTCAGCATCGTATCGGTAACCGCATAGACTTCCACGCGGACGCCCGGGGAAGGTTCCTCTATGGCACCCGGGTAGGGGCCCAGGTGATACAGGCTCAGTTCGGGCATCCAGTCTGTCCCGACAAGCCGGGCGCCTCGCAGAATATGGCTGTTGTTCCGGCCACGTTTCAACGTGCCGTAAACCGCCACAAGGTGCTTCATACTGATCGTTGCTCCCCCTGTTTACACGTTTGAATTCAACGTGGCCGCAGACCGCAAGGCGTTGGTCAGACGGTCCATCACGCCGCCGCCATGGCGCCAGAAGTGCCAGTATAGCTGCACTTCCAGGGTTTGTTCAGGCGCGATGCTCACCAGGCGCTCGGCAGATATTTCCGGGCGGGCCTGCATTTCCGGAATCATGCCATACCCCATGCCGGCCAGCGCCAGTTTCACAAAACCTTCCGAGGATGGGCAAAGGTGGTGGGGGAAGGTGCCGTGATAGCCGCACTGGGCCAGGAACCGGTGTTGCAGTTGGTCATTCGGCCCGAAAACAATGGCCGGGGCATTCTTCAGGCTGGTTTCGCTCAGGCCTTTCCCGAAGTATCGGCGCACATAGTCCGGAGTTGCCAGTGGCATGTAGGTCATCGTGCCAATGGGCACGCAGCGGGCACCGGCAACAGGCTGGGGGCTGCTGCACAGGCAGGCAGCCACATCCCCTTCCCGCATCCTGCGAAGGCCAATGTCCTGGTCCTCGACCACAAGATCCAGCAGCAGGGTCTCCTCCGCACAGAAGTTGCCTACCGCGGCCGCCCACCAGGTGGCCAGGCTGTCGGCATTCAGCGCGATGCGCAGTCTTGCTGTGGGTTCCGAGAGTGCCGGGATGGACTTGGTCAGGTCGCGCTCCAGCAATTGCACTTGCTGAACGTGGTTGAGCAGACGCTGTCCGGCCGGTGTGGCCTTGAGTGCCGGGCTTCGCACCAGAACCGGTTGTCCGAGCCGGATTTCAAGGGTGCGAATTCGCTGCGAAATGGCCGACTGGCTCAGCCCGAGCGCCAGGCCGGCACGTTCGAATCCTCCGCACTCAATGACCGTCGCCAGGGCTTCCAGCAATTTGTAGTCAATCATAAGTAAAACTGATGCAGCATTATGAGTATGAATTTCAAGTATAGCTGGGAAGCGGTAACCTTGCGCCATTCATTAAGGAGAGATTCACGTGCTTGAGAGTTACCTGACCGGTCTGATTGTGTGTGGCGGCATTATCGTGGCGATCGGAGCGCAGAACGCCTACCTGCTGAGCCAGGCAATACGCCGGGAACATCATTGGTGGTCAGCCGGGCTGTGCATAGTGGCCGATATCACCCTGTTTACCCTGGGCATGTTCGGCATCAGTGCTGCCCTGATGGCCATGCCTGAGGCCCTGGAGATTCTCCGGTGGCTGGGTGTGGCCTTCCTTGGCTGGCTGGCGATTCAGTCCTTCGTTCGCGCCAGCCGCGGCAGAGCGGCTCTTGAAGCGGGTGAAGTAACCAAACGAAGCCTTAAAGCCGTGGTGTTCACGACCCTGGCAGTCACTCTGCTCAACCCTCAGGTTTATCTGGATACGCTGCTGTTGATTCCTGCCATCGGAGCCCAGCAAGAGGACGCGACCACCTTTGTGGCCGGTGCGAGCAGTGCCTCGATTCTCTGGTTCGGCCTGCTTGCCTGGGGCGGCTCGGCGCTGGCGCCCATTCTCTCCCGGCCGCTGGCCTGGCGGATTATCGATGGTGTCATTGGAATCATGATGGCCGCCATCGCCCTGCATCTCACGTTCAGTGGTCTTTAATATTCAAACGATCGTATGAATTTCTTGCATCGGCGCGCGTCGGATTGGAAGATAGCGTGCTACTGAATTTGCAGTCATTTATACCATCGAGGATGTTTGATGAACGCCACTCTACGTCGCTGGCTTGCCAGTGCCGGGGCCATGCGCCGTGTTCTTTCCACGTTTGCTCCCTACATCGGTGCTGGAATCCGGGTGACCCACATTGCCGAGGATTTCAGCTCGGCCCGGGTGGAGATGGGCCAGCACTGGTACAACACCAATTACGTGGGCACGCACTTTGGCGGCTCGCTCTACAGCATGGTTGATCCCATATATATGCTGCTGCTGATGCGACGGCTGGGCAATGACTACATCGTGTGGGATAAATCGGCGAGTATTGATTTTATCCGTCCCGGCAAGGGCAAAGTGATGGCACGCTTTGAATTGACCGATGAGCGTGTTGAAGAGATCCGCGCCGCAACGGCAAACGGAGACAAAATGCTGCCAGAGTGGGACGTGGATATTGTTGATGAATCCGGTGAGCTCGTCGCGCGCGTCCACAAAGTACTCTATGTGCGCCGGAAAAAGCGTTGAAGCGGGCTGTTCAGCTTGGCTCAGTCAAAGCGTCTCGCTTCGGTCAGGCGGCCTTTCCAGTAGTAGCCGCTGATCGAGGACTGGATTACGCCGGCCGATGTTGATGCGTGGATAAAGCGGTCCCCGCCCATATAGATACCGGCGTGTTGTTCCTTTCCGCCAATCCGGAAGAACACCACATCGCCCGGTCGAATCTCGCCGGGATGAACCACGTCACCACTGGCAAGCATTTGAGTCGTTGTCCTGGGTAATTGTTTGCCCAGACCTTCCTGGTAGGCGGTAAGAATGAATCCTGAGCAATCGAAGCCATTGCCGGAGGTGCCACCGTATTCATAGGGGGTGCCCCGGTAACGCTCGAACACCTGCCAGAGTTTTTGGGCCTTTTCCGAACTGGATGCCTCGACAGGAACGGTCTGTAGTCCAGGCGTAGAACCCGACTGCAGCTTTCCGCTACTGGCGCAACCGCCGAGCGCAAGCGCCACGAATGCCAGAAATAAGATGTTTCTGAAGGAATAACGCATCTCAGACCCTGTGCAAGTTTTCACTGTCTTCACTTTAATTGTCGCGCCCGGGAATGTCAGGTTACGGAGCGTGAGATTTTGTTGATGCGGCTCAACGATGTCGCCGGGCATCACCGGCTATCTTTTCCTTTCACGCAGGAATAGTCTGTCACGAGACCATTCGGGAGAGCTGCAATGAGCGAAGGAACACGCAACACCCCCATACCGCGAGACACCCTGGCGGCCATCCTCGAGAGCGCAACATTGGCGCCATCAAGCCACAACACCCAGCCCTGGCGATTTGAACTCGGCCAAACCGGGATTTCCCTGTTTGCGGACCGGTTACGGGCATTGCCGGTCAACGACCCCGACGACCGGGAACTCACCATCAGCTGCGGGTGTGCCCTGTTTAATCTTCGGATTGCCGCTGCTCATGCAGGATTCAATACCGAATGCCAGCTTTTGCCGGATCCGGGCGACGAGGATCTGCTGGCGACCGTCTCGTTTTCACCGGTATCCGGGGAGGAGGGCCGGCAAACGGAACTGTTCCTGGCGATTGCCAGGCGACGCACCTATCGCAAGCGTTTTGAGCCAAAGCAGGTGCCTTCCGAGGTGCTGGGCATCCTTGAGGAGTCGGCGGAGACCGAAGGAGCATGGTTCCAGGTTCTGGAATCGGAGCATGCGCGTCATCAGGTGGCCGATCTTGTGGCGGAGGGCGACGCTGCCCAGTGGTCCAACCCGAGCTGGCGACGGGAGCTGGCTGCCTGGATGCATCCCCGCCGCAAGGGTGACGGTTTGACGGTTCCCGGCATGGTTGCGCCCGTGGCCCAATTGGTGGTGCGCACATTTGATATGGGCAACGGCGTTGGCGCCAAGGACCGGCAACTGGCGGATGAATCACCCGTGATTGCTGCGTTGGGAACGGCCGGGGATGGCGTAGAAGACTGGCTGAAGGCAGGGCAGGCGCTGGAGCGGGTTTTGCTCCGGTCCCTGGGGCAGGGGCTGCAGGCTTCCTATCTGAACCAGCCAATTCAGGTCGCCGTGCTTCGCCCGAAACTCCAGCACCTCCTCGGGCGTTCGGGGTTCCCGCAGATTTTGCTCAGGTTGGGTTACCCGGCGACAGATTTGCCCGCGGCTCCGAGGCGGAATCTTCAGGAGGTTGTAGAAACCGCAGACACCCGGGATATCAAGGCAAAACAGGCGGGTCAGGGACGCCAGCGCTGACTGGTCTCCTCTGATCAGTGCCTGGCCTTGGTTACCACCTCCGGTGTTGCCGGCTCACCGGATTTGCTGGCAAGAATGCGGTCTGCATCCAGCGAGGCAATCGGAACCCGGGTATCCCGGGGAACGTCGCCGCTCAGCTGGAGCTCCAGATAGCGGAGCGCACACACCCGAAGGAAGGACGTGAAGTTACCGAGGTCGTGGCCGGCATCAATGGATTCGTGGTAAAGCCGTGTGATCATCTGGGGCAGGTTCATGCCATCCCGTTCGGCCAGCTCGGCCAGTACCTGCCAGAAGGCGTTTTCCATTCGCACACTGGTCACCATGCCATCGATTCGCAGGGAGTGGGTCCGGCTGACCCAAAGCTCCGGATCGGCGTTGATAAAGAGCTTGCACATGCGGGCCTCCCTGAGAGCGTGGCGGGGCCGGAGGGCCGGCCCCGTTTGCATTACTGATCCAGCAGCTTGAAAAACTGCGCCAGCCAGGCCGGATGAGCGGGCCACGCAGGCGCTGTTACCAGATTAGCATCGGTGACCGCCTGATCAACCTCGATACCGGCGAACGTGCCGCCGGCCAGTTCCACCTCCGGCTGGCAGGCAGGATAGGCCGAGCATTTGCGCCCCTCCAGAACCCCGGCTGCGGCCAACAGCTGGGCACCATGGCAAATCGCTGCCACTGGCTTGTCAGTCTCGAAAAAATGGCGAACCAGATTCTGTACATCCTGGTTAAGCCGCAGGTACTCAGGTGCGCGACCGCCGGGCACCACCAATGCGTCGTAGTTCGCGGGGTCCAGCCCGTCAAAATCCGCGTTCAGGGCGAACCGGTGCCCCGGTTTTTCGGTGTAGGTCTGGTCTCCCTCGAAATCATGGATGGCGGTGGCAACCGTGTCGCCGGCTTTCTTGTCGGGGCAGACAGCGTGAACCGTGTGCCCGACGGCCTGCAGTGCCTGGAACGGCACCATGGTTTCGTAATCTTCGGTGAAGTCACCGGTAATCATCAGAATCTTCTTCCCGCTCATGGCTGTCTCCTTGTGATTGTCGTGCCAAGTCTGGAAACAGTATCAGCGTCGGTGAAGAAGCGGGTATTAGAGGATTACTACAGGCCTCAGGCTTCCCGGATTAGGTCCGGCGAGTTATGCCTCGGATTATTCACCTCCGGCGAAACGGGAATGGCTTTCAGCTGTCCAGGATCCAGGCGATGGGTCACTGTCCGCAATTGTGTCCGGTCGGTGATTTCCGGATTCAGCCAGTCCCTCAGACAGGCCGGATCAAGCACCACGGGCTGACGTTCATGGATATGCTTCAGGTGTTCGCTGGCCGGTTCGGTGATGATGGCGCAGGCGGTGGTCTCGTCGCCTTCTCTCGGGGTCCAGAGGCCGGCGAAGAAAATCGCCGGATACTTCCCGGAATTCGCTGGCGTTATGTAGTGAGGTTCTTTGCCATGTTCCGTTTGTTGCCATTCGTACCAGCCATTGGCCGGTATCAGGCAACGGTGATGGGCAAAGGCGTCCCGAAAGTATTCTGATGTGGCTGCTGTCTCTGCACGGGCATTGATCGGAGCCGGCGCTTTCTGATCCGCCCAGGCCGGCCGGAAGCCCCAGTGGGAGTGAGCCATGATCAGGCTGCCGTTCATGCTCATCCGGATCATGGGAATACCTGTGCCGGGAGGGATGTTGTAGCCGGGGTCAAAATGCCCGTCCACCTCCATGCCCTCGGGAAAAAACTCGAGGATCAGGGTGTCGGGTGGGGTATAAAAGGTGAATCGTCCGCACATGATAACTGGTTGTTCCTCACACAAATCCCGGTGCTGAAAGCCCACGGTTCTGGATTCTGTTAACCTTAGCAGATGCTGAAACTATCCAACGCTGTTGAACTTGCTGACTGGGAAATCGAAATCACCCAGATCCGGGCCCAGGGTGCCGGTGGCCAGAACGTGAATAAAGTCGCCTCCGCGGTGCACCTGCGCTTCGATATTCCTAACTCCTCTCTGCCACCGTTCTACAAGGAGCGACTGATGTCGCTCAATGATCAGCGAATCAGTAAAGAGGGTGTGCTGATCATCAAGGCGCAATCTTTCCGAACCCTGGAGTTAAACAAGGAGGATGCGCTGGAGCGGCTGAAAGAGCTTATCCAGGAGGCCGTCAAACCCCGCAAGGCCCGACGTCCCACCAAACCGACCCGGTCCTCACAGCGCAAGCGTGTGGACAAGAAGACCAAAAAAGGAAAAACCAAGGCCCTGCGGGGCAAGGTCCAGGTTTAGGCCGAAGCCTGTGCGCTACCCCGGGACTCCAGCTGCTCCAGGAAAGCCCTGATGTCATCGAAAGCCTCCTCCGCTTCGGGAAGTAAGGGCACAAAGATCTGCCATACGTGCACCATTCCCGGCCAGGTATGGAGGGTAACCGGAGAACCTGCTGCTTCTGCCCGCGCGGCGTAACGCCGGGCGTTGTCCAGCAGCATCTCGGTGTCGCTGGCCTGTATCAGCGTTGGGGGCAGGTCCTTCAGATTCCCGCGTAATGGTGAGGCGACAGGGCTGGTCGGGGAGACCCGGAATGCCGCCAGAGTGGCCCACCAGATGACCGGCAGCGGGATTTTCGACAGGCCACCAAACACAGGCCCGAGCAGTGGATCGGTACCGATGTTGTTGCGGTTGCTCGGCGCGGTCAGGGTCAGATCGGTGGATGGTGAGAACGCGATGGCGGCATCCGCCTGGCGCAGGCCATTGTCACGAATCCACGCAATCAGCCCGAGAGTATGGCTACCGCCGGCAGAATCCCCGGCGACCACCATGAAATCAGCCGGTTCGGCGCCATCAGGGCCGTGTTTCAGGAGCCATGTATAGGCTTCGCGGCAATCCCTTACACCGTCCATAAACCGGTTCTCCGGCATTAAACGGTAGTCCAGTGCGAACACTGCGGCTCTGGTTATCTGCGATAAACGGTCGGTAATGGCCCGATGGCTTCTGGGGCTGCCAGCGGCCCAGGCGCCACCATGAATGTACAGGATTCGGCGGCGGGTATCACATCCCGGGGCGAGAACCCATTCGCCACGGGGTGACTCGCAATGGCGCAGCTCCGAGGCGAGTTCAATGCCTTCACTCAGCCCGTCCATGTGTTTTCGGAGCGCCATCAGCCGCGCCTTGCCGCGCAGGCCTTTTGAAGATTGCCCAAGCTCGCGGATGCGTCCCAGCACTTCCCGGTTGGCTTCGCTTGGTGTTGCGTCTTTGATCGGGTAATCATCCCGATCCAGATGAGACAGATCCTCAAGCCGGAACAGAAGCAGGGTTGCGGCAACGATGAACACGATGATGGCGAGAATAATCCAGAGCATGGTCGATCCGTATGTTATTGGCCCCACCGGGCAGGTCGAACTATCCTTCAAATGATACTCGCAGATTTGTCCCGGTTCTGCCCGGAACGGTCACAGAAGGAGTTGCGTGTTGCAAATAGCCTATCGGGCCAGAGACATAACCGAAGCCCACATTGTGGCTGGTCTGTTGGAAGCCAACGGTATTGAAGCCCATGTCGGAGGCCATTACCTTCAGGGTGCCATGGGTGATATTGGTGCCGCGGGCTTCAGCAACGTGCATGTCGATGATGAGGATCTCTACCGGGCGCGGCAACTGGTGTCCGAGTATGAGCAGACGTCAGGCAGCAGTCTCAGCCGGGCTGCCAGCGACCAAGAGGATCGCCCCGACCACTACGCCCGCTGGTTTCTGTTGGCCCTGGCCATCGTCGCTCTCATCCTGCTGCAGATCTACTGACTGATCGGTCTGGGGTCACCGGGCGTAGCCCTAGCCACACTTCCCAAGCAACAGGAGAAAAAGCTTATGGCAGATCAACCTGTAATGCTGATTACTGGCGCGTCGTCAGGCATCGGCGCGGAAACAGCGCGAGCGGCCGCGAAACAGGGCTATCGGCTGGTTCTGGCCGCGCGCTCTGAAGACAAACTGAAAGGCCTGCAGCAGGAGCTGGGTGGCGAAGAAAAGGTGTTGACGGTCCAGTGCGACGTCCAGAGCGGTGATGACCAGAAAAACATGGTCGACCAGGCCCTGAAAACCTTTGGCCGCATTGATGCGGTGTTTGCCAACGCCGGCCGCGGTGGTGAGCCTGGCGGATTCAGCGGTGCTGACCCGGACGTCTGGAAGGATATGATCCTGACCAATATCTACGGTGTGGGCCTGACCCTCCAGCATTGCATGCCGGCGCTCAAAGAGAGCAAGGGCCACTTGCTGTTAACCGGCTCTGCGGCAGGCCGTGCCACCATTCCCGGTTCCATGTACAGTGCGACCAAATGGGCGGTAACCGCCATTGGCTATGGTGTTCGTGAGGAGCTCCGTGGCTCCGGTATCCGCGTTACCCTGATCGAACCGGGCATGGTGGACACGCCCTTCTTTGATGAACGTCCTGGCCATGCATTGAAGCCGGAGGACATTGCCAATGCGGTCATGTATGCCGTGGCTCAGCCGGCACATGTCGATGTAAATGAAATTCTTGTCCGGCCCACGCCCAAGGTTGAGTAACCGGTAGGGGCGGTCGTAACGGAGGTTGTTTTGAGTCAAACCGATCGCGTCGCATTGGTGACCGGCGGCGCCAAAGGCATCGGCCGGGGCATTGTGCTTCACCTGGCCGCTGCTGGCTGGAAGGTGGCGTTCTGTGACACCGACAGTGCCGTCGGTGAGCGGTTGGCCGCCGGTGCAGATTATGCACTGCACTTTCTGCCCGGCGATGTGGCTTCGGAAACCGATGTGGAGCGCATCGTTGCCGAAGCCCTTCGCTGGGGCGGCCGTCTGGACGCCGTTATCAATAATGCCGGAATCGCCAACCCCGAGACGGGGCCGATTGAGGAACTGAGCCTGGATCAGTGGCAGCGCCGACTGGACGTGAACCTGACCGGGCCGTTCCTGGTCACCAAGCATGCGGTGCCGCACCTTCGAAAAACGAAAGGCGCTATCGTTAATATGGCCTCCACAAGGGCGCTTCAGTCCGAGCCGGACACCGAGGCATACGCCGCTACCAAGGGTGGCATTGTGGCACTCACTCATGCCCTTGCTGTGAGCCTGGGGCCCGATGTCCGCGTTAACTGCATCAGTCCCGGCTGGATCGATACCCGGGCCTGGCAGGGCGGCGCAGAGCCGGTTGAACCGCTTTCCGAAAACGACCACCTGCAGCACCCGGCGGGCAGGGTAGGGCAACCTGGGGATATTGCCTCCTTGGTGGCCTACCTCATTTCGCAGGAGGCCTCGTTTATCACTGGCCAGAATTTTGTGGCCGATGGCGGCATGGTGCGCAAGATGATCTACGAGGAATAGAGCGTTGCCACGGCTTTTTTTCGGGCTGGAGCTTCCGGCTGAAATCAAGGCCCGGTTGTTGAAGGTCAGATCACCGGTGACAGGCGCCAGATGGCAGAGTGCTGAGCAATTGCACATCACCCTCCTGTTTCTGGGGAAGGTGAGCGGGGAAGGTCTCGAAGCCGTAGCCAGTTCAGCCCGTGAGATAGATTCGGAATCCTTCCCGCTTGAGGTTGCCGGCGTTGGTTGTTTCGGCCAGCCCGAAAGGCCGAAGAATCTATGGGCCGGTGTTCAGCCGGCGGCACCGGTGGCTGCGCTGCACCAGACTCTCGGGCGGCGACTGGAGAGTCTGGGCTTTGTGGCTGAACGTCGGGCATTTCGCCCGCACATTACGCTGGCCCGTTTCAAACGCCAGCCGGGTTCTGTTGAACCGTTGTTGGTTGAATATGGTGACAATGGATTTGGCCAGTTCCAGGTTACTGAATTTGTGCTTTTCGAAAGCAAACCTGGCCCGGCCGGTTCCGTGTATTCAGTGGTCGATCGCTTCTCCCTGCGCAACGCCGGATAGCCGATTTGTCTTGACGAATCCCTGTCGTCCCACCAAAGATGAGGGGAAATCAACGCCTTTCCTGAGGTGTCTATGTGCCCCCCGTTTTCCGATCCTGATCAGCGTCTGTACGTCCGCAATGCCACGCTTGCAGATATCCCAGGCATCATCCAGCTCAGTCGCCGGGTTTATGAAGGCACGGGCATGTACGGCTATACCAAGGGGCCGTTGACCGGGCAGATCAATACCTTTCCCGACGGCCAGTTTGTTGCCATGCTCGGAGACACCGTGGTCGGCTACTGCGCCACGTTTCGGATTGCGGAAGAGATCGCACTCGCTGCCCACGACTGGACCTCCATCACCGGTAACGGTTATGCCTCGCGGCATGACCCGGAGGGGGACTGGTTGTACGGGATGGAAGTCTGTGTTGATCCGGAATGCCGTGGTTACCGCATTGGGGAGCGGCTCTACAATGAGCGCAAGCAGTTATGCCAGGCCCTGAACCTGCAGGGCGTGGTGTTTGCCGGCCGTTTGCCGAGCCTGCGCCAGCGGTTGAAGAAGTTCACGAGCGTCGAGGAATATGTGGAGGCCATTCGAAGCAAGGAACAGAAGGATCCGGTGCTTTCCTTCCAGCTTCATCAGGGCTTCGAAGTGCACGGAATTATTCCGCATTATCTCGATGCCGACCACGATTCCATGGGCTATGGTATTCATCTGGTCTGGCGTAACCCGAAAGTACCCCAGTCGGAGAACAACGGCCGTCGGAAGCGCTACGGTCAACGCATGCGCGATACCGTTCGCATAGGCACGGTTCAGTACCAGCAACGCCCGGTGGGATCGTTCGACGAATTCAGCGAGATTGTCCGCTATTTTGTCGATGTTGTTTCCACCTACAAGGGCGACTTTGTGGTGTTCCCCGAGCTGTTCACCCTGCAACTGCTTTCCATCGAAGCCCGCAAGGGCAGCCCAGCCGAGACCTTTGCCGCAGTCACCCACTACGCAGAGCGTTATCGTGAACTGATGCGGGATCTGGCTCTGCGCCACAACATCAATATTGTCGCCGGCTCAACGCCAGTCCGTGAGGAAGACGGCACCATCCGGAACATGGCGTACGTGTTTCTCAGGGATGGCCAGGTGTTCAGCCAGCCCAAGATCCATCCGACGCCCAACGAGGCGTTCTGGTGGAACGTTCAGGGCGGCAACCGGGTCAGCGCCATCGAGACGGACTGCGGCACCATCGGTGTGCTGATCTGCTACGACGCGGAGTTCCCGGAATTGACCCGCCACCTGGTGGACCAGGGGGTGCATATCATCTTTGTGCCTTTCTGTACCGATGAGCGGCAGAGCTACCTGCGGGTTCGCTATTGTTGCCAGGCCAGAGCTGTAGAGAATCAGGTTTACGTGGTGATGTCCGGCAACGTCGGCAACCTGCCGAATGTCCCGAATATGGAAATCCAGTACGGCCAGAGCTGCATCCTGACGCCGTGCGACTTTCCCTTCGCCAGGGATGGCATCGCCGCTGACACCGAGCCCAACGTGGAGACGGTTGCCTTTGCGGATCTGCGCCCGGAAGTACTGATCACTGCCCGCAACAGTGGTACCGTTAAAAACCTTCAGGACCGCCGGCACGATCTGTACAGCGTGTCCTGGCGTGGTGAGTAAACCGAGTCGACAGGAGCGTCGTTTTGCCCAGTAGAGGGTCTGTAAAGCCTGAACGCATCGGCCGCGGGCTTCTCTGGGCCGGTGGTATGGCTCTGGTGGCCTGGCCCCTGGCGGTTGCAGGCTGGTCCTTTGCCATTGAACAGAGCTCGGTGGGTATGGCATTGCCGGATATACGGTCCGGCGGATGGGAAGTAACAGGCAGCCGTGCAGATGTCCGGCCTTCTGTGACCGCCAACGGTGATGTCGCAACCATCGATTTTGCCCCTTCGTCTCTTGTTCTGACGGAACATCTCACGTTTGTCGGTGTAGACCAGCCGCTGACGCTCAACAACCTGCGCACGGATCTCAGCAACGCAACGGTTACCCTGAACTATGGCGCAAATGGCCCCTGGGCGCAGCGCATTTCCATTGATGGCGACATCAGGGTCGATGCCGCGCGCGTCGAACATCCGCAATTACTGCCGCAAACGTGGAACTTCCAGGGAAGGGCAAAGGGCCGCCTGGCAGATCTCAGGGTGCAGGGCACCTTGGCTTCCGAGTCCGGCTTTACGGCTGATCTCGATATCCAGCTCAATCCCGAAGGCGGCGTATCCGTCGCCATCGACTCTGTTATCGACGGTAAACAGGGCGTTCAGGCCCTGGCAGAAACCCTGGTCGGATGGCCGGATCTGCTGACAGTGGATTCTGGCAATGCCCGGTTGTCGATGGAAGTTTCGACCGGTCAGGGTGGTGAAGTTGCCGCCAGTGGCAGTGCCGAGCTGCAGGGTGTTGGTGGTGTTTTTAACCGGACCGCAGTCTCCGGACTCACCGGCCAAGTGCGAGGATCGCTGGAAAATTCCCGGATTACGACCCGTTTCAGGGACATGACCGTTGGCGAGATTAATGCCGGCATTCCCGTCACCTCGGTTCTTTTTTCCGGGAATTACAGCGCGCCGGTCACGGAATTGCTGGCCGGCACTCTGGAGGTTCAGCAGGCCAGGGCCCGGTTCCTCGAAGGTACCCTCAGAGTGCCTCCCGCCAGGTACGAGTTGGGAGGTGGGTCTGGCCGCATCCCTGTGGAGGTTGAGGACGTCTCCCTCAGCCGTCTGATGGCCGTGTATCCAGCCGAAGGACTGTCTGGAAGCGGGTTGCTTCGTGGGCGAGTTCCTCTGGGCATCAGTGGCGATGGGGTGCAGGTGAGTGCAGGCAGTATTTCCGCAATAGATCCTGGTGGCCGTTTGCAGTTGCCGGCGGACAAGCTCCAGGCGATGCTCGGTGGCAACCAGGCCATGGACATCGTGGTCCAGGCGTTGCAAAACTTTCACTATTCAGTCCTCAACAGCACGATAGACTACGATGAACAGGGTAAGTTGAGCCTTGGCCTTCGCCTCGAAGGTAAGAATCCGGACCTGAGGGGTGGGCAGCCGGTGGTACTCAATGTCAATCTTGAGGAAGACATTCCCGCGCTGCTCACCAGTCTGCAGTTGAGTGGCAGGGTCAATGAAGCTGTTACCAGGCGCGTCCGGAAATTGCTGCAGGAATCCGGTGAGGAGAAAGCACCATGATAAAACTCGTGCGGCCCTGGTGGCCTGAAAGGTCGCCCATGGCAAGAACACTGATGATACTGATGCTTCCTCTGGCGATGGCTGCCTGCACGCCGACAGTGCAGATGGCGGCGCCAAAGGAGCCGATTACGGTCAACCTGAACGTGAAAATCCAGCACGAAATCTACGTGAAAGTGGATAAGGAAGTGGATGACCTGTTCAGCGAACAGGGCTTGTTCTGACTGTGTCCGGAAAGTTTGAGGGGTTGAAGATGAAACGATTGATACAGATGTTTGCGCTGGTTTTGGCGTTCGGTATCAGCGCCTCCGTGCTTGCCATGGGGCTGGATGAAGCCAAACAGAAACTGGACTCGGTCAAGCAGCAGGGGCTGGTTGGAGAAACACCGACGGGTTATCTGGAAGTGGTGCGCGCCGAAGGGCAGGCGAAGGAAGTGGTGGAAGCCATTAACAGCGCCCGTCGGGATGAGTACAAGCGCATTGCCGAAAAACACAACATTCCGGTAACCCAGGTGGAGACGGTTGCAGGCAAGAAGGCGATTGAGAAGACTCCGTCCGGCCAGTATGTGCAAATGGGCGGTAAGTGGGTGAAAAAGTAGCCCGGCGCGGCCAGGTGCAAGCCCCGCTTACCGTTTAACGCTCTTTTGCCTTGGCTTGCCGCCTTTTGGCCGTTTGCCCGATGCCGGCTTTTTGCCAGGTGCGGGCTTGCCTTTCGGGCCGGGGCGCCTGGCGCCACCGGGCTTACCTGGTGTGGATGCAGAGCCAGGCTTGCGATCAGGCTTTGGTTTGGCCTTCGTTCCGGACTTCTTTTTTGCTGGCTTGCCAGCGCCGGGCGGGGCTTCGGAAGACGAATCCCGGATGGCATCGAACAGCCCGGCCAGCTCTTTCTCGCTCAGGTCCCGCCACTGGCCCACCGCAAGCCCTTTCAGGCTCACGTTCATGATCCGGATCCGTTCCAGTTTGGTAACCTCGTAGCCAAAATACTCGCACATGCGACGGATCTGGCGATTGAGGCCCTGAACCAGGGTGATCCGGAAGACAAATCGTGACTCCCGCGACACCTTGCACTTTTTCGTCATGGTTCCGAGGATCGGCACACCATTGGCCATACCCTCCACGAATTCCCGGGTGACCGGCTTGTCGACGGTAACCAGGTATTCCTTTTCGTGGTTGTTGCCCGCCCGCAGTATCTTGTTGACCAGGTCGCCGTTGCTGGTCATAAAGATGAGGCCCTGGGAGTCCTTATCCAGGCGTCCGATCGGGAAGATGCGTTCGCTGTGACCCACAAAGCGCTGGATATTGTGTTTCTCCGCGCTGTCCGTGGTGCTGACAATCCCTACCGGCTTGTTCAGTGCAATGAACACGAGATCTTCTTCAGCCCGTGGCTCGATCACCTGGCCGTTCACCTTGACCGTGTCACCCGGAAGCACCTGGTCGCCCACGGTTGCTCGTTTGCCGTTGATGTAGACGTTGCCTTGCTCGATATAGCGATCGGCCTCCCGGCGGGAGCACATGCCGCTTTCGCTGATGTATTTGTTGAGCCGGGTGGAATTGCCAGTGGTCATCGGGTGTCCGGTTGCCAGTGAGAATGACGGGCATCATATCAGTCTGGAACCCCGGTCGCAGCAGGGGTGGTTCTTTCCGGGCGTCTCTGCCATTCTTTGCGCCTATCCTTAAAACCAACAAACCCTGAGCCGCCATGGAAAAGACACGCATCACCATTGTTGCCGTTACCTGCATTGCCCTGTTCTTCCTGACCAACTACCTGTTCCGGTATCTGATCGGATTTACCGGGTTGCTGGCCTCATTGGTCATTGCGGCACTGATTGCCGTCTACATGAGCTTCTCAATCGCACGGACCCTTGAGCGTTTGCCGATGCCGGAGGAGCGCTCACGGGCGCTATGGATCTATGGCGGTTTTCTGGGCGCCCTGTTCGTCGCCTTCGGGGCCTGGATGTTCCTGGATGCCGGCATGGATGCAGTCACACTCGCCACCCTGTTTGTTCACTATCTGCCCTATCCGGCACTTGCTCATGCCCTGCTATCAGACAAGGCCGTCGGACTGTTCCTGAAAGAGGATCGTTCCGGCGGATAAATTGTTATAGTATAACATTTGATTCCTAGAGGAGTGCCTCCGGCGCCATGGCTCAACCTATTCCTACCAGTCTGATACTTGGTTTTCTGGGTGTCGGTAAAACCACCGCCATTCTGGATCTTCTGAAAAGCAAACCGGAAAACGAGGTCTGGGCGGTTCTGGTCAACGAGTTCGGCGAGGTGGGCATCGATGGCGCCATGCTGAAGACCGAAGGCGCCTTCATCAAGGAAATACCCGGCGGCTGCATGTGCTGTGTTGCCGGCCTGCCGATGCAGATAGGGCTCAACCAGCTGATTCACAAGGCAAAGCCCGATCGTCTGTTGATTGAGCCGACGGGGCTCGGTCACCCCTCTCAGATTCTGGACACCCTGACCAGCGAGCACTATCAGGATGTGCTCGCCATGGGCCCTGTAATCTGCCTGGTGGACCCCCGAAGGCTCGAAGAACCGAAGGTGCTCGGCAATGTGCAGTTCCGGGATCAGGTGGCTGCGGCGGATATTCTCGTTGCCAACAAGACTGATCTTTGCACCCCGGAGCAACTGACTCATTTTGATGAGTGGGCCGCACAACTGGAACCCGCCAAGCGGGCGATTCACCACACGCGGTTCGGGCATCTGGCACCGGGCTGGCTGGACGGCCAATCGGATGCCCTGCCGGTGACCGATCCGGAAGCTCACCATCACCACCATCATAAGACTGCATCGCCGGCCCCCGCTATTGATGACGAGCCCTGGCAACAGATTACCAATCAGGGACAGGGGCATTTCAGTGTTGGCTGGCGCATACATCCGGAACTGATACTCGATGAGAACGCATTGCTGGTGATGGCCATGGACTCAGCCTTTGTGCGCTTCAAGGCTGTCGTTCAGACCGTGGACGGCTGGCGGGCGATCAATGTGGTTGATGGAGCCCTGACCGTTATTCAGGGTGAGCCGCAAGCCTACAGCCGGGCAGAGATCATAGCGTCCGATCAGATTGACGCCCGGGAACTCGATGCCCGCATGAGGGCGGCCGCGGGACTTGATCCGAGGTGAGGGTGTGAGTCATTGTCCGGTGTGCGAGCAGGGCAGTCTCTCGGATTTCCGTGTAGTGAAGGCCCAGCGTTACCTTCGATGTGATGTCTGCGAGGCGACGGTGATGGATGCGTCCTGCCGGTTATCGCCTGAGCAGGAGCGGGAAATTTACCAACTGCATGATAATGACCCGTCTGATCCGGGGTACCGGACATTTCTCTCGAAACTGACAGAACCTCTGCTTGAGCGCCTGCCATCGGGCGCCAGCGGCCTGGATTTCGGCTGCGGCCCCGGCCCTGCACTGGCGCAGATGCTTGAGGCGGAAGGCATGGCAGTCAGTCTCTACGATCCCTATTTTTATCCCTCAGCAGTGGCTCTCGATCAGACCTACGATTTCATAACCTGTACCGAAGTGGTAGAGCATCTTTACGCCCCCGCTGGCGTTTTCAGGGAACTCGACCGGATGCTGAAGCCCGGTGGTTGGCTGGGTGTGATGACCTGCTTCCAGACCGACGATGACCGGTTCGACAACTGGCATTATCGCCGTGACCCGACCCATGTGGTCTTCTACCGGGAATTCACCTTCAAGCTGCTCGCCAACCGGTTTGGCTGGCACCTGGAAATACCGAGAAAGGATGTGGCTCTGTTCCGGAAGCCAGCCTAGGGGGCTTCCCTTGGGCACTCGGGAAGTGCAGGACACTGTTCCGCGGATGTGGTGCCTTCTTGTTTGAGCAATTCTGATTCACCGAAGCGGACCGGTGTCAGTGCGGCGGCGCATCTCGCCGCCTGGGTCGCAATGTTTGTGCAGCCGCTCGCCTGCAGCGCGAAAGCGAGATTGTTCCAGCCTTCGGCGAATTTCGGAAAACGTTTCACCGCGCGCAAGAAATGCTCCTGTGCTTCGTCTTGGTGGCCCAACTGCCAGTCAAGGTTGCCTCTGGCCATAGTGGCCGTCGGTTGGTCCGGCCAGGTCGTCTCGGCTGTCTTATAGGCAATGCCGGCGGCTGTCGTTCGTCCGGTTGTTTCGAGGTCATGGGCGGATTGCAGAAAACGAAGCGGTGCTGCGGTAGCTGGAACCCGATCCGGCGGCAGAATAGTGACGGCCCAGTTGTCGGTCCGCCCCCAGGTATTTGTGAAAACCTCCAGATCGATCGCTTCACGCTTGCGGGTATCGGTGTGGAGTATCAGGTCTCGCTCGCCGGCGTCATAGCCGATGACGACCGCAAAGTGCCATTGGGGCCACCAGCCAAACCTCAGATTTTGCATAACCAGGACTGGATTGCCTGCTGCGATCTCGGTCAGGACACTTTCTAATCTACCGTCCAGCGGGTAAACCAACATGCCATGGGCGCGTGCGCCAGCGATCATTTCGACCTGAAGGGAGCCTTCCCGGCCCGGAATATAAACCAGCTCCTTGAGAATATCGGGATTGGATGAAAGGCCCTGGCTGTTCAGCATCATTGCCAGCGACGCAGGCCCGCACTGATACCTTTCCTGGGGGTAGAAAGGTACGTCGTCCAGCACAACCTTGTCGGGCAGCATGGCCTGGTAAGTTTCGGGCGCTGGCCATTTGGGAGCACTGGCGCAACCGGCCAGCAGGCTGACCAGTAACATCAGGATCAGCCTGCTGGATGTCGCTTCTAGAGAGGGAAAAATGACAGCCACTGATCCCGCTATCGAATGCAGTTCACGAACGGGAAGACATTCGTAGCACAGAGCATATCGGTGATAATGAATACCAGCAGGAACAACACAATGATGCCGACCACATCCTGCCCTGCAGGGGCCTCGGCGAGCTGACGTTCAAAATCCGCCAGTTCCGCGGGCGTGAGGTTCTGGATGCGTTCCTTGACCTGGTCCTGGCTGACCCCAAGGTCTGCCAACTTGGCCTGCACATCCTGTCTGTCGAGCATGCTGATCAGCTCCTGCCGGTCCAGCTGAACCTGTTGTTGCCCGATCATTTCGCCGGTTCCAACCATGCCGGCGGTAGCGGTGGCCGACCAGACGGAACCAAGAGCCATCATCATGGCCATAAAAAAGGAAACGTACCTCAAGTGCTTGCGAATGCCTGACATGGGTCACTCCTGTTCGTTGGCTACTTCCGGTGTAGCGGTTTGTTAGTCATCTTGCACTAACCGGACGATAAAACAGTCGGTTGCGTTCCCTCAACATACGAATCGTTCAGGATTCACAAACCTGCAGCTTTCGTTCCGGCCAATGGAGTATAGCCGAGCGTGCGACCATTCGGCTGGCGAGGTCTGGGTACGCCTGGCGGATAACGTTGGCACCGAACTCTGCCAGGAACGCCGATTTCAGTTCTGCCCGGGCCTTCTGGGTGCCCGGTTCCTGGTAGGGCGCGGAGCAGAGCAGCAGGAAACCATCATCCGGAACACGTCCATTATCCATGTTGCTCTTTATGATCCCGGCGGCCTGGCGGATGGGATGGGACAGATCCGGGCTGTAAGGGCCGATGATCAGGGCTACGTTGGGTGCGTGCAGGAAATCGAACCCCCTGCCAAGGCAGATGACCCACTCCCGGTGCTCTATGTTCAGTTCCCGGTCAAAACGCCGAATCTCGTTCACGTGCCGGATATTGCCCTCAACCAGTGGCAGCAGATCACGCTGAACCGGTTCCGGCATATCCGGACAAAGGGAGGCGATTTCGGAGGCCATATCGGCAAGTCGCGTTACAGGAACGGTAGACAGATCCAGCGTTCGCTCCTGGCTACCGTGCAGAACCAGTGCATCCTCGTCGCTCTCGAAACCACATACCAGGGGATAGACCGTTCGGTGGCCGTTTCCGAACAGCTTTTCCACCTGGCTCCGGATCTGGAACGCATGGCGCATGGCGGCCTCACGGTCGCAGTCAAAGCCGGCGCAGCCCCGTTCCCGTGAACCTTTTGAATAGTGGTAGGTAATGATGATCAGCACTCGTCGTCCCTGGGTTACGGCTTGCTGGACCGTGTCCGCCAGCATGTCGCCAAGGTAGGGCCAGCCCAGCTCAAAGATCCCGCCAAGGTTCCGGAACGGGTGAATGACACCAAGAGGCGTCTGGGTCACGTAGGGCAGGTGGATGCGGCCATCCATGCACTTCATGGCAATGATCTGGGTATTGTGCTCTGCCAGGTAGCGCTGCCTGGCCAAATGGTTTTCCGGGCTACAGAAGCTGGCCGAATGGGCTCGGCTGAGCTCCATCAGCCAGTCGATACGCTCTGCGATAGGGCGCGCATGCACGGGTGTTGTCATGGCTTTTGTCCTGTTCTGTTCAGAAGGTCGACAGGCCGGTCGCCTCCATAATCCGGTAGCGCCAATAGCGAAGTCTGGATTCGTCGGCCCAACGCTCGTAGGGCAGGCTCATCACCGGATCGTCGCCAGGGCCTTTTTGCCATTGCTCGTCAAAGAATCGCCGGGCTCCGCTCGCAACCTGTGACTGCTCCACCACCGATACCCAGACATCGGTCTCGAGATTCAGATCGTCGAGATTGCGCCGGGTAAAATTGGCCGAACCCAGGAGCAGTTCTGTTGCGCCGTTTTCTCTGGCCAACATCAACAGTTTAGTGTGGCATTGCTCACCCAGGGTATTACACCAACGTACCGGAACGCCTGCGCGAACCAGTTCCATGGCGACCTGCCTGTTGGGAATGCCACTCTTCTGGTGGCCGAAGGCCTCGTTGTTGGCATCAAGCAGAACTCGCAGTGCAACGCCCCGTCTGGCGGCGTCGACCAGGGCTGTGACAATATCGCGATGTGAGAGATAAAACATGGCCATGTCCAGCTGATCACCGGCCGAGGCCTCTTGAATCATGGACAGAGCCTGATCCCGGATTTCCGATTCGGTCAGCACTGCCACCAGGGGGATTTCGGATTTTTGCGGTTCTCCAGTGACTTCGGGAGCCATGCTGATTCGCTCATCAATGGGCGTGGTGTCCGCTCCCGACATGGCGAGAACCGCCCGCTCGCTTTTCAGCAGATCAAAGACCGCCGGCCCCGTGAAGCTAAGCCCCAGGTTGCTATGCCGGCTGCTGCCGTCGTGGGGGTTGGCCGAGGTAACGATGGCCCTCAAGGAGCCCGCCTCATCCGCGACCATAAGCTTGCGATGGTTGGCCTTGAAGTTCAGTAGGGCGAGATAACTTCGAAGGGTAACAGGCCTGGTGCCCAGGGCGTTGTCCAGCCAGCCTCCGTCGGGGTTGTTGCCGAACCACTGACAACACAGCCGCCAGATTGAAGACCAGGTGGGATTACTGTCCCGTAGCGGCCGGAGTGCCGTCTCCACAACCGGAATGCCACCATCGCGCAGGGCTTGAAACCAGGGTGACGTCGTGCCGCCATACATGGTGTTCAGGGGGTCGGAGATAACCGTGATGGATAGCTCCGGTTTCTCCGCTTTTCTCGCCAGCAGGGCCTCTGTGAGCTGTTGAACCAGAGGCCGGTGGGCTACATCCTCCGGCTTGGTGCTGTTGAACAGAAACATGTCAATGAGAATGAACTCGTTGGCTTGTCCCACAAGCCGGAACACCTCGTCGAAGATTTCATGGTCTCGCTCCTCACGGCCGTTCTGATAGTGACGGGTGACGTCTGTCAGCAGGACGGGTTCCTCCAATGGCACCGGGGTTCCACGATAGCTGATGCCTGGCGGCAGTGGCTTTTGGGTGTGGTAAAGGCCGATGCCGGCCAGGGTGAGCAACAGCAGGAGAATCAGTAACTTCAGTGTCATGTGTGTATTTCCATCATCCCTGAGGTAAACGACGGCATAACTATACGTGACCTCTCTCTCAGGTAAACAAACACTTACAAAAAACACCCCGGTCGTTGTATCGAAGTTCCGCCACGCTTTCTAAACTAGCCAGATCAACCATTTATAACAAAGTTGCCTGTGAACGCCATACTCTCTTTCATACCGCGCCTGTTCAGTCTGCGGGCCGTTATTCTCGTTCTGGCTGTTGTGTTTGCCCTCATGGGGGACCAGCTTGCCCTCGTTGGCTGGGCTGACCGTGCGCTATTCAGCATTCTCGGCGTGCCAGAGGGCGCGACCCCGGCCACGATTCTCCCGCAGGAGGCATTCGGGCCGGCTATGGCTGATCGGGGGCTTTCGGAACCACTCTGGTCCGACATGGCGGTGACCGCCGGGCTGGCAATTGCGGCACTGTATCTGGTGCTTGCAATTCCGGCGATGGGCGCGGCCGTTTCCCTGCCGGTCACTCTTTTGCTTGGTGGCTCGCTCGTGGTGATCCAGGCGGCTTTGATGTTCTACCGCAACGCCTGGGTGCCGTTTGGCGTGGTGCTCACGTTGCTGGTGGTCGGTTACGTGGTGATGCTGTTCTGGCTGCAGCCCCGCAAACACATCCGTGCACTGACAGATAATGTGCGGGATGCGCGGCTGAAGCTGGCCAAGGTATTTCTGCAACAAGGTCATACAGACGAGGCCCTCGAAGCGCTGGATCGCTGCCCCGACTGTGAAAGCGAGATCGAGCTGCGCTACGACGTCGCCATCCAGCAGGAGCGCAAGCGCCAGTACGACAAGGCGGTCAGCACCTACCGCAGTATTCAGGAGCGAAAGAAAGGTTTTCGGGATACCGCCGCGAGGCTGTCGGCATTGGAAAAGCTCGCGCCGGATAACTCGTTGATGCAGGGAGGGAGTTTCGACAATACCCGCACCCTGTTGATGCCCGAGCCCGCCGTTAGTCGCCCGACCCTCGGAAGGTACGAAATCGAGCGGGAGATTGGCCGAGGGGCCATGGGTGTGGTTTATCTGGGCAAGGATCCGAAGATTGCCCGTACCGTTGCCATCAAGACTCTCAGCTACCAGGCGTTTGATGATGGACAGCTTCAGGATCTCAAGGAGCGATTCTTCCGGGAGGCAGAAGCCGCTGGCCGTCTGAGCCACCCGGCTATCGTCACCGTGTATGACGTTGGCGAGGAGGCAGACCTCGCCTATATCGCCATGGACTATGCGAAAGGACGTCCGCTCAGTGAATTCGGCAGAACCGGACGGTTACTGCCCCTGCCCAGGGTTCTGGATATAGTTGCCCGCGTGGCGGACGCTCTGGCCTACGCTCACAGCCAGAAAATCGTCCACCGCGACATCAAGCCCGGGAATATCATCTTCAATCCCGACAATGGCGATATAAAGATCACCGATTTCGGCATTGCCAAGATCTCCGATGACTCGCGAACCCGCACCGGCGCGGTAATGGGCAGCCCATTGTATATGTCGCCGGAGCAGTTGAAGGGTCAGAAGGTAACCGGTGCCTCCGATATCTACAGCCTGGGCGTAACGCTTTATAAGCTGGTGAGCGGCGAAACACCCTATCAGGGCGATACCCTGGCCAACCTGACCTACCAGATTCTTAACAAGCGCCCACGCAGCGTCCGCGAGTTCAACGCGGATCTGCCAAACGGGGTGGTCCGCCTGATCAACAAGGCTATCCAGCGCGAGCCGGACAAGCGCTTTGCCAGTGCCGCCACCATGGCCGAGGCCGTGCGTCGTCTGGCCGTTCGTGAGGCTGGCCAGGAGGTGTCGTCCTGATGCGATATCACGTTGCCGGCCAGAGTCATCGCGGGGCCGTCCGGGAATCAAACCAGGATGTGGTGGACTGGCGGATCAATGATGCGGGTGACCAGGCGTTGTTGGTGGTTGCTGACGGTATGGGCGGTCACCAGGGAGGCGAGGTTGCCAGTCGCCTTGCGGTTGATGCCATCATCGAATCCCTTGAGCCTGAAATCGCCGATGCCTCGAGCGGCACCACGGATGCGGATATCCGGGGAAAACTGGATCGGGCCTTCAGGTTGGCCAATGAGCGCATAGTGAGCCGCCGTTCCGGGGATCCAAGACTTGAAAAAATGGGCACGACACTGGTGGTGGCCTGGTTGAGTGGCAATCAGGCGCATATTGCTCACATTGGCGATTCCCGTTGCTACAGCCTGCGTGGCAGCCAGGCGCTGTGTCTCACGCGGGACGATACCGTGGTCCAGAACATGCTGGAAGACGGCAGCATTACCAGGGCCGACGTGCCCAATGTGCCGTTCCGGAATGTCCTGACCAGGGCCGTGGGAACGGTGGAGCAGGCGGCCCCCAGTTATCGGCGTGAAACGCTTGATGAAGGAGATGTGCTGCTGCTGTGTTCCGATGGGTTAACTGATTCGGTTCCGGAATACCGGTGGCTTGAAATCCATAAGGAAAGTGACGGCATGGAGCGCACGGTTCAGGCAATGATTGATGCCGGCCTGGCAAACGAGGCGGGTGACAATGTGTCTGTGGTATTACTGACGTTGGAGTATTGAGGAAACTGACATGGCTTCGCTTTCGCAACTGGTGGATAACGTTGTTGTTAACACCTTTGAACTCGGGCAACCGGAAACGCGCATCGGTCGGCGCCCGGACAACGATATCCAGATTGATGAAATTTCTGTGAGCGGCCAGCACGCCCTGATAGAAGCGGTGCCCAATGCCTATCTGGAAGGTACGGTGGATTACTACATTACCGACAGCAACAGCACCAATGGCACTTTTGTGAACGAATTGCGGGTTGCTGACCGCCAGCGTCTCAACAGCAACGACATGGTGCGCATTGGCTGGAATGAGTTCCGTTTCATCGATGAAGAAGAGCAGGCAATGGAAAAAACCGCCTATATCCTCGACTGACCGTGACGGTTGGCCCGCGAATTACCGGAGCCGATCCTGAACAAATCTGCTGAAACGGGAAAGCAGCGAGGACGCATCCGGTGCTGGCTTCACGCCCGCGATCAGGGCCTCCGCATCAAGCCCCTCCCGTGTCAGGTCGGGCGCCTGGACCTTCAGGTAAGCGCTCATAATGGCGTCCGTGAACTCCGGATGGAACTGCACGCCCCAGGCGCAGGGACCAATTCTGAAAGCCTGATGAGGCTCGAACTGGTTGCGTCCCAGCAACACCGCTCCTTCAGGCAGGCGCAGCACGGACTGCCGGTGTGTCAGCTGGGCCGGAAATTTTTCCGGTAGCTCCCGGAACAGGATATCGGAAGCTGCCTCGGGAAGGAGTTCAACCTCGTGGGTGCCGGTTTCCCGGCCATTCGGATGGTAACCAGCTTCCCCGCCCAGCGCGTGGGCCAGTAACTGGTGGCCATAGCAGACACCAAGCACCGGCACTTCGCTTCTGACGGCTTTTACCAGCCAACGCCCCGCGTTCTCGCTCCACTCGGCCCGGTCGCTCACCATGGCAGGGGAGCCCGTCACCACGATGCCGTCCCAGTCTTCAGGATTCCCCGGCAGTTCACCGGCCTCGGCATTGGCAACGGTGATATCCAGCTCGTCTGACAACCCGCGCAGGAACCACTCGTCAAAATCGCCAAACCTTGCCCGAATGTCCGGGTAGGTGGTGCCTGTTTTAAGGACCACCACGCGCGCCTTGCGGTTTGTGGGAGCGTTCTGTTGCATGGTGCTATCTTCCTGCGCGGCCGGCGGCCCGGGTTGTTTACTGCTCTGGCAGTTCGGCGTTGTGGAACACGTTCTGCACGTCGTCCAGTTCGTTCAGCATGTCGAGGAATTTCTCGAACATGGGGATGTCGTCGCCTTCCACCATTGTGGTGGTTTTGGGCAGAAACTGGATTTCATCCACTTCAAAATCGATGTCTTCGATTGCGTCCACGAGTGCCTGGCGAGCCTTGGCGTATTCGGTGTTCGGTGTGAACACGGTAATCAGGCCATCTTCGTTCTCGATGTCGGTTACATCGACATCCGCTTCCATCAGCGCCTCGAGTACGGCCTCTTCATCCTCGCCCTTGAACGCAAAAATAGCGCTGTGGTCGAACATGTGAGACACGGCTCCGGGCGTGCCGATCTTGCACTTGGTCTTGGTGAAGGCCAGGCGCACGTCGCCAAAGGTGCGGTTCGGGTTATCGGTCAGGCAGTCCACGATCACCATGCAGTTGCCCGGTCCGTAGCCTTCGTAGCGAGCTGCAGCATAGTCTTCGCCGGCGCCACCCTTGGCCTTGTCGATGGCCTTTTCGATGACGTGCGAAGGCACCTGGTCTTTCTTGGCCCGCTCGATCAGTCCGCGCAGGGACAGGTTGGCCTGGGGATCGGGGCTTCCGGACTTGGCGCTCATGTAAATCTCGCGGCCATACTTGCTGTAGACCTTGGTTTTTGCCGCAGCCGTCTTGGCCATGGATTCTTTGCGGTTCTGGTAGGCTCTGCCCATCTGCGCTGCCTCTTGGTTCTCTGGAAAAGGCCGGATTTTACTCAACATTGCCGGTTTGGGACAGGCTTATTTGGCCCCTGTTCCGGGATGGTTTTCACGATCCGCCAATACCAAGGTGCCAGCAGGACAGCACTTTTGATGCACAGACCTATCGGCAAGCCACTGCTAGCGTGAGAGGACAACTGGCAGGCGTCGGGGAACAGAATGCAAAGACAAAGCGCAACGCAGACAATGGTTCGGATGCTGTTTCTGTGCCTGGTCTTTTCATGCTCGTTGGCGAGTGCCGGGGGTAACGAGAACGGCGATCAGGACCAGGTGGCACGGGACATGATCCGGGTTCTCAACGCTTATGTCGTCTACAAGATGGGGCAATATGAATCGGCCTTCGAGCAGTATCTGGAGCTGGCAGAGGAGGGCAGCCGCCAGGGCATGCTGAATGTGGCCAACATGTATGCCCAGGGGCAGGGCGTTGAACAAAACCAGGAGAAAGCCTTCCAGTGGTACCTGCGGGCAGCCGACAGCGGTGATTCCATCAGTATGGTCGAAGTGGCCATGGCCTATGAAGAGGGCAAGGGAACGGTCCTGGATAAAAACGAGGCACTCCGTTGGTATCGGCGAGCTGCGGGAGCGGGAAACAGTGATGCCCGCTGGCGGCTGGGGAAGAACTTGTATGAACAGGGGAGGATCGCTGAGGGGCTATGTTTGATCAGGATGTCTGCAACGAGCGGTCAACCCAGTGCGCAACAGTTTCTTGCCGGCCTTGCCGACAGCTTACCAGCGGCGCCAGGACGGCGTGAGTCGGATACCTGTCTGGAGAAATGAACAGAGGATGAATTTGTGTTCATGAAGGTCCGGAATTGATTTTGGTCAGATTTCTGACGGCATCTCCGGGAGTATTCTCAAACTATGGAGCTTCCGCCGTAGGGCGGATACCCCAGGTTTGATCAGCAGTTCCCGAAGCCGGGGATTTCCGGGCTGATAGTGGAGGTGCACTCATGAAATTGACAACTTTGTACTCAGCATCTTTGGCAGTGTGCCTGATGCTACCTCTGTCCTCTTCCTTTGCGCAGGATCAGGACCGGGACATGGACCAGACGAGGGATCGCCTGCAGACCCAAACGCAGGACCAGGAAATGGATCGTGACGGTTACCCCATCTCCGGCTACGGCATGATGTCAGAGCAGGAAAGGGCGCAGTTCCGGGAGCAAATGCGCTCAATGACGCCCGAGCAGCGGCAGGCATTCCGCCAGGAGCATCATCAGAGGATGGTCGAGCGTGCGCGCGCCCGTGGTGTTGATGTGGAAAATCTGCCACCGACGGCTGCTGGCCAGAAAAAGGGCCAGGGCAAGGGCATGATGAATGACGGCGAGAAAGGCATGATGAATGGCGGCGGAATGAACAAGTCGCAGGAATGGAAAAAGAACGGCGGAGGAGGCGGCAAGCAGTAGTTCCAGAAAATCGGATACTGGTAACTGCCTGACTGAAGGCATCGTTCTTAAAGTGGCAGCCTTATGGCTGCCACTTTTATTCCTAGCTACACGTAATCGACCGGGCGCCGGTAGTTTTCCTGGGTCATCAGGTCGATGCCACACTCCATATCGCTGACCCAGTTCAGGAAGCGATCAACCATCACCGGTCCTTCGAAGCGTTTGCCGTGCTGGGGCACAATCATCGAAACATCCATGTCGCGGACCATATTCGCCCAGAGTTGGCAAACCTTCCGGGAGGCAATGTAGCGCCGATGGAAGCCGATCATGCTCGGTATGTGCTTGTCGAAGTCCTTTACTGGCAGGTGATCGTCCTCGCCACCCATGGAGGCGCCCAGGTCGCCCGAGAACAGAATCTTCGAGACCGGATCATAGAACTGCAGGTTGCCGACCGAATGCATGAAGTGGGCTGGCAGACATTGCAGATAGGATTCCCCGAATTTCACATTGGCGCCGGCATCCGGAACGCTAACGATGCGGTCGTAGACGCTGCCGCTGAGCTGGTTGGTCACGTAGCTGGAAACCAGGTGCGGAAGGAACCGGGCCCAGAGTTTCGAAGTTACGATCTTCGCGCGGGTGTGAACGATCCAGCGGTCGATGGCGCCGATGATGTCCGGGTCCTGGTGAGAGGCGAACACGTAATCCATGTCGCGGATGTTCATGTAGCGCGATGCTGCTACCGACAGCGGGGTGTAGGTGAGGTCACCACCCGGGTCGATCAGTGCTTCATGTTTACCGTCGACAATCAGGAACTGGTTGGACTGGACGCCCTCTCCGGTTACCAGGGAATCGAACATCAGGCATTTGTGGTGTCCGTTATCGAACAGGACAATGGGTTCGGCTGCCATTTCGGTCTCCCGCAAAATACAGTTTGATCCGGCCGGAATGGCCGGATATTGCAAGCTGCGCGGAGATTACAAAATTGACAAAAGCCAACTCTTGCCTCAGGTCAATTCTCTGATATTCCTCAAGTAACGATTTGTTGTTGCCGTCTCTCAGGCCAGCTGTGGTACCCGTTTGATCCCGCGGCGAATACCCTGTTCAAGGGCGCTGCTGACGACCTTCCCGGTGAACGGTACGATGTCTTCGAAGGTGATGGTGTAGTTCACCCGGGTGTGACCTTCCGGTGTGTCCTCGAAACGGATTCTTCCCAGATGGTTGCGGATCGGGCTCATGCTGGTGATGGTGTATTCGATCAGTGAATCCGGCTCGAAGCTGGTCACCGTTTCTTCCAGACCGACCGGCCCGATGCCGATTTTGCGAACGGAGCCGATGCCGTTGGGATCAGCCTGATCGCTGTCCTTGATTCGTTTGACCGGTGCTCCCAGCAGTTTTCCGAAACGGTAATGGTCGGCGAACAGGGCGAAAACCCGTCGTCGGGGTACGTCAAAGGTTTCATCAATTTCAATGGTGTACATGGCCATGGGCTCACTCTTTTTGTCATTCGATGCCCCCAGCCTAACCCCTTGGCTCCTACAACAAAAGTCGTAGAAGGCGGCAGGTTTCAATCTGGCCCGGGTTGACCGTTCAGTGTCGGGCGGTATGCCGGTAGTCCCGGGGTGACTGACCCATTACCTTTTTGAAAAGCCGCGAAAAATAGTAAGCATCGTCATAGCCCAGGCGTCGGCTTATGTCTGCGAAGCTCAGGCTGCTGGTGTCCAGCATCTGGCAGGCGCGTTCCACCTTCAGGTGCAGGAAGTGCTGGATCGGGGAGGTGCCGGTCTGTTCCCGATAGCGGGTGGCAAAATGAGCCGGAGAGAGGCCGGCGAGATCGGCCAGTTGCTCCAGGCTGATACGCTCATCCAGATGCTCCCGCATATAATTGTGAATGGTTTCCAGTTCGGCCTGCCGCTCGTGCCCGGTTTCGTCGGCGTTGATCGGAACCGCAGCCAACAGTTGCCGAAGCCGGTTGGCCGCGTGGATCAGGCCGCGGGCCCGGAAACCGGTCTGTCGCACCGATAGCAGGCCATTGAAGTCAACCAGAAGCCGGGGTTGCCGGCCCAAATGACGAATCCGGGTCGGGCCGTCGAACCCCATGTAGTGTTGAAAATCCGCTGCCAGTGGTCCGGTGTAGTGCACCCAGTGAATGGTCCAGGGGTTGTCCGGATCGGCGGTATACCGATGGTTGGCACCGGCCGGCAGAAGCAGCAGATCGCCAGCCTCCACCGTGTAGGGCTCCCCGCCTACGTTCAGGAACGCACGGCCTTCCGTGCAGTAGATCAAAAGATTGTCGTGATGGTGTTCCCGATGCATGTGATGGCCGACGGCGCGCCGGTAGTGGCCGAACGCCAGCGGATAGAGATCCCGGGTAAGTGGATGGCTCGCGAGCAGTCGAATGATCGGCTCAGGCACCACGTAGCGAATGCTGTCTTTGGGCACCGGCCACTGTGAGGTTTGGGTCATTTCTGGTCTTGTTTGTTTGAGCTTTATCGAAAGATAGTCCATTACGGGCGAAATTTAGTCAATCACCCATTGGTCAATCCCGTGCTAGCCTTTGGGTAAACGTGGCAAGGAACCCTCAGGTTCCGGCCGGCTTCCCGCACAACAACAAACAGGGACATCAACATGAAAAATGTACCGTTGTATATTGCAGGTGAATTCATCCAGAGCCAGACCAAGGACTGGATTGAAGTTACCAACCCCGCCACCAACGAAGTGATCGCCAAGGCTCCGAACACGACTCATGCGGAAATGGAGCAGGCCATCAAGTATGCCGGTGAAGTATTCAAGACCTGGAAGGAAGTGCCGGTTTCCGAGCGCGCCCGGGTTATGCTCCGCTATCAGGCACTTCTGAAAAAACATCATGACGAGATTGCTGAAATCCTTTCGCAGGAAACCGGCAAAACGTTTGAAGACGCCAAAGGGGACGTCTGGCGCGGTATTGAAGTAGTTGAGCACGCTGGAAACGTCGCTTCTCTGATGATGGGCGAGACGGTTGAGAACGTTGCCCGTGAAGTGGATACCCACTCCTGGATCCAGCCGCTGGGTGTGTGCGCCGGTATCACGCCGTTCAACTTCCCGGCCATGATTCCGCTGTGGATGTTCCCAATGGCGATTGCCTGCGGTAACACCTTTATCCTCAAGCCTTCCGAGCAGGATCCGTTGACCCCCATGCGCCTTGCCGAGCTGTTTGAAGAAGCCGGTGCGCCCAAGGGCGTTCTGCAGGTGGTTCACGGTGGCAAGGAGCAGGTTGACGTGCTGCTGACTGATCCCGCCATCAAGGCCGTTTCTTTCGTAGGTTCTGTGCCTGTTGGCCGTTACATCTACGAGACCGGCACCCGCAACATGAAACGTGTACAGAGTTTCGCCGGTGCCAAGAACCACATGGTGATCCTGCCGGACGCTGACAAACAGCAAGTGATCAATGCCCTGGTTGGCGCCTCGGTTGGTGCTGCCGGCCAGCGCTGCATGGCAATTTCGGTCGCGGTCTTTGTGGGCGAAGCCCAGCAGTGGATTCCGGAGCTGAAAGAAGCCATGGCGAAAGTTCGTCCAGGCGCGTGGAACGATTCCGGTGCCAGCTATGGCCCGATCATCTCCGCGAAAGCGAAAGACCGTATCGAGTCCCTGATCGCGACCGGTGAAGCGCAGGGCGCTAACCTTCTGCTGGATGGTCGCGGCTGCACCGTAGACGGACTGCCCGATGGCAACTGGGTTGGCCCGACTCTGTTCTCCGGTGTTACCACCGAGATGGATATCTACAACGAGGAAATCTTCGGTCCCGTGCTCTCCTGCATGGAAACCGACACCCTCGGTGATGCCATCGAGCTGGTAAATAACAGCCCGTACGGCAACGGCGTCTCCATCTTTACCAGTTCCGGTGGTGCCGCGCGTCGCTTCCAGCATGAGATCGACGTAGGCCAGGTGGGCGTGAACATCCCCATTCCTGTGCCCCTGCCGTTCTTCTCGTTCACCGGCTGGAAGGGTTCCTTCTACGGTGACCAGCATGCCTACGGCAAGCAGGCGGTTCGCTTCTACACCGAAACCAAAACGGTTACCTCCCGCTGGTTCTCCAGTGAAGCGACCAGCTCGGAAGCCAACTTCTCTATCCAGTTGCGTTAATTGCGTTGAAGGTGGGGTATTTGGGCCGGAACCTGTTTCCGGCCCCTTGTTTTCCCCGCCCAATGCCAAGCCCTCTCTATCTGGAGCGTAACGATGGACTTTAACCTCACCGAAGATCAGCTGGCGTTTCGCGAGGCCGCGCGGGCGTTCGCGGAAAAATCCATGGCGCCCCACGCTGCGAAGTGGGACAACGAGCATATTTTCCCGGTTGATATGATGAAGGAAGCCGGCGAAATGGGCTTCATGGGTATGTACACCCCCGAAGCGCTTGGCGGTATGGGGCTGTCCCGGCTGGACACCTCGGTTATCGTGGAAGAGCTCGCTGCTGCGTGCCCTTCAACCGCCGCGTTTATCACCATCCACAACATGGCTACCTGGATGGTCGCCAGCTTTGCGTCGGATGATCTCAAGCAGGAAATCGTGCCTAAACTCGCCAGCGGCGAATGGCTCGCCTCCTACTGCCTGACCGAGCCGGGTGCCGGCTCAGACGCGGCCAGTCTTCGCACCAAGGCCGTGCGCGATGGCGACAGCTACGTAATCAACGGCAGTAAAGTATTCATTTCCGGCGCTGGGGCCACCGATATTCTGGTCTTGATGGCCCGAACCGGAGCGCCGGATTCCGGCTATAAAGGCATTTCCACCTTCGTGATTCCCGCAGATGCCGACGGCATTTCCTACGGCAAGAACGAAGAAAAAATGGGCTGGCACAGTCAGCCTACCCGGATGATCAGCCTGGAGAATGTCCGCATTCCGGCCAGCAACCGAGTTGGTGACGAGGGCGACGGGTTTGCCATCGCCATGAAGGGGCTCGATGGCGGGCGTCTGAATATCGCCACCTGTTCCCTTGGTGGTGCCCAAGCGGCTCTTCTCCGTGCCCGTAACTACATGCACGAGCGGGAACAGTTCGGTAAGCCGCTGGCGGCTTTCCAGGCTCTGCAGTTCAAGCTGGCCGACATGGCCACCAACCTGGTTGCCGCGAGGCAGATGGTTCGTCTGGGCGCGTTCAAGCTTGATAACGCCGATCCGGAAGCGACACTGCATTGTGCCATGGCCAAACGGTTCGCCACCGATGCCTGTTTCGAAGTGGTCAACGAGGCCCTGCAGCTTCACGGCGGTTATGGCTACATTCGTGAATACCCGCTTGAGCGCTATCTGCGTGACCTGCGTGTGCACCAGATCCTGGAAGGCACCAACGAAATCATGCGTCTGATTGTTGCCCGTCGCCTGCTCGATGACGGCGTGGCTGAGGCAATTCAATAAGCATAAAAATGGGGTCTGATGAAATCGTCATCCGACCCCATTTTCAGTATGAGGAATAGCAAATGAGTGACCTGATTCAGCTCGAAAAACGCGGACATATCGCGGTACTGACCATCAACAATCCACCGGCCAACACCTGGACCAAGGATTCCCTCATTGCCCTGACGAACATCGTCAAGGAACTGAACGAAGACCGGGACATCTTTGCCCTGGTAATGACCGGGCAGGGCGAGAAGTTCTATTCCGCCGGCGCCGATCTGAAAACCTTCGCCGATGGCGACAAGGCCCGGGCGAACGAGATGGGCCAGCTTTTTGGCGAGGCCTTCTCCACGCTGCAGCGGTTCCGCGGTGTTTCTATCGCGGCGGTGAACGGCTACGCCATGGGTGGCGGCCTGGAGTGCGCCATGGCCTGTGACATCCGCATTGCCGAAGAGCATGCCCAGATGGCACTGCCCGAAGCAGGCGTTGGCCTTTTGCCCTGTGCCGGCGGCACCCAGAACCTGCCCTGGCTGGTGGGTGAGGGCTGGGCCAAGCGGATGATTCTGTGCGGTGAGCGGGTAAAGGCCGATACGGCACTGCGAATTGGCCTCGTTGAGGAAGTGGTGCCGAGCGGACAGGGCCTTGATAAGGCGCTGGAGCTGGCGGAAATGGCGTGCCAGCAGAGCCCGTCGTCAACGGCTCGTTGCAAGACCCTGGTGATGAGCGCCCGCGATGGCCGCAGCCACGACGACGGCTGGCGCATGGAGCGGGAACTGTTTGTTGAGCTGTTCTCTACCGAAGACCAGAAAGAAGGCGTAAACGCGTTTCTCGAAAAGCGCAAGCCGGAATGGAAAAACCGCTGAAGCCGGCTTTGAAGGCTGGCTCAAGGACCTGTTATGAGTGATCAACCCATTATCTTCGAAGAATGGAAGACGGGCGATGGCGCGCTGATCGCCGTGGCCCGGCTGAATACGCCCAAAGCGCTGAACTCGCTGTCTCTGGAAATGATCCGGTTGCTGACTCCGCAACTGAAGCGTTGGGCGGAGGACCCCGTAATCCAGGCCGTCTGGCTGGAATCCGAGGGCGACAAGGCGTTCTGTGCCGGTGGCGACATCGTTGCCCTGTATCGCAGCATGACCGAGCCACAGGGTGCCAGTGAGGGTGAGGCATTCTTCACCGAGGAATATGAGCTGGATTACCTGATCCATACCTTCCCGAAACCGCTCGTTTGCTGGGGACACGGCATCGTAATGGGTGGCGGTATGGGCATTATGGAGGGCGCGTCTCACCGGGTGGTGACAGAAGGATCGAAGCTTGCCATGCCCGAGATCACCATCGGCCTCTACCCCGATGTTGCGGCGGGCTGGTTCCTGAACCGCACCCCCGGGCGCACCGGCTTGTTCCTGGGTCTGACCGGTGCTCGCCTGAACGGCGCTGACGCAATTTTCACTGGCCTTGCCGACCGCTTCATCCGGCATGATCTGAAGGCCGATGTTATTGCCGAGCTGTGCAAGCGTAACTGGCAGGGCGAAGATCCTCATGCAGTGGTCGGTAGTGTGTTGCGTCGATACGAGCGTGAGAGCGCCGACGCCATGCCGGAGTCGCCTGTTCGCACTCATTTCGATGAGATCAATCGGGTTACCGATGCTGACTCCCTGGAAGCGACCGTTAACCAATTGAAAGAACTGTCTGGTGGCGACGGCTGGGTGGCGAAAGCGACCCGCTCCCTGGCTGGTGCGTCACCCACATCCCTGGCTTTGGTCTGGCGGCACCTGCACGGCTGCAAACACGACAGCCTTAAAGAGGTGCTCGACAAGGAACTGGTGCTTTCCACCAAGTGCCTGACCAAGGGCGAGTTTGCCGAAGGCATCCGCGCGCTTCTGATCGACAAGGACCAGCAGCCCCGCTGGCGCTATGCGTCCCTTGCCGAAATGGACAGCGCCTGGATCGACGATTTTTTTAGCTGATCTATTACAAGAACAAGGAGAAAAGACATGGCAAAGATTACCTTTATCGGTCTCGGTAACATGGGCGGCCCAATGGCCGGAAACCTGGTAAAAGCCGGCCACGAGGTCACCGTATTCGACCTGTCCAAAGACGCTGTTGCCGCCCTGGTGTCCGAAGGCGCGAAAACAGCAGGCACCGCCCACGAAGCAGCCAGTGGCGCGGAGTGTGTCATCACCATGCTGCCTGCCGGCCAGCATGTGGAAGCGGTATACCTGGGAGACGATGGTCTGCTGGCAAAACTGCCGGCCGGCACCCTGGTGATTGATTCTTCCACCATCGCTCCGGAAACAGCCCGGGGCGTTGCCGAAGTTGCACGAGCCAAGGATATCCCGTTCCTCGATGCGCCCGTCTCCGGCGGTGTTGGCGGTGCCAAGGCCGGCACCTTGACCTTCATTTGCGGCGGCTCGGAAGAGGCCTTCAACAAGGCCAAGCCGATTCTCGACACCATGGGCAAGAACATCTTCCACGCCGGTGATCATGGGTCCGGCCAGGTGGCCAAGATCTGCAACAACATGCTGCTGGCCATCCTGATGTCCGGCACCAGTGAGGCACTTGCGCTCGGCGTGAAGAACGGTCTGGATCCGGCGGTTCTCTCGGAAATCATGAAGCAGAGCTCTGGCGGCAACTGGGCGTTGAACGTCTACAACCCCTGGCCTGGTGTGATGGAGGGCGTACCCGCGTCACGTAACTACGAGGGCGGCTTCCTGGTCAATCTGATGACCAAGGATCTGGGGCTGGCGTTCGACAACGCCGTCAAGAACCAGGCTTCCATTCCCATGGGCTCTCTGGCCCGCAACCTGTTCCAGCTTCATGCTGGGCAGGGCAACGGTAGCCTGGATTTCTCCAGCATTCAGCGGCTTTATAAGCCTGAATAAAGGTTGGGTAAAGACACGATCAAAACGCTGGACGGGCGCTACCTTGTGGTAAAGGGGCGCCTGTGGCGTTGTTCGAATCCCGATCTTCCGGAGCAGGTGTACCGGGAGCAGGTCAAGCACCTGATGTCTGCTCGCCGGATGGTGCGGGATGCGAAAGCATCCGGCGACGAGGGTCAGGAGCGTGAGGCCCGCCAACAGGTGGATCACGCCAAGCGTGCCCTGGGTGAGCGCGGGCCGGTATGGTGGTCTGATGGCGAACCGGACTACACCCAGTGCAAGATCGAGAACACGCCGTACGCCGAATGGTATCGTTCGCTTCAGGAGGCGAGTGAGTAACGTCTGGTCTTTTCGTTGAATAACCGCGGCTACGCTGTTAATGTTTCACCCGCTACGATGGAAGAACTGCCAGGGATAGTGCAGTTTTTGTAGCAGAATCATCCGGATTGATGACTTCAAAGGATTGAAGACATGCCCCAGGCAAATGGATTGCAGTTCACCGTCCGCGTTGGCGGTCTCCCCTCTGATATTTTTTCACTCGTCGGTTTTACCCTGACCGAATGCCTGTCCGAGGTGTTTCACGGTCGGCTTGAGCTGGCCAGTACCGATCCCTCAATTCAGGCAGCGGAAATTCTTGAGCAACCGGTGGATCTTGTGGTCTGGCAGGATGGCGAGCCGCTAAGGCGCTTCACCGGTGTGGTCAACGAATTTGTTCGGGGCGATGCCGGTCACCGGCGCACCCGCTATGAACTGAATATTCAGTCGCCACTCTGGCGTCTGGGGCTGATGCACAACAGCCGGATTTTCCAGACCCAAAGCAGCGATACCATCGCGCGAACCTTGCTGGAAGAGCGCGGCATTATCGACTCGGTTTTCGATCTGAAACGCACTCCCGAGCAGCGGGAGTATTGTGTTCAGCATCGAGAAAGCGACCTAGCCTTCCTCGAACGTCTCGCGGCTGAAGAGGGCTGGCATTACAGGTATGAACACGGGAGCGTGGACGCAGACACACAGCCGGCGCTTGTAATCGCCGACCATCATGGCGATGCGCCGAAGCTGGAGCCGGCAGAATATAAAGCCAGAGCCGGCGGCAGCAGCAGGCGCCCGGTCGTGTACCGATTTCGATATGAAGAGCGGGTGCGGGTGGCCTCTGTGGCCATGAAGGATTATACCTTTAAGAATCCCGCCTATGCTTTGATGCATCAGCATGCTTCCGGCGACCTGAAGCACCGGGAAGATTACCAGCACTACGATTACCCCGGCCGCTTCAAGGCCGATGCCAGTGGCCAGCCGTTTACCGAAGCCAGACTGCAATCCCTCCGCAATGATGCCAGTACCGCATCCGGTGAGAGCAATCGCCCGGACTTCAGCGCCGGCGCCAAAGTTGAGCTGAAGGAGCACGACAGCGACGCCCTGAATCGGGAATGGCTGCTGACCGCAGTCACTCACACCGGCACCCAGCCCCAGGCCCTGGAAGAGGAGGGCGGCAGCGAACCCACCACCTATCACAACCGGTTCAATGCCATACCTGCAGACCTGACCTGGCGTCCCCGAACGCCCCATCGTCCTCTGATGGACGGCCCGCAAATTGCGATTGTCACAGGCCCGGAAGGCGAAGAGATTCACTGCGATGAACATGGCCGGGTCAAAGTCCGTTTCCCTTGGGATCGCTACTCGAAAAACGACGAACACAGCAGCGCCTGGCTCCGAGTCAGTCAGGGCTGGGCCGGCGGCCAGTATGGCTTCATGGCCTTGCCACGAATCGGCCACGAAGTAATTGTCTCCTTCCTGGACGGCGACCCGGACCAGCCCATCATCACCGGGCGAACCCATCACATCACCAACACGCCACCCTATGGGCTGCCGGAGCACAAAACCCGCACCACCCTGAAAACCAAGACCCACAAGGGCGAGGGCAGCAACGAACTGCGGTTTGAGGATGAGGCGGACCAGGAACAGATCTACGTCCACGCCCAGAAAGACCTGGACCTGCTCACCGAGAACAACCGCACGGAGGTGATTCGGAACGACAGTCACCGCACGGTCGAAAACAACGAATTCAGTCATGTCAAAGGCAATGAGCACCGAACTGTCGATGGCGAACAGCGTGAGTCGGTCGGAAGTGATTACAGCCTCTCCATCGGTGGCAGTCTTCACAGCAAACAGGGCAAAAACCAGCTCGTTGAAGCTGGCACCGAGATCCACCACAAAGCGGGTATGAAAGTCGTAATCGAGGCGGGCGCCGAACTCACGCTCAAGGCGGGTGGCAGCTTTCTGAAGCTGGATCCCAGTGGCGTTACGGTCTCCGGGCCTTCGGTGCGCATGAACTCTGGCGGTGGGCCTGGGAGTGGGAGTGGGGTGTCGGCCCAAGACCCGGCGCTTCCGGCCAGCCTGAGTGAAATTGCCGATACGAATAAACCGGCACAGCTTGCTGAAACCGACACCCGGGCTTTAGCAGGTCCGACTCCAAGTTCGGTGCAGGCCCTGAAAGCGGCGGCCAGGAACGATGTTGCACTGGTCAAGCAATGCGGGCGCAAGTCGGATGGCACCTGCGCCCTCTCATCCTGTTCATGCGAGGATGTGACTGCATGATAGGGCTGGATGAAACAACCAGGGCGAACGCCTACATTCTTTTTGACGGTGCATTGTTTGATGCACCGCGCTTCACCTACGAGCATGATGATCAGCCCCAACTGGAATATCTGTTCTTGGGCACACCACATGAAGCGGCTATGGAAGTAACCCCTTGCCTGGTCAAACCCTCCGAGGGTACACGGCTTTGGCGTGCCCAGTCTGAGTGGCAGGATAAAGCCATTATCCTTCTATCGGATCAAAGCCTTCCCCTTGTGGCGGGCCATTTGCGCAGTTTGCTCAGTGTGCGGATGCCGAATGGGGGATTCTCCTACCTGCGCTATTACGCACCCAAGCAGCTCACGCGGCTGATGTCTGCACTGAATGAGCAGGAACGCGCTCGCTTTAGTGGGCCAGTCAGAGAGTGGCTGGCCTTCCAGCCGAACGGAGAGCTATCCCGGTTCGATTCAGATGGCTCGCAACACTTCAGGAAAGCGGCTGAGGAAGGCTGGTTTCTCCTCACTGAAAATCATGTGGCAGTGCTGTCACAGAGCGCCAGGCATGAATTCGTCGAGAAGTTGGGCCGTTTTCTCGACATCACGGATCGAGCACGGTTGGAGCAACTCATCAATGAGGCAACCGCGCTGGGTTTTCGAACCGAAAAGGAGGTTAGCCGTTACTCAGAGCTGGCCGTGGTTCACGGGGAGCGGATCAAGCTTGCCGAAATCCGCACCATTCTGTCTGACTCTGAGGTCTCGGCTAGCGCACGTCTGAAAGCAGTGGATAACCATTTGGCATACGGAGTTGCCTGATGAATTCTGAATACACCGTTCGCTCCGGCGACACCCTCAGTGCGATTGCACAAAGGCATCAAACAACCCTGAGCAGCCTGATGCGGCTGAATCCTGCAATTGAGAACCCGGATCGTATCTTCCCCGGACAGCTGCTCAAGCTGCCAGCGGCCAACGAGGCTGATTTCTCCAACTGCGAAGTGGGATCTGTTGCTCAGGAGCCTCCCTGTTCCGAAGAAATCGTGGAAGTTGTCCATGTAACCGGGTCTGACGAACTGATTCTCCTGACTGAGGCGGAATTGGCGGAGTGGGTCGAAGAAGAGGAATTCGTTTGTGGCCCCATCACTGAATTTTACGGGAAGCTTGACGGGCTTGATGAGGGTGAGACCGACTCTGAACTGGGCGTGAGTGAGGGCGAAGGGCGCTTGCTGTCGGAAGTACAGGAGGAGAAAGAACGGCTGATAGACGAACTTGAGGCACGCTCAGTCCTGACCAACGACATGCAATCCATTCCACCGATTACTGAAATAAAGCGGTTGGCCGGCAATAAGCACGTCACATTTGTTCGCTCTGACAAGATCGCGAACCACCCTCGCCGGTATTCGATGGCATCGCGAGACAGGGAGCGCAGTAAGGGTTGGCTAACCGAGAACGGCGTTGATCCGGCTAAGCTACGAGATGCTATCCGAAGCGAACTTAACATCAAGTTCAACGCAACCCTCTGGGAGCCGGATAAAAATGGCGCGCTGATGACGACGTTGAACAAGTTTTACGATGAAGCATCCTGGTCTATCTGGGGAGACGCGGAAGCCAGGCGGGAAGCGGTCGATGAGACCGGGTTTGATGCCTCTGCGGAGGCACAGTTCATGCGCTTTGCTGCCGGCGCGGCGGCCTCGGGCGAATTTGATCCGCGCAAGGGGAAAGTGCATTTCCAGGCGAAAGCGGAAGCGCAGTATGCCCTGGCGCAGGGCAAGGTTGGTGTTGAGCAGGCGTTTCCGGTGAATAACCGGTCCGAAATCCGGATTCCTTATCGGGTTGGAGGCTGGGATGGCGAGCGCAAGATCGCGTCGCTCGGCCATTTCCAGGCAGCGATCAACGCCTCGCTGACCGGATTTGCCGGCGCCTCGGCTCTTATTGCTGGAAATGTTCACGTGTCCACCAAGGACGGCCTCCCCACTCTGAAGGGCATTGCTTCGAGGAATAACGGGCAGAGGGCGGGGGCTGAGGCTGGGGTATTCGCAGGCATTCGTGGCGGATGTGAGGTGGCAGGTGAGCTGCGTTGGAAAGACGTACTGACCGAGAAGCGAGAGTGGGAAAGGCTTTGTAGGGTAGGTAAGAAGGTCGAGGCAGCGTTGGGGGCTGGGGCAGAGGCCGAACTCAGGCTGTTATTCAGCCCGGAGACTGGCAAATTTTATGTAAACGCACACGCTGGGCTTGTGCTAGGCGTGGGGCCATCTGGAAGCTTTCTCTTGGAGATCGAGACTCAGAAAGTCATTCGGATGCTCCATTTCGTCTACAACGCACTATTGGATGTGGATTTCAGGTATTTAGAGCTCTTTGATCAAAGTACCGACGCTTTCGAGTGGTATAAACGAATGGGGCTATATGCTTTGGCGAGAGGGTTGTCGGCATTTGAAGTGGCTAACGAGTTTGCTGGTTCTATCGCAAATGAGCTGGCTACATACGCCCAGGAGGTTTTTGTTAATCGTTACCGAGAAAAACAAAGCACTGACATCGCGCAAAACATACTCACTGATCTGCAATTGAAGGAGAATTCCGTTTTCCTGCATGCCCCACCTGAGGTCAAAGGTACGGTTCTGGATAATATTCTTTATGACTGGTGGGTGACACCCGATTTGTGGGATGACGATGACATCAAAATTACGGCTGTTAAGCAGATAATGGAAACTTTCCAGGGGTGGCGCGATTTCGAGGAAACCGTTGTGCGAATGAATCCTGAAGGTTTTGCAATGCAAGAGGAGTTTGACTCGAACGTTGAACGACTTTTTGCGTTCATTGGAAAAAACAAAGCGGATCAGCGCATGTTCATGCTCGGGCTTCAGGGTCAAACAGCAATAGCGGGAAGGCCTGTGAGAATGGATCCTTTCGACGTCTGCCGTATTTGTAGGATTGGCTAAGGAAAACCACATATGGTTCTGAACAATGGTTTGCAGTTGGGGTTGTTGGTGTTGCTTGCAACCTCATTATCTGCTTGTGAGAGGTTTGGTAACGGCTCGGCCGATGCGGTTTCTCGAATCAAGCAAAAAGCGATTGAAAATCTGGTCTTTGTTGACGGAGGTACTTTTAAGCTGGGTGATGTGGGACACCCGAATGGTTCGCCTTATGTAGTTTTAACCGATCATGCTCGGCCTGCTGTCGAGGTTAGTGTCGATAGCTACTCAATCTCCAAATACGAGACAACTTGGGGAGAAATGCATGTCTACTACGAAAAACTTGGACGCTTTTCCTTGTATGAGGGCTCTGTCTATGACGAGAAATTTATCGCCGAACCAAGTGAAGATCCCTTTTCTCCTTATTTTTATCTTAAACCTGCCAGAACGCCAAACTACCATGAAGCGGAAGGTTACTGCGCCTGGTTAGGCGATCAAACCGGCTTGCCTTTTGCTCTCCCTACGGAAGCGCAATGGGAATTCGCTGCCCGAAGCAGGGGCAGTAATGTTCCCTTCGCCACAAATACTGGCGTTGCAGATAACGATACATATTTGCAGAGGCCCAGGCAGTATATTGATCCAAGTATCCCGCCTTCCGGCAATATGCTTAGCCATTCTTCTCTAGTCATGGAGAGGAGACCTGTTGGTAGTTATCCGCCCAATCCGATAGGACTTCATGACATGTCGGGGAATGTTGCGGAATGGACTCAGGACTGGTTTCAGAAGGACTATTATCAGCATGCGCCGCGCAACAATCCCAGAGGTCCGCTGAAACCCATTGACCCAGATAGTCCGGAGAAAACTGTAAGAGATTGGGCTGGCCACGGAGACCACGTAGGTGGCAATGCTACTGTGTTTGCGCGATCCGGTGTGCCTGTTTCCGCTGGCGGCAACGGCTTCCGCTGTGTCGTTAATCATCCGAAGCCAATCAATCGATAAGCTTAGTCATATGAACAGGGAAGTTAGGCTAGATGCAGTATATTGCAGCTTTTTTACTCATACCTTCGACTCTCATTCTTATTAGCTACATTAGAGTTTCGGTTTTTGAAGGTGCCGAGGCATCCTTTCTAGAAATTGAGAATGGAATCCTGAACGTTGGGTTCATGATCGCATTTGCCGTTAGCACCCTGGCCGGTTGGTTGGCGGTTCTCTTCAGTGTTCCTTTCCGGGATAACAATCGAATTACTCTTGTGGGAAAAGGGGTGTCTCTGGGCTTTTTGACCTGGCCTTGGGTTTTTGTTTGGTTATTTTTTACCGAGCGGATTGCTCTGGCGGCGTGTTTGCTTTCGGGCTGGGTCGGTTTGCTTACTCTGGCAATGCCAGCGTTGAGCGACTCCTCGAATCAGCGATTACCTGCTTTCGGTCTGGTCGCTCTCATGGCGTCTTTTCCGATTGTGGTTAGTCCGCTTTTATGGGCCGATCCACAACCCGATGGGCTGAAAGAGGCTAATTGGGGAGTCTATCACCCGGACTATGAGGTGGAAGAGGGTGAGGAGTTCGTAGCACACTACCAAGAGCATGGGCGGCGCTTTAACAAACAGGCGAGGCTCATCATATCGAAAACGACCATGTTTATGGCTAACCTACTCGGGCAACCTCTCTCCAATACCTTCAATTTTTGTGATTATAACGACAACTATGCGCTGTTCATGAGCTCCTTTGGTGATGGGTGTGCCAGCCAAAAATCGAATAACAGAGGGGCTTTGCTCGAAATTGAGTTTTACGAACCTGGCAAGTTGCGTTGTATGAATTGCCGAAAATTCGGTAAGCCGAAGCACTGGGTTGTGGTTCAGAGCTTGCGGCAATGGTATTCCTCGATGGAGCCACCAATACCCTATCCTGAATGACGGTTGCTTTCTTGAAGGAACCCGACCACCAATAAAGAATGGGGGTCTGGATTTACCAGACCATTTCATTTCCAAGGTGCGCAGGGTTCATCATGGAAGAGCAATTAAAAATTGTGAGTCGGCAGGTGAGAGCAAGCGCCCGCTGATTTCATCGGATCTTGCCACGCCGATATACGGCTTGTTCGGCTTTGGGACCCTGTACACCCAGTACGTGGCTAATCAGATTGTTCTGCGCATCATTCTCGCGGTAATGACCAGCCCGCCATGCTCGCCTCTGGTCAAGAAGGCATACGTTAAGTGGCGGATTCCCCGGATGATCAGTTCTCTTCCGGGTTGGAGGCTAGGATGGGGTGCGCAAGATTGCGTCACTCGGTCATTTTCAGGCTGTGTTTAGTGCCTCGCTTTCGGGTTTCGCCGGTGCTTCGGCTCTCATTGCCGGAAATGTTCACTTGTCCACAGCCGATGGCCCTCCCACCCTGAAGGGAATTGCCTCGAGGAAGAACGGGCAAAAAGCGGGGGTGAATTAGGCGTACTCGCACGCATTCGTGGTGGATGTGTGCTGGAAGGTGAGCTGCGCTTGCAAGACGTACTGAGCGATAAGCTCGAGTGGGATAGGCTTTGTCAAGTGGGGATGAAGGTCGAGGCAGCGTTGGGCGTTAGGGCTGAAGCTGAGCCCAAACTTTTATTCAGTCCGTAGACTAGAAAATTCTACGTAAACGCTCACGCGGGGCTTGTGCTAGGCGTGGGACCATCCCGAAGCTCTCTCTTCGTCCACTCATCGTTAGAAACAGAATGGCGACCGCTAGGCTCTTATCCTCCGAATCCACTCGGTATACACGATATGGTAGGTAACGTCTCGGAGTGGACCCGGGATCGATACTATTCCGGATTTGGTCACCTGGGTACCGTTAATTCCGTTGCAGCTGAGCCGAACGAGTCCGAAGCGGATAAGAAAACTGTCCGCGATCTCGCCGGTTACGGCGATCACTCGGGCGGTTTGGCAACGGTCTACGGTCGAAGGGCTGTGAGTATTGACTCTCCAAACCAAGGCTTCCGCTGTGTCGTCAATCATCCAGAACCGATAAATTGAGCGCCCTACAAATGTGGGGAACATTTGAAAAGGCAAGTGTCATGGGTTCCGGTAGTTAAATTTTTAAGAGGGAGCACCGAAAACCGGTGGATTCATTTGTTGCCCGTTCTATCGCTTTGCGTCTTGTGACTGTTGTGTTCCCTGAGAAGTCTCTAAAATCGCCGCCTCGGAGGACCCGGAAGGGTTCGTTGCTCCAGCTTTCTATGATTGGGCTCTCGGGTCCCTTAGGGTTATTTACGGGGGAGCGCTCATAATAATCGGCGTGATAATAATCTCTCACCCATTCCGCAGCATTCCCTGACATGTCGTACAGGCCAAGCAGGTTTGGAGGGTAGCTCCCTGGCGGCTGCGGAAGTGATTTATTCTGTCGTCTGTACTGTGATGGGCGTGCTGCCATTGTTACACCTTCTTTCGCGTCTCCGTTCTCAGTAGCATAGCGAAACGGTTTGCCACCGCTTCGGGCTGCATATTCCCACTGTGCTTCCGTCGGGAGTTCAACGGCTTTGCCAGTCTGAGATCCAAGCCATTCGCAAAAATCCGACGCATCTTTCCATGACACTACTGCCGGGAAGCTTGATTGAAAGCGATCCGGAGAATGATCTCTAAGGCTTTCGTAGGAACTGTTCGAGTGTTCATACCCCGTCACCGCCATAAACAGCTCAAAGTCCCCCTGAGTGACCTCATACTTCTGAATATAGAAATCGTCCAGAACTACTTTATGCGGCGGCCAGCTGTCGTTGCTTCCATCCCACCCCCCAGGATTCCCCATCATAAACTCCCCACCTTCCACAAAAACCATGGCGTCCATCTGACGCTGAATCATGTCTTTTGCCTGGGACTCGTAATAAAGGCTACAACCGGAAAGGGCAGAAGTGACAACAAGAGAAGAAAAAACGAGGTAACGCATGCTTGCTCCGTGCAATGGGGTTAACACTCCATGTGTTGGGAATATTCTATCAACTTGCTTGGAGCAACAGAATTACCATAGAGATAGTTTGTATGGATTGGAGGAACCGCGTCTCATCTTGTGACTTTCAAGCCTTGTTGAATCGAGTATAATTCTGAGTTCCGAAAACAGGGTGTTTTCGGGCAAGGAAGCAATCTTCAAGGGAACTGATATGAAAACCTTCAATACGCTGCGGGTGATTTTTTCACTCGTGGGTGTCGGCATGCTTGTCGGCGCCTTTTTCTCTTTCCAGAGCACTTCAACCTTTCTTGAAACCGCGACAGCCAAGCCGGGCGTTGTAACCGACCTGATTCGATCACGATCCAGTGATTCCAATGCCTACTATCCTCTCGTCCGTTTTGAAGACGAAAAAGGCAGGCTCACAGAGTTCCTCTCATCCAGCGGCAGCAACCCTCCGAGTTACAGTCGCGGAGAGACGGTTCGTGTGTTGTTCATGCCCGGCAATGCTGAGTCTGCAAGAATCGATGGATTCTTTTCGCTGTGGGGAGTCACCCTGATCGTAGGCGGTTTGGGCGGTGTTTTCTTTATGGTTGGAGCCGGTATGTTTGTTGTGCCCGCTGTCAGGAACAGTGGGGCTGCCAAACTTCGCAAAACCGGGCAACGGGTTCAGGGTATGTTTCAGGGTGTCGAAAAGAACCAGATGATCGTCATGAACGGTAAGAGCCCCTATCAGATCGTTTGCCAGTGGCAGAATCCGGTCACCTCCGATATCCATGTCTTCAGGAGCGGCAACCTCTGGTTTGATCCTTCGGACCATATCCAGAGCGAGTCCATTCCCGTTTACATCAATCCCACAAACCCCAAGCGGTATTGGGTGGACACCTCCTTTTTGCCAAAGATGGCGAGCTGATCGGGCGCTGAATACGACTCAAGTGAACCCCGCGTAACCCTCTCCCGGGTGCGCTCGCGCCATGGTGAAGGTAGACTGACCGTTTTTAACACTGGCCTGGAGTTTCCGGGCCAGCTTTTTTCACGGTACACAGGCTTCATCATGGAAGACCAATCCACAAATAAGGAACCGACGGGTGAGAACAAGCGCCTGCTGATCTCATCGGATCTTGCCACGCCGATATACGGTTTGTTCGGCCTGGGAATCCTGTACACCCTGTACGTGGCTCATCAGATTGTCCTGCCCATCATTCTTGCGGTAATGACGAGCCTGCTGCTCTCGCCCCTGGTCAAGAAGGCATACGTTAAGTGGCGGGTTCCCCGGATGATCAGCTCCCTGGTGTTTGTGCTCCTGGTGCTCGCCGGCATCGTCGGCATTACACTGGCCGTCGCGACGCCTGCCCTCAAGTGGGTTGAGGAAGTGCCCCAGGGGATATCGAGGCTGCTGGTGGGCGAGAGCGAAATCAGTCGCCAGATCGCCAGAGTCTCCGAGTCTGCGGAACAGGTTGAAAAGTCCGTTGAGGAGCTCTCGGAGTCAGAAAGGCAACAGCCAACGACGGTTGTTCTGCAGACGGATTCCTGGCGCAACCAGTTGATGACCAAAGCCCGGAACGGCATCGCTGGCCTGGCTTTGGCATTGGCATTGACCTATTTCCTGTTGGTGAGCGGTGATCGTCTGATCAAGAACTTTGTCCGTCAGTTGCCCATTGATCAGCGGAAAACCGTGCTTCGGATTACCCACGATTCTCAGCATCAGATTGCCCAGTACCTGGGCGTTCTCGGCCTGAGTAATCTGGCCGTCGGCACCACAACGGGCCTGATCTGCTGGGCCGTCGGGCTGCCGGATCCGGCTGTGTGGGGGCTGGTCGCCGGGCTTGCCCGGTTCATTCCCTACCTCGGGGTTATTCTCTCTATCTCCATGCTGACGATTGTCTCGGCCATTAGCCTTGATGAGTTCTGGATGATGGCCATTGCGCCACTGGGCTTCCTCGGTTTGACCACGCTGGTCGGGTTCTTTATCGAACCCTGGATTCACGGCTTTCGGATGGCGATCAATCCGGTGATCATCTTCGTCTCGATCTTCTTCTGGGGCTGGCTCTGGGGGCCGGTGGGCGTGCTCCTGGCGGTGCCGCTGATGACGGTCATCCAGGTGGTACTCAAGCAGATTCCCAAGCTGCGTCCTGTCTATAAAGTGATTGCCCGGTAGTCTGATAATGGATACCCGCAACACGCACTGACACGCCCGGTAAACTCACCTATCCTCTTTGAATACCCGAAATTCAGCAAACAGGGAGGATCGTCAGCCCATGATCCCGAACACCATGAAAGCCATGGTTCTTACCGGTCACGGTGATGTCGATAAACTGGAGTACCAGGACGTGCCTGTTCCTGCGCCCGGAGCCGGTCAGGTGCTTGTTCAGGTTACGGCAACGGCGAAGAACAACACCGACCGCAAGGCACGGGAAGGGCTGTATCCCACCAAAAAAAGGCGAAATGACATCCTTCCAGATGGGCGGCAAGCCCACGCTGGTTTTTCCGCGGATCCAGGGGGCAGACATCGCCGGGCGCGTTGTGGCTGTTGGTGACGGTGTGGATGAGTCCCGCATTGGAGAACGGGGCCTTCTGGATTTCAACATCTACGCCAATGACCGCCGAGACATCAATCTCACGCCCGATTACTACGGCCACGGTGCCGACGGCGGTTACGCGGAATACGTAGCGCTGCCGGCTGACCAGTTCCATCACATACCCAATGCCGAACTGGCGGATGCCGAAGTGGCGTCCATGGGCATGTGTTCCTACCAGACCGCCATGCACATGCTTACCTCGGCCAACATCAAGGCCGGAGAGCGGGTCCTGGTGACCGGCGCGAGCGGGGGCGTTGGCACGGCCCTGATCCAGCTTTGCCGAATTATGGGGGCTATTCCCTATGCTCTCAGTAAACAGGACAAAGCGGCAGCGCTGTTGGAACTGGGCGCCGAGGCGGTGCTGGATCGCTCCGATATGGACAGCTTTGTAGATCGGGTGAAAGCGGAAACCGGAGGCAAGCCCATTGATGCGGTGATGGACCTGGTGGGCGGAGAGATGACCGATGTGTTCATCGACACCATGATCTTCGACATGAACGCCCGCAGCACCTACCCGCGCCTGAGTATTGCCGGGGCCAGTGGCGGCAACATAAGCGAAATCCTGTGGACCCGGATCTACCTCTATCAGGTACAGATTTTCGGGGTGTCTCATGGCACCCGCGAAGAGGCGGAACAACTAATGGCCTGGATCCGGGGAGGGCAACTGAAACCGGTTCTGCACGGTGCGTTTCGGCTCTCTGATCTGCACCGGGCAGAAGAATATTTTGTGAACCGGGGTAGTAATTATCTCGGCAAGATCGTGATCGTTCCCGACTCACAATGGGAAGAACACGGCCAACCCTGGTCACTGGAGAGCGCTTGATGAAACCGGAACTTACCATTCAGTTGATGGATACCCATGCCGGCGGTGATGTCAGCCGGATCGTGACCGGTGGCATTGATCTGTTGCCCGGCGATACCGTGCGAGCGCAGATGGAGTACCTGCGGGATGACGCCGACGGTCTACGCCGGCTTTTGCTGGAAGAGCCCTACGGGATACCGGAAATGTCTGTGGATCTGTTGGTGCCGCCCACGGATCCGCGAGCTGCCGCCGGTTACATCATCATGGAAGTCATGGGCTACCCTATCTACTCGGGCTCCAACACCATCTGCACGGCTACGGCGGTGCTGGAAGCGGGCATTGTGCCCAAACAGGAAGGCCAGCAGAGTTTTATACTGGAGTCGCCCGCCGGACTGGTCCAGATTGAGGCGACGGTGCACGACGGAGTGGTAGAAGCCATCACCTGTGAAGGTCTGCCCAGCTATATCCACACCTACAAGGCCACCATCGACGTGCCTTCGCTGGGCGAGATTACCTACAGCGTTGCATACAGCGGCGGCTTTTATGCCCTGGTTGATGCAGCCAGCATGGGCTTCGATCTGACCCTGGACGAAGAACGCAAACTCGCTGAAACCGCCCACGCCATTGTCGAGGCGATTCAGGCAGAGCGGGGCTTTTCCCATTATACGCTTGGCGACGTAGGGCCACTGCCGTTCCTGCACTTCATGGGCCCTGTGGAACATGTGGCAGAGGGCTATTACCGGTCCCGCTCGGCAACCTATGTGCATCCCGGTGTGATCTGTCGGAGCACAACGGGCACCGGCACTTCCGCCCGTCTGGCGTTGATGAACTACGAAGGCAGCATCAAGCCGGGCGACAAGCTGGAAACCGTTTCCCTCAGAGAGACGGGCTTTATCGGTGAATTCACTTCGGTTGAGGAAGAGGGTGAGTACCAGGTGATCAAAAACAGCATCACCGGCAAGGGCTATGTCATTGCCCGCTCCGACATCGTGGTTAATTGCGATGATCCCATGGTGGAGTGCGGCTCCCTGCACCACATACTTTCAAGCCGCCATCCCGGAAAGATCACACCGAAATCCTGATTTTTGTGTTTGATCCCTTCTAAGGGTGCGGCAGGCCTGTCGCACCCGCTTTTCCTGCTCATAAAGCCCCGCAGATTTCTTCCTTTTTGGTCTAAAGTTTACCTTTACGTAAAGTGAAGCCTGTGCTAAACCTTGACCCGTGCTTTCAATGATAAAAACAACAGGAGTTGAGAATGAGCCTTCCGGAATATACCGACGTTTACAACAACTTCGATCCTGCTGCTCTGGAAGCGGACATCCTGGATGGACGTCTGGATAGCGGGCTCAACGTATGTCACGAAATCTGCGACAAATGGGCAGATGACCCGAGTCGGGTTGCGCTTTACTACGAAACCGAAGATGGCGGTGACGGCACTCTGACTTTCGCCGAGCTGAAAGAGGCCTCTGCGCGTTTTGCCAATTATCTGAAATCCCAGGGCATCGGAAAGGGCGACCGGGTGGCTGCACTCCTGCCGCGCACTCCGGAGCTGCTGATCGTTATCGCCGGAACCCTGCGTGCTGGTGCCGTGTATCAGCCGCTGTTCACGGCCTTTGGTTCCGGGGCCATCGAGTACCGGTTCGAGCGAGCCAGCACCAAGCTGGTGGTTACCAACCCGGAGAACTATCCCAAGCTGAACGATGTCAAAGTCTGCCCGCCGGTTGTGGGTGTAAATGCCAGTGAGATTGGCGCGGACATCCCTGACTTCGAAGAGACCCTGGCGGCCCAGTCGAGCGATTTCGAGCCTGTCATGATCAAGGGCGACGATCCGTTCCTGCAGATGTTCACTTCTGGCACCGTGGGTAAGTCCAAGGGGGTTGCGGTACCGGCCAAAGCGCTGCTGGCGTTCTACGTTTACATGAAATACGCCATTGATCTGCAGGATGGTGACAGGTTCTGGAACGTGGCCGATCCCGGTTGGGCCTACGGTCTTTACTATGCCGTGGTTGGGCCGCTGCTGATGGGCCACGCCACGCACTTCAACCCGGGTGGTTTTACCCCGGAATCCACCTACGACATGATCCGCAAGTACAAGATCACCAACCTGGCTGCGGCGCCTACGGCTTACCGTTTGCTCAAGGCAAACGATCACGTGCTGCCGGAAGGCGAGAACCTGGGCCTTCGGGTTGCCAGCAGTGCCGGCGAGCCTCTGAACCCGGAAGTGGTGAACTGGATTCGCAACCGTCACTACTGCCCGGTTAAAGATCATTACGGCCAGACCGAGACTGGCATGACCTGCTGCAACTTCCACGGTCTGGCGCATCCGGTCCGTGAAGGCTCCATGGGCTATGCCTCTCCTGGCCACAAGGTGGTCGCGCTGAACGAGAAAAACGAGGTTGTAGGCGAGGGTGAAGTTGGTCAACTGGCGGTTGACGTAAAAGCGTCCCCGCTTTTCCACTTCGACGGTTACACCTGGGGTGAAAAGGACCCGTTCGTTAACGGCTACTACCTCACCGGTGACATGGTCATCAACCACGGCAATGGCAACTTCTCCTTCAGTGGCCGGGATGATGACATCATCACCACGGCCGGCTACCGGGTGGGACCGGCAGACGTCGAGAGCACACTGCTCGAGCACGCCGCTGTGGCGGAGTCCGGCGTTGTCGGCAAGCCGGACGAAAAGCGCGGTTCCATCATCAAGGCTTATGTGGTGATCAAGGGCGATTACGCTCTTGGAGACGAACAGGCCCTGAAAGACGAACTGCAGGAGTTGGTGCGTCGCAGGCTCTCGACCCACGCCTTCCCCCGGGAGATTGAGTTTGTCGATGAGCTGCCGAAGACTCCCAGCGGCAAGATCCAGCGGTTTGTCCTGCGTAATCAGGCCAAGGAAGAAATCGGCGCATGATCATTACGTTCGAAGAGCTGCAGGCCTTCCTTGACGAGCAGTTTCCGCAGGGGGAGGCCTACGGCACCCTGCAGAAGCTCGGGGATGGCTGGGCAGAAATGAAACTGGAAGTGGATGAGGCGCATCTCAGGCCCGGGGGCACCGTCTCCGGGCCGGCCATGATGGGGCTGGCGGATGTCACCCTTTATGCGGCGCTGTTGAGCAAGATTGGCCTGGTTCCCCTGGCGGTGACCACCAATCTGAACATTAATTTTCTGCGCAAGCCGGTGGCGCATCAGCCTATCTGGGCCCGTGCCACCATGCTGAAAGTCGGCCGTACCATGGGCGTGGGCGAAGTGTTCGTGTACTCGGAAGGTGCCGAAGAGCCGGTTGCCCACTCCACCATGACCTATTCAATTCCGCCAAACCGGTAATGCCATGCAGATTCGTGACATGATGGTGCCGATAGGCGACGGTATTGAGCTGGAAGTCAGGCGAATCCAGCACGCGGAACCGAAAGGGCCGGTGCTGGTTTTCTCCACGAGTCCCTGGGCAGCATCGCCTTGTGGCGTAAGTTTCCGGAAAAGCTCGCGAAAGCAACCGGCTGCGACGCGCTGATCTACAATCGTCAGGGCTATGGCCATTCTCCCGATGAAGAGCTCCCGCGCCCACACGATTACCTTGAGACAGCTGGCGAACAGTGGTTGCCCCGTCTCCTGGACAAGCTCGAAATCAGGGATGTGGTGCTGATAGGGCACAGCGACGGTGGTTCCATTGCCCTCGTGACTGCCGGCACCATGGGGGGCCGTGTAAAGGCGCTGGCGACCATGGCGGCGCACATCTATGCCGATCACCTGACCCTCGCTGGTATCGAGGAAATGGCCGTGCGTTACCGGGAGACGGATATCCGGGATCGGTTGGCGCGCTATCACGGCAACCGGACTGACGATCTTTTCAACGCCTGGCAGACAGTCTGGCGTGACGAAGGGTTTCAGGCGGCGATGGATTTCAGTCGCTGGCTGGCGGCAATTGAATGTCCGGCTATTATCATTCAGGGAGAAAACGACGAATACGGAGTGCCGGAGCAGGTCACGGATATCGTTGCCGGCATCGGACCAAAGGCCCGCGGCGTTCTTCTCGAGGATGCGGGGCACTCGCCACACCTGGAAAAGCAGGACCAGGTAGTAGAACTCCTATACGACTTTTTGCGTAGCGAGAGTGTACTTAAAAACTGCAATTAAGTGTTGACGTTTACGTATACGTCAATCTAATCTGGTAGTCAGATAAAACGCACAACAATAACAAAGGTAGATTGGCTCATGAGTGAACAGTACGTTCTGGAGACCCGTAACCTTGTCAAAGAATTCAAGGGCTTTGTTGCGGTCGACGACGTGAACCTGAAGGTCCAGAAAGGCCACATTCACGCCCTGATCGGCCCCAATGGTGCCGGCAAGACCACGGTCTTCAATCTGCTCACCAAATTCCTGATCCCGACCCGGGGCCAGATCCTGTTCAAGGATCAGGACATCACCACCATGAAGTCCGCCGCCATTGCCCGCCAGGGCATTGTTCGCTCGTTTCAGATCTCAGCCGTATTCCCACACATGACCGCGCTGGAGAACATCCGGGTAGCCTTGCAGACGTTCGAGGGCACCTCCTTCAGTTTCTGGAAATCCGGTAACTCCCTGCACAAGCTCAACCAGCGTTGCATGGAGCTCCTGGACGCCGTGGGCCTGGCTGAATTCGCCAACACCACCACCGTTGAGTTGGCGTACGGGCGCAAACGGGCGTTGGAACTGGCCACCACGCTTGCCATGGAGCCCCAACTTTTGTTGCTGGACGAGCCAACCCAGGGCATGGGTTCGGAAGACGTTGATCGCGTTGTGGAACTGGTACGCAAGGCTGCCGAGGGACGAACTGTCCTGATGGTTGAGCACAACCTCAGCGTAGTCAGCAAACTGTGTGATCGCATCACTGTACTGGCTCAGGGCGCTGTTCTGACCGAAGGCGATTACGCGACGGTTTCCGGCGATCCACGGGTTCGCGAGGTGTATATGGGCAGTGATGGTAGCGGCGAGCGCGGCACCACCGCCGACAATGATCAGGCGGAGGCGGCGCAATGACCACGAAATCCGACCGCGAGTACGAACAGCTGCGACTGTCCGGATTGCACGCCTTTTACGGCGAATCTCACATCCTCCACGGCATCGACATGGTGGTGAACCGCGGGGAACTGGTGACTTTATTGGGTCGCAATGGCGCGGGCCGTAGCACAACGCTCAAAGCCATCATGAATATGGTTGGCCGGCGCACCGGCTCCATTATGATCAATGGTGAGGAGACAATGTCCTGTGCACCTCATCATATTGCCAGGTTGGGTGTCGGGTATTGCCCCGAACATCGGGGCATTTTTTCCTCACTCAGTGTCCAGGAAAACCTGACACTACCGCCAGTTGTGCGTAGCGGCGGCATGAGCCTGGAAGAAATCTACAACATGTTCCCCAACCTTTATGAACGTCGCTTCAGCCAGGGCACCAAGCTGTCCGGCGGCGAACAGCAGATGCTGGCCATGGCGCGTATTCTGCGCACCGGCGCCAACATGCTGTTGCTGGACGAGATCACAGAGGGCCTGGCCCCGGTTATTGTAGAAAAGCTGGGAGAGGTCCTGATTGCCCTGAAAAACAAGGGCTTGACCATTGTCCTGGTTGAACAGAATTTCCACTTCGCAGCACCGTTAGCCGACCGTCATTACGTTGTTGAGCACGGTCAGATTGTGGAAGAAGTCAGCGCCAACGAACTGAGTGCAAAACAGTCGGTGCTGGATGGCTATTTGGGGGTCTGATCCCGGATAGGACGAGAGCAAGAAAAGTAACAACAACCCGAACCAACGCAAGACAGTAGCGGAGATACAACAATGACAATGATGAAAAAGCTTCTGACATCAGCCGTTGCATCAGCCATGATGGTAGGCGGAGCCCAGGCGGCCATTTCCAACGACACGGTCAAGATCGGTTATCTGGCGGACATGTCCGGCACTTACCGTGATCTGGCAGGCCCCAACGGGCTGAAAGCCCTGGAAATGGCGATTGCCGATTTTGGTGGCCAGGTAAATGGCGCCAAGATTGAAGTGGTGAGCGCCGATGACCGTAACAGCCCGGATACCTCATCCAGCACCGTACGTCGCTGGGTTGAGAACGAGGATGTCGATCTCGTAGCCGGTATGGTGGCTTCCTCTGTTTCCATCGCCGTGAGCAAGATTCTGGAAGAGCACGATCGCCTCGGTATCATTTCCGGTTCAGCGGCTTCCAGCATCACCAACGAGCACTGTACCCCGAACCACATCCACTACGTTTACGACACCTATCCGCTGGCCAACGGCACCGCCAGTGCGGTCGTTAAAGAAGGTGGCAAAACCTGGTACATGCTGACTGCCGATTACGCTTTCGGTCATGCTTTGGAAGGCGACGTGACTCGCGTGGTCGAAGCCAACGGTGGTGAAATCATCGGTTCAGTGCGTCATCCGTTCCCCACTCAGGACTTCTCATCGTTCATCCTGCAGGCTCAGGCATCCGGTGCTGATGTTATCGGTCTGGCAAACGCCGGCGCCGACACAACCAACGCCATCACCACCGCCAGTGAGTTCGGCGTAACCCAGTCCGGCCAGACTCTGGCGGCACTGCTGCTGTTCCTGACTGACGTACATGCGCTTGGCGCTCAGACGGCCCAGGGTATCCAGCTCACCACCGGTTGGTACTGGGACATGAACGATGAAACCCGTGAGTGGTCTGATCGCTTCATGGAAGAAACCGGCGTGCGTCCGACCATGGTTCACGCTGGCATCTACTCCAGCGCCATGCAGTACCTGAAAGCCGTAGAGGCCACCGGTTCTGACGATGCCCAGACTGTGCGCAAGCAGATGATGGACACTCCGATCAACGACATGTTTGCCAAGAACGGCAAGATCCGCGTTGACGGCCGCATGGTGCACGATATGTACCTGGCGGAAGTGAAGACCCCGGCCGAGTCCAAGAACGAGTGGGATCTGTACAAGATTCTGCGGACCATCCCGGCCGAAGAGTCCTACCGTCCGCTCTCCGAGAGCAAGTGCAAGCTGGTCAATAACTAAAAGCGACCGTTATGGGTTCGTCCTGCAACAGGGCAGGGCGAACCCATGAAAACGGAAAAGAATAAAGCCAAAAACAATCCCTGTGCTGCTTCTGGAGTTAGCCCAATGTCCATGATTTTCGGCGTCCCTTTAGCTGTGCTATCCGGCCAGCTCCTGATCGGGATAATCAACGGCGCCTTTTACGCCCTTCTGAGCCTTGGGCTCGCGGTCATCTTCGGTCTGCTGAAGATCATCAATTTTGCCCATGGCGCCATGTATATGCTCGGCGCCATGACCACCGTCCTGATGTTCGACTATCTGGGCGTGAATTACTGGGTCGCCTTATTGCTGGCGCCACTTCTGGTTGGTGCCTTCGGTGTCGCCATTGAATATTTTCTGCTGCGTCGCATTGCGGGGCAGGACCATATCTACAGTCTGCTGCTGACGTTCGGCGTCGCGCTGATCATCTCGGGTGTTCTGGTGAACTGGTTCGGGGTTTCCGGGCTACGCTATACCATGCCGGACATGTTCAAGGGTGGCGTAAACCTCGGCTTCATGTTCATGCCGTACTACCGGGCCTGGGTCATCGTAGCGGCACTGGTCGTCTGCTTTGCAACCTGGTTCGTGATTGAGAAAACCAAGCTGGGCGCCTACCTGCGTGCCGGCACGGAAGACTCTCAATTGATGCAGGGTTTTGGCATTAACGTGCCGCTTCTGATTAGCCTCACCTACGGGTTTGGTGTTGCGCTGGCAGCCTTTGCAGGTGTTCTGGCCGCGCCCATCTACTCGGTGACACCGGTCATGGGGTCGGCCACACTGATTACGGTCTTCGCCGTGGTGGTTATCGGCGGTATGGGCTCCATCGGCGGCGCCATCATCACCGGTATTCTGATGGGCGTGATTGAAGGGCTCACCAAAACCTTCTACCCGCCGGCATCCTCGGCGATCATCTTCCTTGTCATGGTTCTGGTTCTTATGTTCCGGCCCAGTGGCTTGTTCGGTAAGGAGGCATAACCATGAATCAGCCAGTCAATTCCGCCGACATTCACAAGGCTATCGTTCAGGAACAGGCCGCTCAGGATCGCAAAAAGATGATGCTGAACGGTGTCCTGCTGCTCCTCCTGCTAGCGGCACCGTTCATGATCTATCCGGTCTTCCTCATGAAGATCCTGTGCTTCGCGCTGTTTGCGGTGGCGTTCAACCTTCTGTTCGGCTTCACCGGCCTGTTGTCATTTGGCCACGCAGCCTTCCTGGCCACAGGGGGCTACACCACCGGTTATCTGCTCAGTAATTACAGCGGGCTAAGCACCGAGATGGGCATCATCGCCGGTACGCTGGCGGCCACAGTGCTTGGTACTGGCTTTGCGTTGCTGTCGATTCGTCGCCAGGGTATCTATTTCGCGATGGTAACTCTGGCGCTTGCCCAGCTTGTGTTCTTCTTCTTCGTCCAGTCTGAATTCACGGGTGGTGAAGACGGTATGCACGGCATTCCCCGTGGCGAGTTGTTGGGCTTCATCAATCTTGAAGACAACCTGAACATGTATTACTTCGTCCTGGCGGTGTTCATCGCCTGCTACCTGTTGGTACAGCGTATCGTCGGTAGTCCGTTCGGCCAGGTGCTGAAGGCGATCAAGCAGAACGAACCCCGTGCCGTCTCCCTGGGCTACAACGTGGATCGCTACAAAGTGCTCGCGTTCGTCATCTCGGCGGCCCTGGCCGGTCTGGCCGGTTCCATGAAGTCTGTGGTGTTCCAGCTTGCCTCCCTCAACGATGCGCACTGGCATATGTCGGGCGAGGTCATCCTGATGACTCTTGTTGGTGGTATGGGAACACTGTTGGGCCCGGTGGTTGGTGCCACCTTCGTGGTGAACATCGAGTACCAGTTGTCCCAGGGTGCCCTGCGTGACTGGGTGGACCCAATCCTCGGCGGGATCTTCGTCCTGACGGTACTGGCATTCCGTAGCGGTATCGTGGGAGAGATCCAGAAGTTCGTGAAAAAGAACCTGGGCTGACGCCTGCTTTAGCCAGGAAAACAAAAAGGGCCACCTCTGGGGGTGGCCCTTTTTGTTGTTCAACTGGCAGGGTTTCTCGGGTTAGAACTCCGCCAAACGACTGGGTGTACCCACATACACATAAACCGCTGAATCGCCGCGGAAGGCCACCTTGTGAACCGATACATTCGGTTTCCCAGCCTCAGCCGCGCTGAACCGGGTGACCATTCCTGCATTCATCCCATCCCTCGTTCTTTCCCCTTCCGTGCTTGACCAGCTATCACCCAGGCACTGCCCCATCCAGTTTACAGCCGTGTCGTACCTGGTGGTCGCCACCTCGTCGTTGGGAGTATTGCCGGAGCAGACGTAGGCGCTGTCGTTATTGGCCCAGCTCCAGACTTCGCAGTGTCCGCGGATTATCTGTTCTTTGGCATTGTAGACAGTTACCGAGCTGAAACTATTGGAGCTGCCACGGTAAGCCTCAAAACCAGAGGGGTAATCAGCAACGATGCCTTTCAGTGAGGCGCAGGGATCGTCAACGCCCAGTGACAGCGTGTTCTGAATTGAGCATCCCGCCAGGGAAAGCCCGATGATGACGGAGGTAAATTTTACGGTTTTGGGGATTTTCATTGAGTGGATCTCTGAAACGAACGATTCAGGGAAATATAGCAAAGATTCGACTAATCTTATTTTCGACTTGATTGAACCCCGCCAAGAGACTGCCATTTCAGGGAAGACAGACGATGGAAGGCTATAAAAATTTCCGCATTGCCGTAGTTTCAGTGTGTGCAGGTTTGTTGTTGGCAGGCTGTTCCGAGCCTCAGGAGCCAAAGCAAACCAGTCCCGTTGCCGTTTCCGTGGTGGTACTTGAGGCCAGTGAAATCCGGCCTTCCCGGGAGTTTGTTGCCAGAACGGCCGCTTCTGCCAAAGCGGATATCACGCCGCGCATAGAAGCGGAAATCCGGGAAATTCTTTTTACCGAGGGCGCGAAAGTCAGCCAGGGCGAGCTCCTGATCCGGCTTGAGGACACTCGCGCAAGCGCTGATCTCCAACAAGCTGATGCTGAACTGGCTGCGGCCCGCGCCGAAGTGGATTCTGCGAGCCGAAATCTGAAACGAGGGGAAGAAGTGTCGGAGAAAGGCTTCCTGTCGGCTGCGGACCTGGACAAACTCAAAGACCGCTTCAGCGCAGCTGAAAGCCGCCTCCAGGCTGCCCAGGCGGCCGTTCAGAAGGCCGGAAGTAACCTCGAGTACGCTGAAATACGCGCACCCTTTGATGGCTGGATCGGCCGCCTGAACTATGACGTAGGAGCCGTGGTCAGTCCCTCTTCTGGAGCAATAACCTCTATCCAGGTGACCGACCCTGTCTACGTCGAATTCCAGATCAATGAGGCTGACTTTATCAACTTCCGCCGCAGGGGAGCGGAATCTGCTCAAGCGCTATCCAGATCCCTGGGGCTCTATCTTACCCTGCCAGACGGCGAACGCTATGAGCAGGCTGGTGTGCTGGACTTCGCCGACGTGCAGACGGACGCCAGCACCGGCACCGTTGCGATGCGAGCGGTCTTTCCCAATCCCGACGCGGTGCTCGTGCCAGGCCTCTACGTAACGCTCCGGGTTGAGGGGCAGTCCGGAGAACCGCAGGTGCTCGTTCCTCAAGTGGCGGTTCAGGAAACCATTGAAGGCAAGTTTGTTCTGGTGGTTGATGACCAGAACCAGGTTGCCCAGCATTTTATTCAGACCGGCTCTCGGGAAGGCGCGCTGCTGGTCGTCAATTCAGGGCTCGAAGCCGGTGACCGGGTGATTGTCGAGGGTCTGCAGAAAGTGCGGCCCGGGGTTACGGTCAGCCCCGTTGAAAAACAGATTGACCAGCAAACCGGAGCGCTCATCCAGATGGGTGGGGCTGGCCAATGATCAGCCGGGTTTTTATTCATCGACCGAAGTTTGCGTTTGTTATTTCCATCCTGATCACCCTGGCCGGGTTGCTGGCGTTACGCATTCTGCCGGTCAACATGTATCCGGACATGGCCCCGCCCCAGATCCAAGTGAACGCCTCGCTTCCCGGCGCCAGTTCCCAAGTGGTGGAGGAGGCGGTTATCCGGCCGGTAGAGCAGCAGCTGAACGGCGTGGAGGGCATGATCTATATCGAATCCACCGCGTCCAGCGATGGCACGGCCAAGATCACCCTTACCTTCGAGAGCGGCACCGATACAGACATTGCCCAGGTAAACGTCCAGAACCGCGTTGCCCTGGCGGAACCGTTTTTGCCCGATGAAGTCCGTCGACAGGGCGTGGTGGTCAGCAAGCAGGCTGGCAACATGCTGATGGGTATAAACCTGACCTCCGAGCGACCGGATCTCGACGGCGTCTTCCTCAGCAACTACGCCTCCAATAACCTTGTCGAAGCCCTTGGTCGGGTGCCAGGGGTAGGGTCGGCGGAAGTGATGGGCGCGAAAGACTACAGCATGCGAGTCTGGCTGGATCCCCGCCGGATGGCTTCGCTGGATGTGACCGTTGCGGAGGTTGCCGCTGCGCTCCGGGAGCAGAATCAGATTGTCGCGGCGGGTAAACTCGGCCAGCCGCCCGTGCCTGCGGGCCAGCAGTTTGTCTACAGTATCCAGACCCGGGAACGCCTGTCAGATCCCGACGAGTTCGCTCAGACCATTCTCCGCTCCA